>NZ_JAUSYQ010000002.1:8657756-8966396 GCF_030816965.1 Streptomyces canus
GCGAGGGATCTTTGAGGCCGGAACTGGTCCTGTACCGCAGGGGTAGGGAATACCTGCTGGCCGAGCCGGTGGCCGACGACGACGGCCCGGGCACGTCGCCCACAGACGCCGAAACCCTGCCCCCGTTGCGAACAGACACTCAGGTCATCGAGGTTCGGCCGGAGGAGGAGAGCACGCTCGACCAGGCGACCCCGGCATCTGCCGCCAACGCGCCGGGGCCGGCCGACCATGCCCCGCCTGCTGTTGCGGAAGGCACCCAGGCCGGGGAACCGGCCGAGACAGATCCGACGACTGTGGTCGATTCCGGCGTCACCGGGGACGAGTTGGACGGCGGCGACACAGCTACAGACCCCGGCGACGGGGCGGCCCATTGGCGTGACATCGCGGATGTATTCTTGCCGTCCCGGGCTCCGGGGGACGTTCCCCGGCGATCCCCGGCAGAGGGCGCCTCGGCCGGGCCGGACCGACACGAGAAACTCGAACAGCTGCTCGACTCCCCCGCCGTGCTGGACACTCGTGTGGGGCGCGAGCACGTGCAAGGCCTGCCGTACTCACCGTCGGCCGCGGCTACGTGGGTTCTGGCACCCGACACCGAACTGCCTCTGCGCGATACGCTCCGTCGCGAGGACCGTGCGAGTGTGCTGGACGTGCTGGACAGGCATCCGGAGCTCTTCCCGGTAAAGGTGCGGGAGAGTTTGGCCCGGCTGACCGGAGAGGAGGAGGGCGGGTTGCTGCCCGAGTAGTCACGTCCCGTAGGCGCCGCGTGCCGGGCAGGCGAGCCACACGTGAACCGCCCGCTGTGAACCTTCGCCGCCCCACAGGCGGCGGCCCGGCCCTGTGTCACACCCCCAGAGCCGTCCTGGGCCCACCGTCGGGCGCTCGTGACACCACTTCAGCCCACCCTATTGACCGTTGGAAAGGACACAATGAGTTCATCAGAGGCTCAGGGCCCTCGGCAGGCACCTCCCGAGGCCGTGACACCGGAAGCGGGCACGATGGTGCCCCGCACGGGACAGGCCGTGGGTTCACCGGAGGTGGAAGCGGCCACTGCTGTCGGCGGAACGGCTCAGGCTCCGTCGGCCGCCGGGGGCGCGGCATCGCCGGTTCCCGAGCCGGAGCCCGCATCCCCGCTCGCCACAGGGGCGCGGGAGGCGGACGTGGCAGGAGCCACCGCCACCACCTCTGAACCGGGGGAGGCGGACGCGGAGAGCGTCACGGCTGCTGATGAGGAGGAGGCGGAAGAGGCGCCTGAGGGTACGGCCGAGGCTGCGTCGGCTGCCCCGTCGGGGAGGCCGCACAAGAGCCTGCTGGCCGGGGCGGCCATCGTGGGGACACTGTTGATGACCGTACCGTTCCTGGTGGGTGGTGACGGTGAGGACGCTCATGCGTCTCCGGCCGGTGCGACGCCCGGTACGGTGCTGGGCTCCCCGGGGGACGGAAGCGTCTATGGTGCCATCGGATCGGCGTCGCCGACCGATGGCGGCAAACCCGGGACGACTCATCCGGCCAGGCAATCCGCCGCATCACACGGCGCCGGGGACCCAGGAGCGCACTCGTCGGCATCCGGGAAGACGTCGACCGCCCGGCCGACGTCGTCGGCTTCCGGGACGCGGCCGACCGCCCGGCCGACGTCGAACAAGACCTCGTCCGCCACCACCAGAACGACATCGTCCGGTAGCTCCTCGGAGGTCGCGGATGTGTCCATCTGGAGCCATGCCTCGGGCCGTTGCATCGATGTCAGGGATGCCGGGGGCGATGGCACGCCGCTGCAGATCTGGGACTGCAACGGATTCGCGCAGCAGACCTGGCGCTTCATGAGTGACGGGACGGTGCGCGCGCTGGGGCTGTGCATGGACGTCGCCTGGGGCGGCACCGGCAACGGTGCGGTGATCCAGCTGGCCACCTGCAGTCATAATCCCGCCCAGCAGTTCCGGCTGAACTCCGCGCATGACCTGGTCAACCCGCAGGCGAACAAGTGCGTCGACGTGAAGAACCAGCAGACCGGCAACGGCACCCGCTTGCAGTTGTGGGACTGCAATGGCCGGGACAACCAGAAGTGGAGCGCCGGCTGACCCCGGCCGATCCGTTCCGTGACCCCCAAACGACAGAAGCAATAATGAGTGCGCGGCGTCGCACCGAACTCGTTGAGTTCGCCCGGCGGAACTCGGTTCACGAACAGCAGGTGATTTCCCACCTGCTGGACCGGCTCGAGGCTGGGATGCTGCTGGCGGCTTGGCTGGTGGCTGATCGCGGCATCGCCGGCTTCGAGCCGTGGCAGGCCGCCTCCGGCACGGGCGCGGACCTGTTGTGGCGCGTCCGCAAGGACAACGTGCTCCCGGTCCTCGAGGCCTTCGATGACGGCTCCCACTGTCCGAGATCGCGGCCACCGGCGACCGCGACCGCCGTGCCCCGGCCCGGGGCCGCCTCATCGAGTACACCCTCGGCCGCGAGGAAGACGACACGGTCTACCGGCTCGTCACTACCATCTGCGACCCGGGCGAGAGGCTCGCCACCGAGCTGGCGAGCCTCTACCACCAGCCGTGGGAGATCGACACCCTGGACGAGATCAAGGCCCATCAGGGCGGACCCCGCCCCGTCCTCCGCTCGCAACACCCCGACGGTGTTGAGCAGGAAATCTACGGCTTCGTCCTCGTCCACCACCCGCTCTGGGACGTCATGCACCACACCGCTCGCGAAGCCGGCCTCGACCCGGACCGGCTGTCCTTCCACCGCGGTGCAGTTTTCGTTGATGATGACGACTGGCCACTCCAGCGCCGTGCCCAGGGTCCGCGCTACAGCGTCTGCTCCGCCTCCGCGCCGAACCACCGTGGTCAGCTCGTAGTGCACGCTGCTGGCCTGCTCCATTGCCTGCCTCGGCGTGGCGAGTCAGCAGTGCTGGGGCCCCAAGAACTGACGACGAATTAGTGGCGCAGGATACCAGCGATGTTCAAGCCCGTCGTACCGCGGGCCCGAAACGCGGAACTGCCGGAACGCGGCTACGTACGATGTGCTTCGGTGATCCCTGGGAGGGCGATGGGGAGCCCTCCCAGGGGCGTCTCAGTCGCCTACAGCCTCCCTGAGGCGGGCTGCACGTCCCTGTCCCTGGGCGACACCATCGGCACCGGCACGCCCGGTCATGTTCTCGAACTCCTGGACATGGAACGAGGTATGGGCATCGCCTTCGAGCAGATCGCCCTGCACTTCCGCGATACCTATGGACAGCCCTCGCCAACGTCCAGGCAACACTGACTGCGGGCATCACCGAATTCGGCAGCTCCGCTGGAGGCATCGGCGCCCGTACGCCCGCAGCGCCACCGGCAACCTCGCCACGGAAGACCTGGTGCGGATTCTGAACGGACTCGGCATCCACATCGGAGTCGACCTGAACACCTTGGTCGGGACCAGCCATTGGATAGCCGAACACCTCGCCCGCCCGAGCCTCTCCTGGGTCGTCGCCGCTTTGTCCTGGATGAACACTTGCCGCATGCGGCTTCGTCCTGTGCGGCACCCCGATGTCCCTGATGCAGGCCCTGCACGCCGCAGGCAGGGACGATCTGCACGTGATCTCCAACAGCTGCGGCGTGCACGACCTGGGGGCTGGGCATCCTGTTGTGCCACTACCCGGCCTCCCGCGTCACCGCCTACTGCGCCAGTGAGAACCAGGGGGCGCCCACCTCTTGCTCTCGTCCCTCTCGCCCTCGACCGGAGTCAGAACCATCGAGCCACTTCGAGTTCAGGGTTCATCGACCTGGGGCAGGACGAGGCTTCTCCGGCTCCAACCGAGCTCATTAGGTCAGGACCTTGGAGTGAGGACGGTCCTCAAGCAGGGGCTTGATCTGGGCTCCCAGGGACGGCTGTTCGTGTCCGGAAGGGCCGATCCGCTTCCCATTCGACCCCTCCAGTGGACGGATTGCTCACAAGGCCCTGGTGGGCGTCGTACGGTGTGGTCGTTCGGCCGCCCCAGGTAACCCTCCCCCCCCCCGGTCCCGGGGCGGCCGTTCGGGCCGCCCCGGGTCCCACCTTATGACCCGGGGAGGCCGACTTCCCCGGAGAAGCCAAGGGGAAGGTCCCGCGATCAACATGCCGAGCGGCGGCGGGTGCCGAGTGGCCCCGCCTGTGGACCGAGCATGACGTAACAGCACTTTTGCCGTCGTCCCTAGGCGTCTCTCGGCGTCTGTTCGGTCAGGGGTTGCGGCGCGAGTCTGTTCGTGCGGAGGCCGGAGGGGCCACCGAACCGCGCCGACCGAGGTGGGTGACATGGAGCGGATGACCAGAAGGGGCGTCGAGTGGCTGACCGCTGCTGCCGATGACCCCGAGATGTGCCGTGCGACGCGGGCGATCCGCGCCGGCCCTACCTGCTGCCGACAAGGCGCCTCTTCGTAATGATCACTTGTCGCATGGGCCTGGAGGCCTTCGATCAACTGGTGCGCCGAGAGGCGCCGATCGGTCCCGTCATGATGGACCACGGATCGAAACAAGTGGGCTTCTTCCCCGACGCACGCGGTGGCGAATACTCCGCAGCAGCCCTCGCTGCTCGGGTTCGCTGAGCTCGCCCACGATCTGCAGGATCGGTTCCTTCTCGGAGCCCCGGCTGCGCCGAACCGCCCGTATCCCCGCAATGAGCTTCACACCCGCCACCTTGTCCAACGCCTCCCACGGTTCCTCGCATAGACGGTGATCGATCCAGCGGTCCCAGCCGGGGCCGCCAGACTCACCGATCGATCCCCGTTCTCTCAGCCACTTTTTCCAAGCAGTTCACCCTAGGAGATGCGAATGCAATTGCCCCGTGTCGCTCAGTGGCGCGGCAGGTTGGTGGCCGCGTCGTTGCTGCTTCTGATCCCTGTTCTGACCAACGGCCCGGCTGCGGCTGCGGCGCTGCCGTACAAGGACCCGAGCCAGCCGGTGTCTGTCCGAGTCGAGGACCTGCTCAGCCGGATGTCGCTCGACGAGAAGATCGGTCAAATGACCCAGGCCGAGCGCAAATCAGTCACCAACTCGGACATCACCGACTACCGCCTTGGCTCGCTCTTGTCCGGTGGAGGCTCGGCGCCAGCGCCCAACACAGCGACAGCCTGGGCCGATATGTACGACTCGTTCCAGGGCGCGGCACTGGCCACCCCGCTCAACATTCCCCTGATGTATGGCATAGACGCGGTGCACGGACACAACAACGTGTACGGAGCGACGATCTTCCCGCACAACATTGGCCTCGGCGCCGCCCGCGATCCCGGCCTGGTGCAGCGCATCGGCCGGGCGACCGCTGAAGAGGTCTCCGGTACCGGGATCGACTGGGACTTCGCCCCCTGTCTGTGCGTCGTGCGCAACGACCGCTGGGGAAGGACGTACGAGTCGTACGGCGAGACCCCCGACATCGCCAGCTCGATGGCCACGGAGATCACCGGCCTGCAGGGCTCCAAGCTCTCCGACTCCGGCTCGGTCATGGCCACCGCCAAGCACTACATCGGCGACGGCGGGACCACCGGCGGCGTGGACGAGGGCAATACCGAGCTGAGCGAGGCGGATCTGCGGGCCATACACCTCCCCCCGTTCCGAGAGGCGGTCGCCAGGCACGTCGGCTCGGTCATGGTCTCGTACAGCAGCTGGAACGGCCTGAAGATGCACGCCAACCGCTACCTGATCACCGATGTACTCAAGGGTGAACTGGGCTTTTCGGGCGTGGTCGTCTCGGACTGGAACGCCATTGACCAGATCGACGGGCAGGTCGGCTTCACAGCGGCGGAGGTCAGCACCTCCATCAACGCCGGCCTCGACATGATCATGGTGCCCGACGCGTGGAAATCGTTCATCTCCATGCTCAAGAGCGAGGTCCAGCTCGGCCACGTGCCGATGTCCCGCATCGACGACGCCAACCGCCGTATCCTCACCAAAAAGTTCGAGCTCGGCCTGTTCGAGCGGCCCTACACCGACCGCTCGTACACCGGCACCGTGGGCAGCGCCGCTCACCGGCTGATCGCTCGCGAGGCGGTGAAGAAGTCCCAGGTCCTGCTCAAGAACAAGTGGGGCATACTGCCGCTGCCCAAGACCGCGAGCAAGATCTTCGTCGCCGGCAAGAACGCCGATGACATCGGCAACCAGAGCGGCGGCTGGACCATCGACTGGCAGGGCCAGAGCGGCAACACAACCCCGGGCACGACGATCCTGCAGGGCATCCGGAGTACGGTGTCCTCGTCCACCACGGTCACCTATAACCGCTACGGAACCGGTATCGACGGCAGCTACAAAGCCGCTGTCGCCGTTGTGGGAGAGACCCCGTACGCGGAGTTCAAGGGCGATCGGCCGGGCTCGATGAGTCTGGACGCCGAGGACCTGTCCACCCTTGCCACCCTGAAGGCCGCGGGGGTACCGGTGATCGTGGTCACGGTCTCGGGGCGGCCGCTGGACATCGCGAGCGAACTGCCCAGCTGGGACGCCCTCGTCGCGGCGTGGCTCCCGGGAACCGAGGGCGCCGGGGTCGCGGACGTGCTCTTCGGCGACTACAACCCCACGGGCAAGCTGCCGGTGACCTGGATGCAGAGCGCAAGCCAGCAGCCCATCAACACCGGGGACGGCAAGACACCGTTGTTCCCCTATGGCGCGGGTGACAGTTTCCCGTCGACCCAGAACCCGTACGACGTCATCGGCGCGGCCTACTACGACGACCAGAGCGGCACCGGGCTTGAGCACTGCACCGACTCCGGGTGCGGCCAGGACGTCGGCTGGATCGCTGCGAACGATTACATCGGTTACTACGACGTGGACTTCGGTACCACCTCGCCCACCAGTGTGGTCACCAGGATCGCCTCCAACTCCTCGGTTAGCGGGTCACTCCAGTACCACCTCGACAGCCCAACGGGCCCTCTACTGGCCACCGTGTCCCTCAGTAACACCGGCGGCTGGCAGTCCTGGACGAGCCGTACGGCGAGTGTCACTGGGTCGGCCACCGGCGTGCACAAGCTGTATGTCGTGGCCAGCGGAGGCGGTGGAGCCGACCTCGCCAACCTCAACTGGTTCCAGTTCAACCACTAGGATCACCTGGCGGTGGCCGTGGATAACGGCGGCGTGTTCGTCGAGATAAACTCCCTCATTCGGAGCGGGGATTACCAGCCTCACTGATACCGCCGGCTGTGGCGAGGCATCCCGCGTCAAGGACCGCGAGATCATCAACGGTAGGATCCACAACACCCGCACTGGGAGATCATGCGGCAGTGGACGCAGAATGCCCCGTTGCCGCACCGGGAAACGGCATATACGTCGGTAGCCGGGACACCTCTGGGCCCGGCGAGATGCCTTCTGCCGTACGCACGGGGAACACCAGAGAGGCGGTGAAAGGAATTCCCCCTAATGTTCGCGGACCATCTGCGGTCTTTACGAACTGCCTGGCAAACCTCAGGGGTCTTTGATGTCTTCACATCGATGCGAGCATCCGTGATGAGGGTTCCACGTCGCGCCAGCTGACCTCGTACTTCGCGGCCCAGTGGCGGCAAAACCACCCTGATGCCGGCTACGTCCACCGCGACTTGGCTGCCCAGCCCATCCCCACCTCACCCATCCCGTGCGCGAGTACCTTCTGGACCCCAGCCGCGACCACGGTCAGACGGACGATGAGCTCGACGCCGGCACGATCGTGCTCGGCGTGCCGATGTATAACTACACCATCCCGTCGAGCGTCAAGGCTTGGGTCGACCTGCTGGTCAGTCACGGCAGCTGTAGTTCTTGATCACGGCTGGTCGTGACGGCGGTGTCGTTGCTGATGGCAGGCTGTCGCAACGGCTTGGTGGCGGCGGCGCCAGGCGGTCCAGTGCAGGACGTGATCGCGGTCACGGACTGGTGCGGGCAGTGTGAGGGCGCGCAGGAGACGGATGAGTTCGGGACAGGTCAGTGGGACGAGCTCAGGCCGCTCCTCGGTGGCCTCGTGGACGGCGGCAGCCGTAAGGGCGAGGACAGCGGCGGCGATCAGGGAGAACAGTGACCAGCGCATCCAGGAGTTCCAGCAGGTCACTTGACCCTGGTCGAGTCCGGTGAAGCCCTTGGCGAGTTGGAAGGTCTCCTCGATCCCCCACCTGCGGGAGATCACTTCCACGAGCGTGCCGAGCGAAACGTTGCCGGGAGCCCAGCAGCGGAAGTAGGACACCTCGCCGGTGTAGCGGTGCCGGCGCGCGACCAGAACGCTCGTCCCCGCTCCGTTCTCGTCGGGAGCATCGTCGGGGCGGACGTCGAGCCAGGCCCAGTCGTACTCACGGGTGCCCTTGGTGCCGTGTCCGGTCTGCCGGCGCATCCACTGTGCGGGCCCCACCTTGTTCATCAGTTTGCGGGCCTCCCGCCGGCGGCCTGCTCCGTCGGTGATCTGGTAGGAAGCGGCGATGCCAACCGTGTAACCGATCCCCAACGACCGGATACCCCGGCGTAGTTTGCGCCCGCAGTACACCTCGTCGCCTGCGAACCAGCGGGCCTCGATCCCCGTGGCGAGCGCGTCGGTGACCATGGCCAGCGCCTGCTGCGGTTTCGTCGCGAAGGCGATCTCCTCCGGCATCCCGGTCACCTCGCGGCGTTCCTCGTCCGCGGCCCAGTCCGCCGGGAGATACAGGACCCGGTCGATGATCACCTTCACTGTCGCCGTGACCGCCGCCAGGTGCACCGCCACCTGACACAGACCGACACCGCCGATCGCACCCGAGTACTGCCGTCCAGCCCCCACGCAGTCAGTGGAGGACTTCGCGTCGCCCGTCTCGTCCACCACCAGCACCACGTCCTGCCCGGCGAGTTCATCGGCAACCAGGCGGGCGATCTCCGCCCGGGCGCGTTCGTGGTCGAACCGGGAACCTGACAGCAGATGCTGCAGCCGGTGAGGGCCCGGATGCCCCAGCGCCGGCCCGAGCGTCCAACAGTTGCGCGTGTCCACCTCCAGCAGCAGCCCCGCGACCAACTCCGCCGCAGTCGCCCGCGCTTCACACCGCGCGAAGCAGCCCGCGACCGCCCTCATGGCCGTTCCGAACGTCTCACTCCACGCCTGCTCGACTATCGTGGCTTCCACGGCCACCGCGTCCTGATACGTCGTCACAAACGTTCGTGATCGCGGTGGCCGTACTCATGTCCGCACCCGGCTCTGCAAGGCGCTGATCAGTACAGATGCCAGAACTACAGCTGCCGTGAGGAGTTCGCGGGCCTCAGGGCGGCACAGGCCATTGGTCCAGGTGGCGAAGGCGTCCAGGGCAGCCGGGTAGTACTCGAACAGCAGGGAACGGAGCTGGTTGGCGATCTGCTGCCGGTTCCACAAGCGTCCTGCTGAGCGTGGGCCAGGACGGCGATCGCGCGGCCGAGGTCGCTGTCGCCTGGCAGGGGCCGGTGGGCGTGCATGTCGGTGCGGAGGATGTTCGCCAGGACGAGGGCGTCGCCGGGGTCGGACTTCTTGCGCGAGACGCTGTGCCGGTCGCGGTAGCGGGCAGCCGCCATCGGGTTGATCGCGTATACCTTCCGCTTCCCGGTCCGCAGCACCGCGACCAGCAGGCCGCGGGAGGTCTCGATTGCCACCGGGATCGGGTTCTCCTTGGTGTCTCCGTGCTCGTCGAGCAGTTCCAGCAGCAGCTTGTAGCCAGCCGCGTCGTCAGTGATGTGTCGCTTCGCCACCAGCGTGCCGGTGTCGTTGACCAGGGCGACGTCGTGGGTGCGTTCTGCCCAGTCGATTCCGCAGTAGATCAAGGTTTCCCTCCCTGATGTGCAGGTGTTTGCGCTGGTCACGAGCGCATGCGGGCCACGCGAGCGACCTAATCCCAGGCATCAACCGCCCTGCGGTGTGCCTCCACCTCACTAGTAGTGCTGCGTTACGTCGGGTGATCTCGCCTGGTGTTGGGCATCTTCTTGGCATGAGGCTGGGGGAAGTGGAACGACTCCGGGGTGAGTTATCGGGGTTCGTTGCCGATGTGTTCGCCTCGGTGCCGCGGCGGGATCAGCGGCGGTGGGGCGAGTGTTATCTGCGGGGCCTGATGCTGGATGGCCGGCGCAAGTCGGTCCAGCCGATGTCCGAGCGGCTGCCGGACGGGAACATGCAGGCCCTGCAGCAGTTCGTGAACCAGTCGCCGTGGGATCCGCTGCCGGTCAGGCAGCGGATCGCCGAGCGGCTGTCCGAGGTGATCACTCCTGAGGTGTGGGTGATCGACGACGTGTCGTTTCCCAAGTGCGGCAAGGCGTCGGTGGGGGTGGCCCGCCAGTACTGCGGAGCGGTCGGGAAACGGGCGAACTGCCAGGTCGCGGTCAGTGTCCATGCCGCCACCGACACCGCCTCGTGCCCACTGCAGTGGCAGTTGTATCTGCCGCGTGAGTGGACGGACGAGCCGGACCGTTGCCGCAGGGCGGGGGTCCCCGACGACGTGGTGCAGCAGGAGAAGTGGCGTCTGGCGCTCGGCCTGCTGGACACACTCGCCGAGTGGCAGTTGAAGGCGCAGGTCCTGGTCGCCGACGCCGGCTACGGCGTCAGCACCCCATTCCGGCTCGGTCTCCAGGAACGAGGGCTGTCCTATGTCCTGGCCTTGAACGGGAAGGAAGTTGCCCACCCGGAGGATGTTGAGCCGCACCAACCTGCTTATGGCGGGCTCGGACCGCCCACCCTTCCCCGCTACCGCACCCCACCGCGAGCCGTCTGCGTCCTCGCAGCGCAGGCGGGTGCGGAGCGGTTCACCAAGGTGACCTGGAGGCAGGGCAGCAAAGGCGCGATGACTTCGCGGTTCGCGGTGCTGACAGTGCGGCCCGCCGGCAAGCAGTCCCTGGCCGCAGCTCAGGAGGCGGGCGGCGGCCGCAACCGTTGGGACGGCGTCCTGCCCGTCCAGACCCTCCTGGTCGAATGGCCGGACGGCCAGGACACTCCGACGAACTACTGGATATCGAACCTGCCCGCCACCACTCCGGTCGCTGACCTGGTGCGGTGGGCGAAGATGCGCTGGCGGATCGAGCACGATTACCGCGAGCTCAAGCACGGCCTGGGACTGGACCACTTCGAGGGCCGCACCTGGCGCGGCTGGCACCACCACGTCACCCTCGTCACCGCCGCTCAGGCATTCCTCACCCTCCGGCGGCTCGACCCAAAAGTCCGCACACCGGCCTAACTCTCTACCAGGTCCTCGACGTTCTTCAGGACCTGCTGAGGTGCTGGACCGGTACCTGCACCACCTGCGGACGCCTCCTGCCCCGCCCTCGGAGCAGCCGCAGACAGCCCACAACCTAACGAAGCACTACTAGTGTCCTGCGCCAGAGATCCGTCGACAGAAGCGGGCGAGGGAGTCGAGGATCTCCTCGGCTGTCTTGGTCCAGATGAACGGCTTGGGGTTTTTGTTCCACTCTTTGACCCAGGCTCGGATGTCGGCTTCCAGGGCCTGGATGTTCTTGTGTGCGCCGCGGCGGATCATCTGGTGGGCCAGGTAGCCGAACCACCGCTCGACCTGGTTGATCCACGAGCTGCCGGTCGGGGTGAAGTGGAGCTCGAACCTGGGGTGTTTGGCCAGCCACATCTTGATCGCGGGTGTCTTGTGGGTGCCGTAGTTGTCCACGATCAGGTGCACCTGCAAGTGAGCGGGCACCTCCTTGTCGATCCGGATCAGGAACTTCTTGAACTCCGCGGCCCGGTGCCGGCGGTGCAGGGCGGTGATGACTTCGCCGGTGGCGACGTCGAACGCGGCGAACAAGGTGGTCAGGCCGTTGCGGACGTAGTCGTGGGTGCGCCGCTCGGGCATGCCCGGCATTATCGGCAGCACCGGCTGGGACCGGTCCAGAGCCTGGATCTGCGACTTCTCGTTCACCGAGAGCACCACCGCGCCCTCCGGCGGGTTGAAGTACAGGCCGACGACGTCGTAGACCTTCTCCACGAACAGCGGGTCGGTGGAGAGTTTGAAGGTGTCCGCGAGATGCGGCTTGAGCTGGAACTGCCGCCAGATCCGGCCCACGGTCGATTTCGACAGACCACTGTGCTCGGCCATCGATTTCCGAGACCAGTGGGTGGCGTTCTTCGGCACCTGTTCCAGCGTGGTGACCACTACCGCCTCCACCTGATCCACGCTGATGGTGGGAGGCCGGCCCGGCCTTGGCTCATCGGCCAGACCGTCCAGCCGCTCGGCGAGGAAGCGACGCCGCCACTTGCGCACGGTGTCCGCAGTCACCCGAAGCTCCCGGGCAACCGCGACGATCGGCGGCACTTCAGACCCCGCACACGCCAGCACAATCCGCGCCCGCAAGGCCAGGGCCTGGGCCGATGTCGCCCGACGCGTCCACCGCTCCAACTCCGCCCGTTCCTCAGCAGACAGCAGCAACGGTTCCAGCTTCGGGCCTCGACGGGGAGCTGACGCACCAGCAGCAGAAGTCATACCACTACTAACGATCAACTACTGGCGCAGGACACTAGGACTTGTCCGGGCGATCACGTGCGAAGCCAGATGATGAGGGCTGCCGCGGTGGCCGTGGCGAGGTAGACATAGTCGCGCTTGATGCCCCTATGGATGTCAACCGGCGGGGACTGGTGCCGGGGCTTGCTTTCTGGCTGTGAGCAGGGCTTGGTAGATCTCGCGGGCCACGTAGCGTTTGAGGCATCGGATGGCTTCGCGTCGTGTCTTGCCCTCGCTGACTCGTCGTTCCACGTAAGAACGGGTGCGGGTGTCCCATCGCAAACGGGCGATGACGATGGTGTAGAGCGCTGAATTGGCCTGGCGGTCGCCGCCGCGGTTGAGTCGGCGGCGCTGGGTCTTTCCAGACGATGCTTCCACGGGGCTGGCACCGCAGAGGGCGGCGAATGAGGCCTCGCTCGCCAGGCGGTCGGGGTTGTCGCCGGCCGCGGTCAGCAAGGCTGCTGCCGTGTCCGGACCGACACCGTAGAGCTCCAGGAGCTTGGGTGCGCAGGCATCGATCGCTGTGCTGATCCGTGCCGTGAGGTCGTTGATCTCCTCGGTGAGATGCAGGATTCGCTTGGCCAGGAGCCGGAGCGTGTGGCGGGATGCCGCCTGCGGCCCCGTGCCGGGCGCGGGCCGCAGCTGCGAACACCGGCGGATGAGTTTGGGGTTGCTCAGCCCGGCCAGTGACTCACGCAAGGCCGGCTCTGCCGCCACGAGCACGGCCTTGAGCTGGTTGATGGCCATGGACCGGGACTTGACCGCGGAGGTCTTGGCCATCTTGAACAGCCGGATTGTCTCCACCGGGCCGTCGGTCGTCTTGGCGGTGGCTGTGGCTCGGCCGGAGAGGACTGCCCGGGCGGCGGCTGCCGCATCGATGGAGTCGGACTTGCCGTGTCGGCGTCGGGCGGCCTTGTCGGGCTGGTTGACCTCGGTGACCGTGATGCCTTCTTGGTGCAGATAGCGGGTGAGGGCGGCTCCGTAGGAGCCGGTGCACTCTACTCCGGCCTGCCGTAACAGCCCGAAAGCACGTGCCCAGGACAGCAGTTGGCGATAGCCCTCCCGGGTCGTGGGGAAGCTTCGCGTGTCCAGCAGAAAACCGGTGCTAGTGATGACCGCAGCCACGTGGACATCTTTGTGCGTGTCGACTCCGAGCAGGACCTGTTCGTGCTGATCAGTTGTGTCGTGACGTGGATGGCTCTGTTGAGTCATGCTGGGCATGGTCGCCTGTCTCCTGATCGCCTCGGGAAACGCCGGTGGCTGACGCCGGAACGGTGTGGCGGTCAGGACTGTGACGGTGCCTGTCGCGAAGGCCCCTATCGGGACACGCCCACCGTTTCGGTGACAGCACGCACCGCCTCAGGCAGCAGCCGGCAGATCAAACGCAAGGCACCAGGGCCAGTCGTATCGCGGGCCAGACCACCACCCAAGGCGGCACCCCACCATCCTCACAGTCGTAACGGGTGGCGACGGCTCTGAACTGCTTCAACTTCCCGATGGCCCGCTCCACCGTGTTGCGCTCCTTGTACCGGGCCTTGTCGAAGCCCGGGGGCCGTCCGCCGCGTGAACCCCGGCGCAGACGTGCGGCCTTGTGGTCCTTCTTCTCCGGGATCACATGCCGGATGCCTCGCTTGCGGAGGTAGGCGCGGATCTTACGGTTGCTGTATGCCTTGTCGGCACTCACGCTGTCCGGCGTGCGACGAGGCCGGCCGAGTCCCATGCGGGGAACGCGGATCTTGTCCATGACCGGCTCGAACTGGGTGCAGTCCGCCCGCTGGCCTGGCGTGACGAGCAAAGCCAGTGGGCGGCAGCGGCCCTTCCGCGGCAATGTGGATTTTGCAGGTCAGCCCGCCGCGGGAACGGCCGAGTGCTTCGCCTGCCGCACCGCCGCCTCCAGCAGGTCGCGCAGGCTCACCACCGCCGACAGATGCTGAACCGATCTTCGCGGAGCCCCTTTTGAAGAGCCCGGCAGCAACGGCGGTGGATCCTTGGGCGCGCCCGCTGCGTGCTGATGAGCACGGGCGACCGTGGAATCGACGTTGATGTTCCAGTCGATGTCGCCCTCGGCGTCGGCGGCGGCTTGGACGTGCCGCAGGAGCATCTCCCAGGTTCCGTCGGCCGACCACAGCGCGTGCCGCTTGTGGACGGTCTTCCACGGGCCGAAGCGTTCGGGCAGCTCGCGCCACTGTACGCCCGTGCTCAGCCGGTGAATGATCCCGTTGATCACCTGCCGGTGATCCCGCCACCGGCCCCACCGGTTGTTGCTGACCGGCAGCAGAGGCTCCAGCACGGCCCACTCACCGTCCGTCAGATCCCCCCGACTCATCATGACCAGAACAACGAGCTAACTGATCGAAGAGACACGCCCTAGATGTCACAGCCCGGCACTCGAACATCCCCAAGAACAACTGCCCCTTGGGAGCGTTCTTAGCAACGGATTAGGGCCTCTTGGTAGCTCGGGGTTGCGAAGCCAACCGAGATCCAGGAGACCCTGTTGCCGCAGTGGTACGCGCCCGAGCCCGCCCGCTTCAACTCGCCCGCTGTGTCGTGCGATTGCCTCGCGCACGTGTACGGCAACGCGGCTGATCATCCGGACCGGGTGCGCCGGTATCCGTCGGACATGACGGACGCGGAGTGGGCGGAGGTCCGAACAGGCAGCCGAGACCTGGGACCACCTCTTCACCACCATCGGGCACCACTTCGGCCGTGTCGAACCCCGCCGCCGGATGCGGGACTACGTGCGCGGGCGGCCGTCAGCGGCCAGGGCACGAGCGGGCCGCAGATGGCCGACGACCGCGTCACCTCCCAGGACGGGCATGCTGGCGAACTCGGCGACGGCTGCCGGAACGACGCCGCAGCGCGTCAGCGCCGCCGTGGTCACCGGCACGCGCGCGCGGCCGGCGCCGTCCGCGATCTTCACGCGCTTCACCGCTATCCGGCGCCGTCCGCGATCTTCACCGCTATGGCCCGTCCGTCGTCAAGGGCGGCGACCTGCACGCCTTCGAAGCCGTCCTTGGTCAGCAGCCCCGGCACGGCACGCATCAGTGACGCGACATCGCGGCCCGAACCGGAGGCCATCTCGGGGTGCTCGCGCATCGCGTCGGCCACGCGCGCCTCAGCAGTGCCCGGCGCGGCCGTAGCGATTCGGGCGGCGGCGCGGGCCAGGCCGTGCAAGGAAATCGAGAACAGCGGTGCACCGCAGCCGTCGGCCGTCACCTGGGCGATGCGCTGGCCGGTCAGTTCCTCCACCCTCTCGGCCACAGCCCGCTGCAGCGGATGCGCGGCGTCGAGATAGTCCTCCAGCGGCCAGCCACGCAGTCGCGCTGTCAGCAACATGGCTGCGTGCTTGCCGGAGCAGTGCTGCGCGATCCGGGAGGGCAGGCGCCCTTGCCGGATCCAACTCTCCCGTACGACCGGGTCGTAGGGCAGGTCCGGGAGGTTGCGCAGCGCGTCCTCACCCAGCCCGGCCAGATCCAGGATGCGCCGGGTGCCGGCGAGATGCTGCTCCTCGCCGGAGTGGGTGGCCGCAGCCAGCGCAAGCAGCTCTCCCTCCAGTGGCAGGCCGGCCCGCACCAGGGCCGTCGCCTGGACGGGGTTGAGCGCCGAACGGGGACAGAAGGCCGCCTCGATGTCGCCGATTTGCAGCTCCACCCGCCCGTCGGCCGCCAGCACGACGACTGAGCCGTAATGGCTGCTCTCGATCACATCACCGCGGAACAGGTGGGCCACCGGCGCATGAAGGGGCTCTCGAACTACTGGTGCCTCGGCAGGAGAGCCATCCCGCTTCGCTGATGACGTGAACACCCGAAGCATCTGTTCCGCCGGATGGCGAATTACATCTTCGGATGTGGTGAGTGTGAGCGGCTCTGGTTTCCGGGATTTCATGGGAAAAACACCCCTTGGGTTCTGCGGAAAGAAGGGGGGACGCTGCGCCCTCAGGTCACTCACCGAAAGACCGTGGTGTGAGTGTCGAAGGACGGCCGGCTGTCGACTGTGATGTCCCACTCAATCGATCGCGCGCAGGCGGCAACGTGCTGGTTGGTGCTCCCGTCGGCCTACTGCTCTTTTTCGTCCTCGGTGTGGAGGACAGTAGTACGCCACGTGCTTCGCGTCACTACATCTGAGGGGAACTTGAGCTAATCGTCAAACGGAATACGTCCGTGACCTTCTTTCCCCTTGACGCGGCCCCAGGGGATCCGTGTGGATTCTTTAGTGGACCGAAAGGAGTCGGCATGAGACTGCTTCTCGTCGAGGACGACATTCACGTGGCTGGTGCCCTCTTGGCGCTACTGTCGCGGCACGGCTTCGAAATAGTGCATGCCTGCAACGGCAGGGAGGCGCTCCAGAGCCTGCTGGCGGACGACGCACTTCCCTTCAGTGTCATCCTGCTCGACCTCGGACTGCCCGACCAGGACGGCTACGAGGTGTGCGGCAAGATCCGCAAGCGGACCGGTACTCCGTTGATCATCGTGACGGCGCGCTCCGACGTACCGTCCCGAATACGCGGTCTCAACCTCGGAGCCGACGACTACGTGGTGAAGCCGTACAGCGTCGGGGAACTGCTCGCCCGTATCCATGCCGTGAGCCGACGCACCGTGCCCCTTGTGGGAGCGGGGCGTGGCAGGAGCGATCTACGGTTCGGGCCCGTGCACATCGACTTGCCCGCCCGCCGGGTGACCGTCGGCGGGTCAGCCGTGGAGCTGACCCTCAAGGAGTTCGAGCTGCTCGTACTGCTCACGCAGAGGCCGGGTGTTGCCTTCCGCCGGGATCAGATCATCAGCGAGGTGTGGCAGAGCAGTTGGCAGGGCACGGGTCGCACCCTGGAGGTTCATGTAGCCTCCCTGCGCACCAAGCTGGGAATCCCCGCCCTCATCGAGACCGTGCGCGGCGTGGGCTATCGGCTCGTCGCCCCGATGCCGTAGCCACGCTCGAGTTGGGCCCGGCGGTTTCATGTGTGCTTGGCCGGCCGGCGGCGCGGGTCGCATGTTGAGTGCGGCGACGTAGTAGATGCACGGCAGGGCTGGGATTGACGTAGGCGTGCGTGATGTCGGCGCGAAGTGCAGGCCGGACAACACGGCGAGGCTGCGCGCATCAACAGTCGCCTGGTACCGGGGCATCAGGTGGCACTGTCACGTTGGTTGATGGCGTGGGATGATCTTCGGGTTGATCATGCTGGAGGGGCCGTCCGTGGAGAGCGCACCGCCGTCGTACAGGGGGCACCGGTACCCGGTCGAGATCATCTCCCACGCGGTGTGGCTGTACCACCGCTTCCCCCTCAGTTTCCGCGAGGTCGAGGAGCTCATGCTCGAGCGCGGAGTGGTCGTCTCCTACGAGACGGTGCGGCGGTGGTGTCTGAAGTTCGGGCAGGCCTATGCCAACGCGCTGCGCCACCGGCAACCTGGGCCCGGGGACAAGTGGCACCTGGGCGAGGTCTTCGTCAGGATCAACGGCGAACAGTGGTACCTGTGGCGGGCCGTCGACCAGGACGGGACGGTGCTGGACATCCTCGTGCAGAACCGCCGGGACAAGGCCGCGGCCAGGCGCTTCTTCCGCAGGCTCCTGAAGAAGACCGGTGCTGTGCCGCGGGTGATCGTCACCGACAAGCTCCGCTCCTACGGCGCGGCCCACCGCGAGGTCATGCCCTCCGTGGAGCACCGCTCTCACAAGGGCCTGAACAACCGGGCCGAGAACAGCCACCAGCCAACGAGGCAACGCGAACGCGCGATGAAGGGCTTCCGCTCCGTCGGCGCAGCCCAGCGGTTCCTGTCCGCGTTCAGCGGCATCTCACCCCACTTCCGGCCCCGCCGCCATCTGATGACCGCCGTCGACTATCGAGCCGAGATGACCGTCCGCTTCGCGATCTGGGACCAGGTCACTGGCGCCGCCGTCCAGCCCACCACGCCCTGAGCACCCGGCCGGAACCCGGCCCACCACACCCCGACGCACCGTCAGACACCCACACACCCAACAACGTGACAGCGCCCCCCGCTGCCCCGCCCCGTGTGTTGGACGACTCTCTGTATGAGCACGAAGGTGGTGGTTGGCGACACTCGCGGTGGGCATGAGTGTTGATCTTGGTGGGCAGTCTGATCTTGCTTCGTGCGCGACGACATGGTGTGCACGAGGTGGAGGTGCGGAGTGCGGTCCACCCCCCTACCCTCACGCTCGCTCATGACCAACATGATCCCCGACCACCAGAGCCAGGAGAGATGCCCTCCCCAACAGGTTTCTCCAGCCGCCCCCGATCGCCGAGACGCCAAGCGACACCGCGTGCATGAAGCCGACACCGTGTTCACGACGACCCCGGCGGCCTGACGGCCGCCGGGGTCGTTTCATCCCGTCCCATCGACAACCACAGCGTCGCCTTGGCGCACACCTTCAGCGTCGCTCAACACCCGTGCGCAGTGGCCGTGGTGTTCTTCACGTACGGCCCGCGGGACGCGGAGCCGGAGGTGAATGCGTAGCGGTTTGGGTATTCTCCCCCATTTGCTGCACCGAAACCAACCGACATGCTTGCCTACTGATCGAACCTGCGTGGCGCTTGGATGCCTGCAGGTACGCGGGCCCGACACGCCCCTCCGACAAAGGTTTGGATCTATGACGCTTTCCCTTCCTCTGCCTATAGCTGCCCCTGCCGACGCCTTGAGGCCGCGCGCGTGCATCGCCGCGGCAGCTGGGTGGGCTGAGGAGTGGCCGATGCCTGAGAAGAACGCTTACCGCCGGCTGCCCGCGAACTGATGAGGGTGAGCCGCTCAAATTGAGATCTTGCATTGCGATACTCGTTGGAGGAACCGTGAAGTCGGTGCGTGCGGCGGTGCAAGCGGTGGATCCGCTCACCAAGGCCGGTCTGGCGGCGTGCTTGGGGAGAGGTCCGCAGGTCACCGTGACGGCCATGGAGGAGGCCGAGGCCGTGGTGGTCGCGGTCAGCTCGGTCGGCGCCTCGGAGCTGGGCCTGCTACGTGGTCTGCCCGCACCGGCGGAGGCCCGTTTCGTGCTGGTTGCCGACGGCGGCTGGTACGTCGACCCGGCCGTTGTGGCAGAGCATCGGGTGCGGGCGGTGCTGTGGCGAGCCGAGGCGGAATGCGCGTCGCTGGTGCACGCGGTGCGCGCCGTGGCGGTCGGGCAGGCGTGTCTGCCCCCGCTCATCCAGGGTCGGCTGCTGGATCAGATCGAATACGTCCATCGTGAGGTCCTCAGTCCCAAGGGGTTGACCGCCTCCGGGCTCAGCTGCCGGGAGATCGACGTCCTGCGTCTGCTCTCGGAAGGAATGACCCTGTCCGAGATCGCCGTCAAGCTGAGCTACTCCGAGCGCACCATCAAGAACATCGTGTCCGCCGTCATGATCCGCTTCGGCTTGCGTAACCGGGTGCAGGCGGTGTCGTATGCCATCCGTGCCGGGCACATATGATCGGCGGCCCTGGCTCCGCCACCGCCACGGACGGTTCCCTCCGTTGTTGAACCTGAGGGGGAAGCGGTGGTACAGCCACACCGCATGGGAGATGATCTCGACCGGGTACCGGTGCCCCCTGTACGACGGCGGTGCGCTCTCCACGGACGGCCCCTCCAGCATGATCAACCCGAAGATCATCCCACGCCATCAACCAACGTGACAGTGCCCTCGGAGGTGTTCTTCAGCAGGACCAACGATCATGTAACGGCCTCCCGGACGCCGCATTGTCGGGGATGCTCACCGGGCAGGACTGCCGTACGGGCGGGTCATTCGGGTTGCTGGGTGGCCCAGGTGGCGATCTGGGCGCGGGAGGTGAAGCCGAGCTTGGTGAGGATGTGCTCGACGTGGCCTTCGGCGGTCCGTCGGGAGATCACCAGTTTGGCGGCGATCTCCTTGTTGCTCAGGCCCTGCGCGATCAGGGCCGCTACCTCGCGCTCCCGGCGCGTCGGTGTGAGCGCCCCGCCCGCCGCAGGCCCGGTCCTGATCCTGGCCGGGGCTCGGGTCGGCGCTTTCTCGCCCAGGGCATAGACGTAGGCATCCTCCCAGGAGAAGTCCTCGCCGATTGTGACGGCCGCCTGGAACGCGGCCTGCCCCAGTGCCTGGCGAGCCCGCTCCACGCACCGGTCGCGGGCGGCGAGCTCCCGGGGCGCCAAGAAAAGCGGAGAGGTCTCCAGGACATTCCAGTGGAGTCGCGCCGCACCGAGCAGCCGGGCCGCCCGCTCGTGCCGGCCTTCCTCGCCCGCGATCCAGGCCAGCGCCTCGAGGCTGAAGCCGCAGCTGAGCCGATCGTTGAAGGCGCGCCCGAGGCGGAGGCATTCCTGCAGCAGCGCAGTGGCGCGGGGTAGGTTTCCCTGGCGGAGCATCTCGAGGCCGACGATCCACAGGGGGTAGGCCCTCCCCCAGGTGTTGCCGACGTCCTCCCACAGAGCGATCGCCTCTTCCCCGAGTTCGACGGATCGCGGGTCGCCGAACAGAGAGGCTGCCCGGGCGAGCACTACTAGCGAAAGTGCGGTGCCGACGCGGTCGCCGAGTGCTCGATGGCGCTGCAGTGCCTCGGTGGCCACGGCGATGCCGCCGGGCAGGTCGCCTTGGCTCATGGTGCACACGGCGGTCCACATGAGAGTCCGGGCCAGGGCGGACTGATCGCCGAGCCGCTCGGCAAGGGCTCTTCCTTCCGCCAGCAGGGCAACGGCCTGAGCGGTGTCCTCCTGCTGGTTGGTGAACCAGCCGGCGACCCACAGCGCTTTGGCCCGCTCGGGGCTGTCCTGGGTGTCCTGCGCGAGAGCCCGGCCGAGCCAGCTCCTGCCTTCGGTGAGGGCGCCGGCGAAGTTCCAGTACAGGCACAGTGCGCCGGCCATCGCCAGCGCCGTCCTGCTGTGACCGGAGTCGTTCAGGCTGTATTCCAGGGCGGCGCGGACATTCGCATGGTCGGCCTCCAGCCGCGCCACCCACGGCTGTTGGCGGGCGTCGGACCAGTCGTTCTCACCTTCCCACACCAAGCGCCGGAACCAGTCGAGGTGCCGGCCCCGCCAGAGGTGCTCCTGGCCCCCGTCGGCCAGCTTCTCCCTCCCGTACAGGCGCAGCGTCTCAAACAGCCGGTAGCGCGTACTCGTGCCCCGTTCCTCGCAAGGCAAGATCGACTTGTCCACCAGCCCGGTCACCAAGTCGAGGATCTCCGGGCCCCCGATACCATCGCCGGAGCACACCTCCTCGGCCGCCTCCAGGTCGAAGCCGTCGCGGAAGACAGACAGGCGCGTCCACATTTGCCGCTCCTGCTCGGAGCACAGGTCAAAGCTCCAGTCGATCGTGGCGCGCAGAGTCTGCTGCCGGCGTGCGGCGGTTCGGTATCCGCTGGTCAGCAGCCCGAGCCGGTCATCGAGCCGATGCAGGATCTCCTGGGCCGACATCGCCCTTGCTCGCGCCGCCGCCAATTCGATGGCCAGGGGAATCCCGTCCAGCCGGTGGCAGATCTCGCCGATCACCTGGATCTTGTCCGCGGTCAGCACGAAATCCGGACGCACTGACTCCGCGCGCTGGGTGAACAGGCTCACCGCCTCGCACCCCTGCGGCGGGTCCTTGGGGCCGGGCAGTGACAGGGGTGGCACGGGCAGGGTGGTTTCGCCCCGTACCCCCAGCCCCTGACGGCTCGTGGCCACGACCTTCAAACCTGGGCTGGCTTCCAGCAGCGCGCCGACCAGCGCGCTGCACGGATCGATTAGGTGCTCGCAGTTGTCCAGGACCAGCAGCACCTGCCGGCCCGCCAGGTGGTCGCGCAGGATCTCCAGCGGCGGACGGGGCGAGTGCTCGCGCAGCCCCAGCGCGTCCACGACCGTCTGGCCCAGCAGCGTGCCGTCCGTGAGCTGGGCCAACTCCACCAGCCACACCCCGCCCGAGAAGGCGCGGCGTACCTGCGCGGCGACCCTGAGCGCCAGCCGCGTCTTGCCGATCCCGCCCGGACCCGTCAGCGTGACCAGCCGGCCACACGACAGCAGGTCCTTGGCCTGGGACGCCTCACGCCGCCGACCGACGAAGCTCGTCAGTTCATTCGGCAGCATCCCCACAGTCCGAGAGCCGCTGGTCATGACCGAAGCCTATCCCACGGGCCCGGCACCAGGCCAGGCATCAAGATCGGCGACGTCATCGGCCCGGCGCCGCCCGGCGTCCAGGGCCTTTGCGGCCTCGCAGGACTTCGGCGGGCCTGCGCAGGTGGTGCTGGCCGCAGCGGGCAAACGCTCCCGCCGCCCTGTTCGCAGCCGGATACGGAGAAGTAGGTGCCGTTGTAGGTAGTTTCCGGGTCCCCTTCTCGACGCCCGAAGGATCTGATATTTGCACCACTGGTTTTCGGTGGAGATCGAAGGTTCAACCATGTTTGTACACCAGCCGCCGTGTCCGTCGCGGGACGCGCCCAACCACGCCATGGCCCGCGTTGTGGCCCTGCACCTCGAGCAGGGACTGTCATGACTCCCACCGCACCCCCCGGCCGTCCCGCCGCACCCGCCCCGCTGAACCGCCTGCTGCGGCTGCGGACCAAAGCAGCCGCGCTGGCCGCTCTGCGCCTGGCCAGCCGCCGGAGCGGACCCGCCCGCGAGACGGTCTCCTGGCCACTCGAGCGCGCCACGCGGGCTGGCGCCCGGGCCAGGGAGCTGACCCGCGACCAGCTCGCCGTATGGCACCTGCACGAGCACACCGACACCGCCGAACTCCTGGTCAGCGAGCTGGTCACGAACGCACTCACGCACACCCAAGGCCCGATCCGCCTGAGCATCTCCCGCACTGCCGGGCACCGCACGCTGCGCTGCGCCGTCGCCGACGCCTGCCCCACCCGGCCGCGGCAACGCCGCGCCCACACCGACGAGGAACACGGACGCGGACTGCACCTGCTCGACCAGCTCTCCGCCCGCTGGGGAACCCAGCGCACCGCGGCCGGCAAGACCGTCTGGTTCGACCTGCGCGCCCCGGCACGACCGCGTCCGCTCCCCGCAACAGGAGAGCCCGCGAACACCGGCGGGCGGAACTCAGGGATCAGATCATAACTCTTCTTGTGGCTGGAACAGAGACGTCGGCTAGCACTCTTTCCTGGGCGCTCTACAGGCTTGCTGCGAACCCCAATCTTGTTGATCAGATCCGAAGCGAAGTGGATGCGCTACCGAGCGATAGGCTCTCTATATCTGCATATCGCAAGGAGCTTCCTGCTACTTTGAACTTTGTCAGCGAGACGCTTCGCATGTACCCGGCGATCTGGATGTCCAGTAGAACGTCGGTGAGTACGATTATGCTGGGGAGCAATTCCTTCCAAGCAGGAACTGATTTTTTCTTCAGCTCCTATCAGCTTCAGCATGACCCTCGAACATTTGAGAGTCCCGAGATTTTTTCTCCCGAGCGCTGGTCAGGGCAACTTCCGCTGTCCTCGCGGCCTGGATTCACTCCTTTCTCCGGTGGCGGACGAAAGTGTATCGGTGACCGATTCGCTGTGTACGAGATCCTGCACGTACTGATCGCAATTGTGCGACGCTGGGAGGTTTCCCTTGTTTCGCCCGGAACGGCGATAAAGCCTCGGCGGCTGGCTGCAAATCTCACACCAGAACGCCTCTTCCTGCGCATCGACAAACGCCCCTGAGTCTGCCTTGCGTCCCCTTTCTTTGAAGTTGCGTAGTCAATATCTTTTGGTCGTTAAGTGACCGTCCGCCGTGTCCTCGCCGATGAAAGGTTGGTCCATGCCGATTGAAGCGAATGGCCAAGACTCAAGTGCGCTTAGCGCCCCCATAAACGGGAAAGTGCTTCTTGCCAGCCCCCGTGGGTGGTGTGCGGGCGTAGACCGTGCTGTAGCCACAGTCGAGCGCGCCCTTGAGCAATATGGGCCTCCCGTGTATGTACGCCACGAGATAGTTCACAATGCTCATGTCGTTCGGTCCTTGCAACGCAAAGGCGCGATTTTCGTGGAGGAAACAGACGAAGTCCCGGACGGTGAGATCGTCATCTTCTCGGCTCATGGGGTATCACCTGCTGTCCGGCAAGAAGCTGATGGCAAGCGACTTTCCACTATCGACGCGACCTGCCCGTTGGTGACTAAGGTTCACAAGGAAGCTGTCCGTTTTGCCGACGACGGATACGACATTGTACTGATCGGCCACCGCGATCATGAAGAAGTGATCGGAACTGTCGGGGAAGCTCCCCATCACATCCAGGTCGTGGAGGACTCAAGCCAAGCCGAAAATATCCAGGTGCGGGACCCTTCGCGACTTGTCTGGCTGTCGCAGACAACCCTGTCTGTTGACGAAGTAGAAGAGACCGTCGACGCCATCAGGAGTAGGTTTCCACTGCTTGAATCGCCACCGAGTGATGATATTTGCTACGCCACCCAGAATCGTCAGTCTGCAGTGAGGGAAATTGCACCCAATTGCGAGCTTCTTCTCGTTGTGGGCTCCCCCAATTCCTCGAACTCTGTGCGCCTCGTAGAAGTGGCCCGCGAAAGTGGCGCCGAGGCAGCTTACTTGATCGACTCGGTGGATGAGATCGATGCGTCCTGGCTTGTGAATGTTACGACGGTAGGGCTCACTAGTGGGGCGTCCGTACCTGAACTGTTGATCAATGAGGTGCTGGAATACCTCGGAGCACGTGGCTACACCGACGTCGAGTCTGTGACCGTCGCTGCCGAGACTGTGAAGTTCTCCCTGCCTAAGGAGCTGCGGCGTGATCTGAGGAATCCAGCGGCCTCCGCTCACCTTGATCCGGTCTTCGGTGATCCCAGCGATGCGCCTGATTCAGATGGTGGAGGGGTGAAGACATGACCGCGATTTCTCTCGGTATGCCGTCCGTTCCGACGAAGCTCGCTGAGCGGCGCAAGAGCCGTCAGATCCAGGTCGGATCGGTCGCGGTGGGCGGCGACGCACCCGTCTCGGTGCAGTCCATGACGACGACCCGCACCTCCGACATCGGCGCCACCCTCCAGCAGATCGCCGAGCTGACCGCCTCCGGCTGCCAGATCGTCCGGGTGGCCTGCCCCACCCAGGACGACGCCGACGCGCTGGCCACCATCGCCCGGAAGTCCTCGATCCCCGTGATCGCCGACATCCACTTCCAGCCCAAGTACGTCTTCGCCGCGATCGACGCCGGCTGCGCCGCGGTCCGCGTCAACCCGGGCAACATCAAGCAGTTCGACGACAAGGTCAAGGAGATCGCCAAGGCCGCGAAGGACGCGGGCACCCCGATCCGGATCGGCGTCAACGCCGGCTCGCTCGACGCCCGCCTCCTGAAGAAGTACGGCAGGGCCACCCCCGAGGCGCTCGTCGAGTCCGCCCTCTGGGAGGCGTCCCTCTTCGAGGAGCACGACTTCCGCGACATCAAGATCTCGGTCAAGCACAACGACCCGGTCGTCATGGTCGAGGCCTACCGCCAGCTCGCCGCCCAGTGCGACTACCCGCTGCACCTCGGCGTCACCGAGGCGGGCCCCGCCTTCCAGGGCACCATCAAGTCCGCCGTCGCCTTCGGCGCGCTGCTCTCCCAGGGCATCGGCGACACCATCCGCGTCTCGCTCTCCGCGCCGCCGGCCGAGGAGATCAAGGTCGGCATCCAGATCCTGGAGTCGCTGAACCTGCGCCAGCGGCGCCTGGAGATCGTCTCCTGCCCGTCCTGCGGCCGGGCCCAGGTCGACGTCTACAAGCTCGCCGAGGAGGTCACCGCCGGTCTCGACGGCATGACCGTCCCGCTGCGCGTCGCCGTCATGGGCTGCGTCGTCAACGGCCCCGGCGAGGCCCGCGAGGCCGACCTCGGCGTCGCCTCGGGCAACGGCAAGGGCCAGATCTTCGTCAAGGGCGAGGTCATCAAGACCGTGCCCGAGTCGAAGATCGTCGAGACCCTCATCGAAGAGGCCATGAAGATCGCCGAACAGATGGAGAAGGACAGCGGCACTGAGCCGGATCGCTCTGCACCAGGCGAACCAGTCTTCTCTTCACCAACAGTATTTGTAGGACGGCCATGACACAGAACCCTGCCAGCGCATCTTCCCGCTTCCGGACGTCCGCGCCCGCGCTTATGGAGCACTCGCGCGACCTGTGCGTGCCTGAACTGCGGAAGGCCGTGAGCCGCCTGGCCTCCCCGTTGGACATGGTGGCGGCCTACCACTTCGGATGGTCCGACCGGCGTGGCAGGCCAACCACAGGTGGTGGCAAGATGCTGCGGCCCGCGCTGGCGTTGCTATCCGCCCAAGCCATAGGCGGCAAACGCGAAGCCGGGGTTCTCGGCGGCGTGGCTGTCGAGCTGGTGCACAACTTTTCGCTGCTGCACGACGACTTCATGGACGGCGACGAACTTCGGCGCCACCGTGCCACTGCATGGACGGTATTCAGTCCCACTCTGGCCATCCTGACCGGTGACGCCCTCCTGGCACTCGCCTCCGATGTCCTCCTGAATGGATCAATTCACGATACCCAGCTCTGCGACCAGGCACGTGCGGTGCGTCGGCTCACCACGGCCAGCCGCAGGCTGATCGACGGCCAGGCCCGCGACCTCGCCTTCGAACGCCGTGCCCAGATCAGTGTCCAAGACTGCCTGGACATGGAGGGCGCCAAGACCGGTGCGCTGCTGGGCTGTGCCACGGCCATCGGTGCCGTACTGGCCAGCGCCGACGATGCCACGGCAGATTCGTTGGAGCGGTACGGCCATCACCTGGGGCTCGCGTTCCAAGCAATTGACGACCTGATGGGTATTTGGGGCGATCCGAAGTCGACCGGCAAGCCCCGATGGAGTGATCTTCGCAGAAACAAGAAGTCGTTGCCCGTATGTGCCGCCCTCACTGAGGGCGGCACAGCCTCCCGCCAGCTCGCCGAACTCCTCGCCAGTGCCCACACCGGGAATGAGGCCGAGCAGGAACTCGCTCAGCGCGCCGAACTCATAGAGGCCGCCGGCGGTCGCACCTGGACTCAGCACGAGGCTCGCCGCCAGCACGAGAAGGCCCTGGACAGTCTCGGTGAGGTCTCCATGCCCGACGAGGTGCGCGAACACTTCGTAACCCTTGCCGAATTCGCCGTTGAGCGCGAGAGGTGACAGAACGTGACCATACCCAACACGCGTACCGGTGAGGGTGCCTCCTTGCCGGCGCTTGACTGCACTCCGCTGGCCCGTACCAGCACCTCACGGCGCCCCCTGCTCGGCCAGATCCGTCACCCGCGCGACCTCGCCTCCTTGACCGCAGAACAACTCACGGAACTGGCTGAAGAGATTCGCTCCTTCCTGGTCGAAGAAGTTTCAAAGACGGGCGGCCATCTCGGTCCAAACCTTGGGATCGTTGAGCTCACCATCGCCCTGCACCGGACTTTCGACTCCCCGCGTGAGCGCATCCTGTTCGACACCGGGCACCAAGCTTACGTTCACAAGCTACTTACCGGTCGCCATGACTTCTCGCGCCTGAAGATGAAGGGCGGCCTCTCCGGCTATCCGTCCCGTGCAGAGTCGGAACACGATGTGATCGAAAACTCACACGCCTCCACCGTTCTCGGCTACGCCGACGGTCTGGCCAGGGCCAACAGGGTGCAAGGAAAAAGCCGTCCGGTTGTCGCCGTCATTGGCGACGGCGCGCTCACCGGTGGCATGGCCTGGGAAGCACTCAACAACATCGCCGACGAAAGAGACCTGCCCGTTGTCATCGTCCTCAACGACAACGGGCGCTCCTACTCCCCTACCGTCGGCGGCTTCGCCAGGCATCTGGCCACTCTGCGTACCTCGAACGGCTCCAAGCGGATTCCTGCCGAGTCCCCTTCCCCACGCAATGCCACGGAAGGCATCGACCCCATCGGCGCTCCAATGGGCATGTTCGATGCTCTCGGCGTTAGGTACATCGGTCCCGTTGATGGTCACGACCTGGCGGCGCTGGAGTCGGCGTTTAGAGAAGCACGCTGCGTCGGTGGTCCAGTGATCGTGCACTGCATCACCGAAAAAGGGCGTGGCTACGAGGCCGCCCTGCAAAATGATGAGGATCGCTTTCACGCCGTCGGTGTCATCCACCCCGAAACCGGCCTGCCGGTGAGTGCCCCCGGAATGGAGTGGACGACCGTTTTCGGCGAAGAGATGGTCGCCCACGGCCGCAAGCGAAAGGACATCGTAGCGGTCACTGCCGCCATGCTGCATCCGGTCGGTCTCGCACCTTTCGCCAAGGCCTACCCTGACCGCATCTTTGACGTCGGCATCGCTGAACAGCACGCCGTCGTCTGCGCTGCCGGCCTCGCCACCGGCGGCTTGCATCCCGTTGTCGCCCTTTACGCGACCTTCCTTAACCGTGCTTTCGACCAAGTCCTGATGGACGTCGCCCTGCACCAGTGTGGTGTGACCTTCGTACTTGACCGGGCCGGAATTACCGGCACCGACGGCGCCTCCCACAACGGAATGTGGGACATGTCAATCCTTCAAGTCGTGCCCAGGCTGCGGATAGCTGCGCCACGGGACGCGGACCAACTGCGCCTTCAGCTGAGTGAAGCCCTTGAAGTCACCGATGCTCCAACCGTCGTCCGCTACGCCAAGGGTGCCGTGGGTCCCGCAGTCCCAGCCGTCGGGCGGGTGGGAGGAATGGACGTGCTACGCGGCCGCGCAGATGACTCAGCGGACGTGCTGATCGTCTCAGCAGGGACGATGGCGCTGAACTGTTTGGAGGGAGCCGACCTGCTCGACGCTCAGGGCATCACCTCCACTGTCGTCGACCCGCGCTGGGTCAAGCCGGTCGACCCGGTCCTGCCCAGCCTGGCTGCCCGGCACCGCGCCGTCATCACCGTTGAAGACAACTGCCGAGTCGGTGGCATCGGCACCGCCATCGCCCAAGCTCTGCGAGACGCTGGAGTTGACGTGCCTCTGCAGACCCTCGGAATCCCGCAGGAGTTCCTCGGGCATGCCAAGCGGGAGGAGATCCTGGTCGAGGTCGGTCTCACCGCCGACGGCATCGCCCGCCAAGCAGCTGCCGCCACCACCGGGCTCACTCCGACGCTCTGCCCACAGATTCCGATATGCAGCGCCACAGCCGTCCCTTGCAGTCCCGCCCCGGCCGTTGGCCGCTGAGGCCAGGAGAGCCATGCATACCCCTCCTCATTCACCGACTTCCTCATTGCCGCGTACGGGCAGCCCCCCCATAGAAATTCCCGTTCCAAGGCACCGTCCCGGCGAATCGCCGTCTGCCAAGCCTGTTCATCGCCTGGACCGGGTGATCATCCGGTTCGCGGGTGACTCCGGTGACGGAATGCAGCTGACGGGTGACCGGTTCACCTCCGAGACGGCCTCCTTCGGGAACGACCTCTCGACGCTGCCGAACTTCCCGGCCGAGATCCGGGCACCCGCCGGCACGCTGCCGGGCGTCTCCTCGTTCCAGCTGCACTTCGCCGACCACGACATCCTGACCCCGGGCGACGCCCCGAACGTGCTGGTCGCGATGAACCCCGCCGCCCTCAAGGCCAACATCGGCGACGTGCCGCGCGGCGGCGAGATCATCGTCAACACCGACGAGTTCGCCAAGCGCGCCATGGCCAAGGTCGGCTACGCGACCTCGCCCCTGGAGGACGGCTCGCTCGACGGCTACCGGGTCCACCCGGTACCGCTCACGACGCTGACGATCGAGGCCCTGAAGGAGTTCGGCCTGTCGAGGAAGGAGGCCGAGCGGAGCAAGAACATGTTCGCGCTCGGACTGCTCTCCTGGATGTACCACCGCCCGACCGAGGGCACCGAGACCTTCCTGCGCCAGAAGTTCGCCAAGAAGCCGCAGATCGCCGAGGCGAACGTGGCCGCGTTCCGGGCCGGCTGGAACTTCGGGGAGACGACGGAGGACTTCGCCGTCTCCTACGAGGTCGCCCCGGCCACGAAGGCGTTCCCCACCGGCACGTACCGGAACATCTCGGGGAACCTGGCACTGTCGTACGGCCTGATCGCCGCCGGCCGCCAGGCGGACCTGCCGCCCTACCTCGGCTCGTACCCGATCACTCCGGCCTCGGACATCCTGCACGAGCTCAGCAGACACAAGAACTTCGGCGTGCGGACGTTCCAGGCGGAGGACGAGATCGCCGGCATCGGTGCCGCGCTCGGCGCGGCCTTCGGCGGCTCGCTCGCCGTGACGACGACGAGCGGCCCCGGTGTGGCGCTGAAGTCCGAGACCATCGGCCTCGCCGTCTCGCTCGAGCTGCCGCTGCTGATCGTCGACATCCAGCGCGGCGGTCCGTCGACCGGTCTGCCCACCAAGACCGAGCAGGCCGACCTCCTCCAGGCCATGTACGGCCGCAACGGCGAGGCGCCGGTGCCGGTCGTGGCCCCGAGGACGCCCGCCGACTGCTTTGACGCGGCGCTCGACGCCGCCCGCATCGCGCTCACGTACCGCACGCCGGTCTTCCTGCTCTCCGACGGCTACCTGGCCAACGGCTCCGAACCCTGGCGCATCCCCGAGGTCGACGAGCTTCCCGACCTGAAGACGCCCTTCGCGACCGGGCCGAACCACGAGCTCGCCGACGGCACCGAGGTCTTCTGGCCGTACAAGCGCGACCCGCAGACCCTCGCCCGCCCCTGGGCCGTGCCCGGCACCCCCCGCCTGGAGCACCGCATCGGCGGCATCGAGAAGCAGGACGGCACCGGCAACATCTCGTACGACCCGGCGAACCACGAGTTCATGGTCCGCACCCGCCAGGCCAAGATCGACGGCATCGAGGTCCCGGACGTCGAGGTCGACGACCCGGACGGCGCGAGGACCCTCGTCCTCGGCTGGGGCTCCACCTACGGGCCGATCACGGCGGCCGTCCGCCGTATCCGCAGGGAGAACGGCCACATCGCCCAGGCCCATCTGCGCCACATCAACCCCTTCCCGAAGAACCTCGGAGAGGTGCTGAAGCGGTACGAGAAGGTCGTGATCCCCGAGATGAACCTCGGCCAGCTCGCCACCCTCGTCCGGGCGAAGTACCTCGTCGACGCCCGCAGCCACACCCAGGTCAACGGCATGCCGTTCAAGGCCGAGCAGCTCGCCGCCGCCCTCAAGGAGGCCATCGATGCCTGAGAACCTGCTGCACCTGGTGCCGAAGGCCGAGGCCGCGCAGTCCATGAAGGACTTCAAGTCCGACCAGGAGGTCCGCTGGTGCCCGGGCTGCGGTGACTACGCGGTCCTCGCCGCCGTGCAGGGCTTCATGCCCGAGCTCGGACTGGCGAAGGAGAACATCGTCTTCGTCTCCGGCATCGGCTGTTCCTCCCGCTTCCCGTACTACATGAACACCTACGGGATGCACTCCATCCACGGCCGCGCCCCGGCCATCGCCACCGGTCTCGCCACCTCGCGGCGCGACCTGTCGGTCTGGGTGGTCACGGGCGACGGCGACGCGCTGTCCATCGGCGGCAACCACCTCATCCACGCCCTGCGCCGCAACGTCAACCTGAAGATCCTGCTCTTCAACAACCGGATCTACGGCCTCACCAAGGGCCAGTACAGCCCCACCTCCGAGGTCGGCAAGATCACCAAGTCGACCCCGATGGGCTCCCTCGACGCCCCCTTCAACCCGGTGTCGCTGGCGCTCGGCGCGGAGGCCTCGTTCGTGGCCCGTACGGTCGACTCCGACCGCAAGCACCTCACCGAGGTGCTCCGCCAGGCCTCCGAGCACAACGGCGCGGCGCTCGTCGAGATCTACCAGAACTGCAACATCTTCAACGACGGCGCCTTCGAGGTCCTCAAGGACAAGGACCAGGCCAAGGAAGCCGTCATCCGCCTGGAGCACGGGCAGCCGATCCGCTTCGGCGCCGGCCAGGACAAGGGAGTGGTACGGGAGCCGGCCACCGGCGATCTGAAGGTCGTCACGGTCACCCCCGAGAACGAGGCGCGGATCCTGGTGCACGACGCGCACAGCGCCTCCCCGACGACCGCGTTCGCCCTCTCCCGGCTGGCCGACCCGGACACACTGCACCAGACGCCCATCGGGGTGTTCCGGTCGGTACGGCGACCGGTGTACGACACGCTGATGGCCGATCAGCTGGACACGGCGATCGAGCAGCACGGCAAGGGTGACCTCGGGCAGCTGCTCGCGGGCAACGACACCTGGACCATCAGCGAAACCCCGTGAGAAGCAAATAATGGCCTACATCATCGCGATGCCCTGCGCCGACATCAAAGACAAGGCATGCATCGACGAATGTCCCGTCGGCTGCATCTAGGAAAGACGGTGGCTCTACATCCATCTTGATGAATGCATGGACTGCGGGGAGCTACGAGAGGACGAACGCCGAGTTTTTCGACGGACTTGGTTCCCCTCACGGATCCCCACCGCCCGTGGCCGAATCGAGCGCGACCACCCCTTGGTCACAGAATCACCAGGTCTAGCCCATGAGCGACCGCCCCTCTCCTCTCGCCGACCCGACATCTTCTTCGCACCGGTCGAAGGCCGCCGGGACATCGTCGTCCTCGGCTCCACCGGGTCCATCGGCACCCAGGCCATCGACCTGGTCCTGCGCAACCCCGACCGCTTCCGGGTCACGGCCCTCGCCGCCTCCCGCGGCCGGGTCGGGCTGCTCGCCGAGCAGGCGCACCGGCTGAAGGTCGCCACGGTCGCCGTCGCCCGCGAGGACGTCGTGCCCGAACTGCGCGAGGCGCTGACGGGGCTCTACGGCTCCGAGGCTGACCTGCCCGAGATCCTGGCCGGCCCGGACGCCGCCACGCGGCTGGCCGCGTCGCCGTGCCACACCATCCTCAACGGCATCACCGGCTCCATCGGCCTCGCGCCGACCCTCGCCGCCCTCGAAGCCGGCCGCACCCTCGCCCTCGCCAACAAGGAGTCGCTGATCGTCGGCGGCCCCCTGGTCAAGGCGCTGGCCAAGCCCGGCCAGATCATCCCGGTTGACTCCGAGCACGCCGCCCTCTTCCAGGCACTCGCCGCCGGCACCCGCGCCGACGTCCGCAAGCTGGTCGTCACCGCCTCCGGCGGCCCCTTCCGCGGCCGGACGCGCGAAGAGGTCGCCCACGTCACCCGCGAGGACGCGCTCGCCCACCCCACCTGGGCCATGGGCCCGGTGATCACGGTCAACAGCGCGACCCTCGTGAACAAGGGCCTGGAGGTCATCGAGGCGCACCTCCTCTACGACATCCCCTTCGATCGCATCGAGGTCGTCGTCCACCCCAGTCGTACGTCCACTCGATGGTCGAGTTCACGGACGGCTCCACCCTCGCCCAGGCCACCCCGCCCGACATGCGCGGCCCGATCGCCGTCGGCATCGGCTGGCCCGAGCGGGTCCCGGACGCGGCCCCCGCCTTCGACTGGAGCAAGGCGTCCAGCTGGGAGTTCTTCCCGCTCGACACCGAGGCGTTCCCGTCCGTGGGCCTGGCCCGTCACGTCGGCGAACTCGGCGGCACCGCGCCCGCCGTCTTCAACGCGGCGAACGAGGAGTGCGTGGAGGCGTTCCTCGCCGGAAGGCTGCCGTTCAACGGAATCATGGATACCGTCACGGTAGTCGTCACGGAAGACGGAGCCCCCGCCAAGGGAACCTCCCTCACGGTGCCGGACGTCCTGGAAGCGGAGACCTGGGCACGGGCCCGGGCGCTGGAAACCGCGAAGACATTCAAGGGTTGGTCATGACCGTTATCGTCCGCACTCCGGCAAAGATCAACTTGAGGCTCTCGGTGCTTGGTCGGCGTTCCGATAGGTACCACGAACTCGACACAGTATTCATGGCCGTCGGGATCTATGACACGGTCGAGGTTGAGCCATCCGCTGACGGCGACCAGGTCACTGTCACCGGCCCGTATGCCTCTCAGGTTCCCGTTACCGCAGACAACCTAGTAGGGCTTGGTCAGGTTCGTAGTGGTGTGGGTATGTTGCGGTGGCAGGTGGGGCAGGCGCCGGTCCAGATGGCGAGGAGTGTCTGCAGTTCGCGGACGACCTGGTAGAGGCTCAGACCTGCGCGGCGTCTTTTGGGTCTCGTGCCAGTCGTTGCAGGGTGCAGAAGGCGTGGGCGGCGGAGACGAGGGTGACGTGGTGGTGCCAGCCGCCCCAGGTGCGGCCTTCGAAGTGGGCCAGTCCCAGGGCCTGTTTCATCTCGCGGTAGTCGTGTTCGATGCGCCAGCGCAGCTTGGCCAGCCGCACCAAAGTGGCCAGGGGCATGCCGGAGGGCAGGTTCGCCAGCCAGAACTGCACCGGTTCGGGTTCGGTGGCGGGCCACTCGGCCAGCAGCCAGCGTTCGGGCAGTTCAGGACCATCGTTGGTCTGACGGACTGCGCGTCCGGCCGGGCGGATGCGCAGGGCCACGAACCGCGAGTGCATGCGTTTGAAGCCGCTGACCAACTTGCCCGGCCGGGAGCCTTCCCGCCAGGACACCGTCCTCGCAGCCGCCCGCCCTGCCGCGATGACCAGGTCTTTCACGGTCTGCGCAGGCTCGGGATACTGCATTCTCGGTGGCCGGCCGCTGCCCGCGTAGGCGGGCTGGACGGGCCGGGCGCCGGCCGGTTGAGCGGTGTGGCGGGAGGAAATGCCCACCGCGTAGGGCAGGTTGCGTTCTTCCAGGCCGTGGCGGAAGGCGGCGGCATCGCCGTATCCGGCGTCCGCGACGACCAGGGGAACGTCGACGCCCCACGACCTGCTCTCGTCGATCATGTCCAGGGCCAGCTGCCACTTCTCCACATGCCCCACTTCTGCGGGAATGCCGCAGCGCGTGCGGCGGGCGACCTTGTCCGCATCCGCCTCCGGGGAGGCGGGATCCCAGGACGCGGGCATAAACAGCCGCCAGTTCACCGCGGCCGAGGCATGATCCCGGGCCAGATGCAGCGACACCCCGACCTGGCAGTTGGTGACCTTGCCCGGGGCCCGTATTTCAATAAGTGTTCGGCAGAGGGGTGTTGGTGGGAGTCTGAGGTATGACCCCGTGTCTGTCAGGCCGCGTTGCCGCTCGTGCTCTGCGGGCCAAGTTCAATCAGATCCTGCCGCACTTCGATGAGCGCCGCCGTTGGTTGTACCTGGCCAGTGAGGCGACGGCCCTCGGCCGCGGCGGGATCGTCCGGGTCGCCGCCGCCTCCGGCACCAGCACTGCAACCATCGCGCGAGGCATGGCCGAGTTGGCCGGTTGCTCCTCACCGACCCTGCGGGTCCGGGCTCCAGGTGCGGGCCGCAAGCGGCTGACAGACACCGACCCTGGTCTGCTGCCCGCGCTGGAGTCGCTGATCGAGCCGCACACCCGAGGCGACCCCGTCTCCCCGTTGCGGTGGACCACGCTGTCGTTACGGGCCCTGGCCTCGACCCTCACCACACAGGGCCACCCGGTCAGCGCTTCAACCGTCGGACACCTGCTGCACACTCTGGGCTACAGCCTGCAGGGAACCGCGAAGACGACGGAGGGCATCAGTCATCCGGACCGCGATGCCCAGTTCTCCCACTTGAATGCCACCGCCGCCGCGTTCCTCAACGACGCCCAGCCGGTGATCAGCGTCGACACCAAGGCCAAGGAATGGCTCGGCAACCGGGACCGGCCCGGTCGCACCTGGCGCCCGGGCAAAGACGCGATCAAGGTGGACTGCCACACGTTCACCACCAACGACCAGCCCATGGCGATCCCCTACGGGATCTACGACATTGCCAACAACAGCGGATGGGTCAACGTCGGCACCGACCACGACACCGCCCAGTTCGCGGTGGAGTCCATCCGCCGCTGGTGGCAGCACTGCGGACGGGCGGACCATCCGAATGCCAGTCGGCTCCTGATCACCGCCGACTCCGGAGGCTCCAACGACCCCCGCCGCTGGACCTGGAAAAGCAACCTTGCCACCTTCGCACGAGAGAGCGGCCTGGAGATCACGGTCTGTCACCTACCGCCGGGGACGTCGAAGTGGAACAAGATAGAGGTGCGCCACGAGGCGCCAGTGCGCCGTGAGGCGCGGTGAATCGAAGGAGGTGCAAGACCTCCTCGCCAGGCTGTCGCAGCAGCCTGGTGGGAGCTGAGCGCAGTCCGACCCGGGAGACGCCGGGGAGGGCGGGAAGCAGCGCTGACAAAGCCGGGACTGCCCGGAACTACCAGACGGGCCGGGTCCGGCGAGCGAGATCAGAGGGCGTACGAGAGGAACCAGTGGTAAAGCTCCGTAAGCGTGGCACCGGCTCAAATCTGGTGGATATGGGCCGGGTTGTAGCGCACAGTCTGCTCGTTGGGCGGGCTGACTCCGTAGCCGACTTGGCGTGTCGGTGGGGAGGCCACGGCGAAAGCCTGCGGCGTAACCGTGGCGATGCTGCCGGGGCAAAGCTGGGCGCCGGACTGATCGATCGATTCACCGTGAACACGGGAACCATCCCGCATCGCTCCCCGGGATCGGAATCCATCCGGGTTCTTGGGATAGATGCGTCGTCTGTCGAAGGCGCGGGATGGGGCGGAGGCCCCGTAGTAGTCCGAGCGGACGAGAGGTCCGTGCATGGCGAAGGGGGCCAGCAAGTCAGCAGTAAGGACGCTGGAATGCCCAGGGCGGTTGCAAGTTCCGGGGTCGTGCGGCTGGTCGGGTTGTGACCGGTTGGGGCGCATAGCAGAGCAGGCACGGGCTTCGTGATCATTGTGGTGTCTAAGCCAGATGATCACGAGGTGGCCCGTGCCTGCTGCTGCATCCTCTCCCATTCCTGCCGTGCTGGTGAAACTGGGTCCGCTGGACACCGGCCGGATCGCCGACCTGCGCCCCTACTTCGACTCGGTGCCCGACCCGCGCTCCCGGCGGGGCCGGTGGTACTCGCTGACAGCGGTCCTGCTGGTGTGTGCCTGCGCGGTCGTCTCGGGAGCGAGGAGCATCGATGAACTCGCCGAGTGGGGCCAGCGTGCTTCAAACGCGCTCCTGACAGTGATCGGGATCCGCCGCCACCTGCTGAGATGGCGGCGCGCTCCGTCACCGGCCACGATCGGCCGTGTGCTGGGGGCTGTTGACGGTGACGCCCTGGACCGGGCGGTGGGCGCCTACCTGGCCGACCGGCACCGCGCCGCCACCGAACCCGCCCAGGCGCCGTCGCCCTCCGCGTCCGGGCGGCCCCGCGCGATCGCTGTCGACGGCAAAGCACTCAAGGGATCAGCCCGTCTCACCGCGACGCGCCGGCACCTGCTCTCCGCGGTCACTCACGGCACCGTCGTGGCCCTCGCCCAGGTGGAGGTTGGCGCGAAGACGAACGAAACCACACACTTCCGTCCGCTGCTGGCACCCCTGGACCTGACCGGCACCGTCGTCACCTTCGACGCCCTGCACTCGGTCAAGGCAAACATCTCCTGGCTGGTCGAGACCAAGAAGGCCCACTACATCGCCGTGATCAAGACCAACCAGCCCACCGCCTACACCCAACTCGCCGCCCTGCCCTGGCAGTCCATCGCACTCCAGCACACCGCCTCCGGGACCGGACATGGACGCCACGAGTCGCGCTCGATCAAGACCTGCGGGATCGCCGACGGACTCGGCGGAATCGCCTTTCCCCACGCCCGCCTCGCCATCCGCGTCCATCGCCGCCGCCAGCAGACCGGCCGGCGTGAGACCCGTGAGAGTGTCTACGCCGTCACCAGCCTCGACGCCCATCAAGCCGGGCCCGCCGACCTGGCCGCCGCGATTCGCGGGCACTGGGGAGTGGAGAACTCCTCGCACCACATCAGGGATGTCACCTTCGCCGAGGACACCTCCACCGTCCACACCGGGACCGCACCACGGGCCATGGCGACCCTTCGCAACCTCGCCATCGGCGTGCTGAAAACCCTCGGAGCCGACAACATCGCCAAGACCACCCGGGCGATCCGCGACGAGCCCCAACGAGCACTCCCCATCCTGGGCATCACCAACGATTCGGACAGCTACGGAACTTGATCAAGCCCTGGCCTCGCCGAGGACCTGCGCACCCAAGGTATTTGTTCGACCGAATGGCGAATTGCATCTTCGGATGCAGCGAGCGGATCTAGCTTCCGGGATTTCACGGGCAACAGCACCTTTGGATTCTATAAAAAGAAAGAAATCAGCGACTGATGGCATATTGACCAGGCGAAGGAACTCTTTAGCCCGGTCGCTGCGGGTGTGGGATCCTCGAGGTCTGGTCTTGCGTGCCGTGGATCCGCTCGCCAAAAGGCCATGACCTGCGTTCGAAGATCGGCCGCCGATCGAAGGCGACACCTCGCTTGATCGGTCCGTGCAAGCGGCCGACATGCCTGTTGGCGTTCCCGTCGGCTGGCCGCTTCGTCTTCCTCGGTATGGAGAACAGTAGTACACCACGCACTCAGCGTCGCCAATTTGAGGAAAAATTGAGCTATTCATCGGACGGAATGCGTCCGGTGATCCGCACCCCCCCTTGACGGCCCTCGAGGATCCATGTGGATTATTTGGAGAACCGAAAGGCCCCACATGAGACTGCTTCTTGTCGAGGATGACATTCACGTGGCTCGTCCCCTCTCCGCACTCCTATCACGACATGGCTTCGAGATACTGCACGCCTGCAACGCCAAGGAGGCGCTCCAGATCCGTAGCTATTCAGCAGGGTGCGGCCGGTTCGCTGGCCGACTGGCATGATCGCTAGGGTGTCCGGGTGGGGGATCCCGACTGGTCCACGAAGGACATCTGACCATCCCCTCGTAGCGTGGAGCCCGTGATTGCAGGGGAAGTTGGGGTTGTCAATCCCCTGGAAACGTAGAGGCTTTGGTTATGCGGCCCGATCTTCCTGACTGTGCCGCTCGCGTGCTTCGATGATGATCCGTTCGAACTCTTCCGGCGGTAGCCCGTCCGCCGCGCTGTGCCTGCGCCGGGAGTTGTAGAACGCTGTGATCCAGGTGGCGATCTTCAGGCGCGCTTCGTCAGCTGCTGCAACAACCCACCTTCGCCGGTCAGCTGCAGGCCCTCGCTGCGGGCCCGGTCGACCAGCATCGCGACGAGCTGTTCGTCCGACGCGGCCGACGGCATCGCACCACCGGCCGGCTCCTCGACGGACTCGTGCTCGATCGTCGTCTCTCTCACTTGGCGTCTCTCCTTGATCAGCAGATCCGATGATTAGACACTCCCGGAGCACAGGGTCGGCCTGGCAGCGCACTCGGTGAGGCTGCCTTCGGCAGGGGCCATACGGTGGCACCCTGCACCGTCATTCGGTATCAAGCACGGTGAAGTCGGCCAAAGGGCTGACCGGGAGGGTCTGTTCCGCCCAGATGGTTTTGCCCTCGGTGGTCTGGCGGGTGCCCCAGGCGGCTGTGAGCTGGGCGACCAGGAGCAGGCCACGGCCGCCTTCGTCGTAGGTGTGGGCGCGGCGCATGTGGGGGGCGGTACCACTGGCGTCGGAGACTTCGCAAATGAGGTTTCGGTCGTGGATCAGACGCAGTTGTACGGGGGGTTCTGCGTATCGGATGGCGTTGGTGACGAGTTCGCTGACGACCAGTTCGGTGACGAAGTCGGCGTCCTCCAGTCCCCAGGCCGACAGTTGGGCACTGGCGTCCTTTCGGGCCTGGGCGACGGCGGCCGGGTCGGCGGGTATTTCCCAGGTGGCGACCCTGTTGGTGTCCAGCACTTTGGTGCGGGCGAGGAGCAGGGCGATGTCGTCGGAGGGACGGGCGAGCAGCAGGGCGGCCAGTACGGCGTCGCACAGGTCGTCCAGCCGGGCGGGCGTTTGGGCGAGGGTTTGGCACAACAGGGACAGGCTGGCGTCGATGTCCCGTTCGCGGGATTCGAGCAGCCCGTCGGTGTAGAGGGCGAGGAGGCTGCCCTCGGGCAGTTCGATGTCGGTCGCCTCGAAGGGGAGCCCGCCCAGTCCCAGCGGGGGGCCGACGGGGAGATCGAGCAGTTTCGCGGTGCCGTCGGGGGTGACCAAGGCGGGTGCCGGGTGCCCGGCCAAGGCGATCGTGCAGTGCCGGGACGTCGGGTCGTACACGGCGTACAGGCAGGTCGCGCCGACGTCTCCGGTGCTCTCGGCTCCGGGGCCCGGCGGCGGGGCGTCGTCCTGTTGGGCGGACAGGCGGGCGACGAGGTCGTCGAGGTGGGTGAGCAGTTCGTCGGGGGGCAGGTCGATGTCGGCGAGGGTGAGCACAGCGGTGCGCAGCCGCCCCATGGTGGCGGAGGCGTGGATGCCGTGGCCGACGACATCGCCGACGACGAGCGCGACCCTGGCGCCGGACAGCGGGATGACGTCGAACCAGTCCCCGCCGACCCCGGCTCGGGCACCGGCCGGCAGGTAGCGGGACTCGACCTCCACTGCGGCCTGCGCCGGCAGTGCCTGGGGCAGCAGGCTGTGCTGCAGGGTGACCGCGGTGGCGCGTTCGCGCGTGTAGCGCCGGGCGTTGTCGATGCAGACCGCCGCCCTGGCGGCCAGTTCCTCGGCCAGCACCAGGTCGTCCTCACGGAACACCTCCGGATGCCGGTGGCGGGTGAAGACCACGACGCCCAGGGTGGCGCCGCGGGCGGTCAGGGGTACGGTCATCGCCGAGTGCATGCCGAAGTCGCGGACCGCGGCGGCCCGGCTCCGATCGTGGGCCGTCCATTCGGTGATCGCGGGGTCGGTCGCGTGGTACAGCAGAGCACGTCCCGACCTGAGACTCTCGATCGGCGGGGAACCCTCCGGATAGCTGTCCACCTCGCCCGGGGCGACGACCGCCTCGGGGGTTCCCGGGTTCACCGACCGGTGGGCGGCGCGCCGCAGTGAGACCGGGCCGTCCGGCGTGCCCGGGGGCGGCTCCTGTGCGTCGTCGAGGGAAAGGAGCAGATCGACGCTGACGAAGTCGGCGAATTCGGGGATGGCCAGGTCCGCCAGTTCCTGAGCCGTCCGCGTCACGTCCAGTGTGCTGCCGATCCGCGTACTGGCCTCCGCGAGCAGCATGAGCCGCTTACGGGCCCAGTAGTGCTCAGTTATGTCGTGGTAGGCCATACCTATGCCCTGAACACGGCCGTCCGCTTGCTTCAGTGGGGTGACGAAGTTCGCCCAGGCGTGCACGCGGCTCTCGCCAGGGGCCGGCACGTAGAGCACCGCGACCTGTGGCTCACCGGTCTCCAGCGCCCGCAGCATGACCCGCTCCAGCTTGTGCACCTCCGGATGGTCCATGCCCTCCGAAGGCCGCAGCCCGCGCATGTCGTCCTCGCTGAGGGCAAGGGAACGCCGCATGGCCTCGTTGGACCGGAGCAGGCGCAGCCCGGTGTCGAACACCCCCATGGCGCAACCCGCCGCGGCCTGCTCGTGGTGCTGGCTCACGAGAGCGTCGTCCTCGGGCTCAGGCCGCAGCCCCGTCAGCGCGGAGACCATGTACCACTCTCCGGGCCGCCCGCCGTCGGGCGCCCGTTTGTGCGCCAGGACCCTGACCTCCAAGCGGTGGCGGTCGGGGTGCCGGAGAGCGATCCTCCCGTTCCACCGGGGCAGCTGCGCGAGGGACCGCAGCTCCTCCTCATCGATCTCCTCGGCCAGCAGGCCGGCCGCTGGGCGTCCCACCATCTGCGTGGGCGAGTACCCGAGCAACTTCTCGGCCCCAGCGTTCCACGCTGTCACGATGCCGTGTTCGTCGATGGTGACCTGTGCGCTGAGCGCCTCGTCGAGGACGTTCTCGGACGACCCCGGCACCCGGTTTCTGGCTCTGCGTCGCGCCATTGGTGCTCATCTCCTACGGAGATCTTCACCGCCTTCAGCGTGTGGTGGCCAGACTCGCGCCCCAGCCGACCGCGGCTGTACATTCGCATTATGGCCTCGTGACTCATCCGCTGACCCCAACGGTACGCCGTCCATTCCCACCGGCCGCGACAACGCCCGACGTCGCAGAAGGTGCGGCGGCCAGGTCGATCAGGACGAGTGTCGCAAGCGCCTGACGATCGGCCCATCCGGGCGGCTGACTCCCGTCCGGGTCCCGCGGGGTTTTCCCCGGTCGACCGGGGAAAACGGGGACTGAAGCGATCGGTGGCCTCAGACGCGGCCCGGGTCCCTCCGGGGATCGTCTCCGCAGGCGCCGACCGGCACGGATCACCGCTGCTCGGCCCCACCCTCGAAGCAACGAAAGCCCAGTTAGGGGCGTTGTCACGTTGTTGGCTGTGACTGCCTGCCGGCGCGTCGGGGCAGGGTGGGCTTGGGAGCCGGGCCTGTGCTCAGGCCGCGGTGGCAAGGCCGGCGACGCCGGTGATGTGCTCCCAGATGGCGAAGCGGACGGTCATCTCGGCTCGGCAGTCGTGGGCGGGCATCAGATGGCGGCGGGGCCGAAGTGGGGCGAGATACCGCTGAACGCGGACAGGAACCGCTGGGCCCCGCCCACGGAGCGGAAGCCCTTCATCGCCCGTCCACGCTGCCGGGTCGGCTGGTGGCTGTTCTCGGCCCGGTTGTTCAGGTACTTCGACTGGCGGTGCTCGACGCAGGGCATGACCTCGCGGTGGGCAGCGCCGTAGGAGCGGAGCTTGTCGGTGACGACCACCCGCGGCACCGCACCCGTCCTCTTCATCAGCCTGCGGAAGAAACGCCTGGCCGCGGCCTTGTCCCGCCGGTTCTGCACCAGGATGTCCAGGACGTTGCCGTTTTGGTCGACGGCCCGCCACAGGTACTGCAACCGCCCGTTGATCTTGATGAAGACCTCGTCCAGGTGCCACTTGTCACCGGGCCGGGGCTGCCGGCGGCGCAGCGCGCCTGCGTAGGCCTGCCCGAACTTGGCGCACCAGCGGCGGATCGTCTCGTAGGAGACGGTCACGCCGCGCTCGAGCATGAGCTCCTCGACCTCGCGGAAGCTGAGCGGGAAGCGGTGGTACAGCCACACACAGTGGGAGATGACCTCGACCGGGTACCGGTGCCCCTTGTACGACAACGACGCGCTCCCCACGGACGACCCTTCCCAGGCTGATCAACCAGAAGATCATCCCACCGGTCAGCCAACGTGACAGTGCCCCACTGAGATCATTTCATCCTGAATTGCCTGGTCAGGGCTCTTGTGTGAGTCACGGTCGGGGTGCTCGTGCTGGTGGGCGGGGTGATCATCGGGGCGAGATCGTCCGTCACCGCTGGACCTCGGTGTTCGCCAGGACGAGGAGGGCTCGCAGAAGGGTGGTCGCGTGACGGGTGTTCATGCGGACCTTGGTGAGGCAGCGCCACGATTTCAGGTTCGCGAAGCCGTGCTCGACGGCGGCGCGTTCGCGGTTGAGCAGGCGGTTCGCTTCTCTCTCCGCGTCGGTGAGCTGGTGGTTGCGGGTGGCCTTGCGGCCGGTGACGATCACCGGGTGGTCGTCGGGGTCGTCGTCCAGGCCGACGAATCCGAGATCGGCCAGGGCTCCGAGACCGGCCTCGCGCAGGTGTCCGGTGATCTTATTGTGGCGGGCGGTGGTGATCGCGCTGGACCGGCCCGGCTTCGCCGCCGAGATCCAGATCACGTTGCCTTGCTCGTCGGTCAGCGCGAGAAACAGCAGGCCATGGGACTTGTGTTTGCCGCTGTAGTTCTTCCGGTTGTCCTTCCCGGCGCGGCGCCGAGTGCGGATGAGGGTGCCGTCCAGCAGGACCACGACCCCGCCGGCACGGGCGATCTTCTTCAGCGCGCGGTCCAGGCGCGGTGCACGGGCGGACAGCAGCCGGATCACTTCCATCACCCAGCGGCGCACTGTGGAGGCGGAGACCGCGTTGCCGCCGGCCATGTCGGCAAGACGCTGGTCGTGACGGAGCACGGCGAGCACGATGACCGCCTGGGTCCCGGAACTGACCTTGCGCCAGCGGGTGTTCAGCCGATTGCGTTCCTGGCGTATCAGGCCGCCGACGAGATCGAGGGTCCGCTTCGACACCGGAAGCCGAACCTGGTAGACAGCATGCTGAGCGCCCTCGGCGGGCTGGTTTTTCGTCACAGATTCACCAACACCCGCCGGGGGCCCTCGCGTTACGGCGGGAATCGGCTGGTCCGCCGTCGTCCCTGCCGCTCAGCGCGGCAGATAGCGGCCGGCTCCGGTCCGCGAGATCCAGCCCCGGTCAGCAAGTTTGCGCAGCTGGCCCCGGACCGGCTCGATCTTGCCCGGCGTGAGCTCCCGGCCCAGCATCCCAGCGACGTCCTTGGCCATCACCGGACCGTCCGCCCCGGTCACGATCTCCATGATCCTCCGGTACTCCGAGGTCAGGGACTCCACCCCCATCCCCTCGGACCGGTCCGGCACCAGACGCATCCCGCCCGCACCCGGCCCCGCCACGACACGCTCCGGCTCCGGCTCCGGCTCCGGCTCCGGCTCCGGCTCCGGCTCCGGCTCCGGCTCCGGCTCCACGATGCCCGACGACCGGCGTCCACCATCGGTCGCCTCGGCCCACTGCCCGAACACCACCTCGGCTGCTTCCAGCCGGGCCAACTGCGACTCGATCCCGGACAGTTCCTTGCGGAGCAGCTCAGCCCGTCCTTCCAGCTCAAGCCGTTGCTGGACCGTCCATGTCAGCACATCCGTCATACACACCTCCCACCAGGAGGCTATGCAGCGGCCCGCTACCCCGGCCCCGGGAATCCCAGAGGCCGCCCGTGACGGACGATCACGTGCTAACGATCTCTCACCCGACCAGCACGAGAACCCCGCGGAGACCTCACACCAGCCCTGCTGACCAGCGGAAATCAGGATGGCAGATCTTCATTGCGGAACCGCGAAGAACATAACGGGGGGGGGCTGACCTGGTCGGGAAAGTCACGGGTCAAGCCCTGACGGCCGGCGTCCACAATCAATGGTCGCGAAGAACAGCGAAGTCCAGCAGAGTAGCCAAGTCCCCGCACGGTTTTGTTGCGGCCTCGGCGGCATCGAGGTCGCCGAGCGCCGCCTGTACCTGGCGCCTTGTCTCCTCTTCGGTGAGGGCACGACCTCCTGCGGCTTCTACGAGCACGGTCGCTTTGTCTGCGGCAGCCTCGTCGAGCTCCTTCTGGTACAGGACGGCGAGCTCACGTCCGGCGGGATGATCCGAGGTAAGTGCGGCCGTCACTGGCAGCGTCCTGCGGCGATTGCGCAGGTCGGATCCCGCCGGCTTGCCGGTGACGGCGGGGTCGCCCCAGATGCCGAGCAGATCGTCGGTGTTCTGGAACACGATTCCCAGGCGTCGTCCGAACGCGTAATAGCGCTCTACCCGCCGAGGATCCGCGCCGGCCGCCATCGCGCCCAGGGCGCAGGATACAGAGAGCAGGGCTCCGGTCTTCGCCGCGCTGACCTCGATCACGTGTTCTACCGTGGTGTTGCTCGCACTGTCGAGGACTGTCTCGGTGTATCCGCCGTCGAGCCCTGTCTGAAGGGCTCCCAGAAGGAGATCCACTCCCCGCGTCGCCAGCGGTTCTCCAGCCGATCGGAGGGTCTGCAGGGCCAGGTAGAACATCGATGTTCCGGTCAGGATGGCGGCCGACGGGCCCAAGGTCGTCCACAATGTAGGCCTGCCGTGGCGGGTGTCGTCCCGATCGATGACGTCGTCGTGGAGCAGGCTGCCACTGTGGAGCAGTTCGACGGCGACGGCCGCCGGAATCGCCAGCTCAGGGTCACCGCCGGCGGCCTGGCAGGACAACAGCACAACGGCTGGACGCAGAAACTTGCCTCGCCCTGCGGCCGGGGTCGGGGTACCGGTCGCGTCCCACCAGCCCTGGTGCTGCCCCACCAGATGCCGGATCGTCGCGGCCAGGGAGTCGACTGTTCGTCGCAGTTCCGGCTCTACGGAGGCGTGAGCCCAGGCGAGCAACTGCTTCGCTGTGCGAGGTTCGACGGTGGTTGAGGTGGACATCGTTGAAGCCCTTCTCGACATGGATCGCGCTGATGGGGCATTGATCTGTTATCCGGTGGTCAGAGCCGGGCGTGACAGTCGAACGAGGCCTCGGACACGATCGGCCTCAGCACCGTCAGGCAGTGCGACTCGAGCATTCGCGAGGAGCCGGAAGCGTTCTGAAGCAGGCCCCGAGCCGTACCGTGCCACATATTCCCAACCATGGACGAGCACTCGGTCGAACGACTCGTGCCGAGGGGTGAACGTCGGCATCTCTTGGACCAACCCCGTATAGAACACAGCCCAGATGGTGCGCCGCGTGCGGTGGTCATGGTCCGCACGCAACAACTGAACGACGGCGAGGGAACCAAGGCGTATGCCGGTCTCCTCCCAGGCTTCGCGGCGGGCGGTTTGCTCCGGGCCGGAGTCGTAGTCCTCGACGTGTCCGGCGGGGAACTCCACTCCGCGAACCAGTCGAGCGGCTACGATCCTGCCATCCGGGGCGAACGGCACCACCCCGGCGACGTCGACCCGCCCCACGTCCGCCAGGCGGTGCGGATCGAACCAGGTAAGGGTTGTCCGCACGCCGGCCATGGTGATTGTTCTGGTGCGCTGGGGAACCAGGTGAGGTGACCCGTTCACTACCATGTCACCGGAAGTGACTCGACAGAACGCATGGACATGCCGTCCCGCCAGACGAGCTCTCCTGGATCTACGGCGAGGCCGAGGCCGGGAAAGCGGCTCAATAGTGCCCGGAGGGCGATGCGCTGTTCGAGCTTGGCCAGTCCGGAGCCGGGGCAGAAGTGCGGGCCGTGCGCGAAACCCAGATGCTGCGCCGCGTTGTGGCGGGTGACGTCGAGCCGATCAGCCTGCCTGAAGAGTTGTTCATCGCGATTCGCGATATGGGGGAGTGCCACCACCGCTTCCCCTTCTCGTACCAGCGAACCGTCGACATACGTGTCGTGGAGCGCGACGAAAGGGGGGCTTAGCCGCGCCAGTTTCGAATAGCGCAGCAGCTCTTCGACCGCGTTGGGAATCAGGTCCGGGCATTGTTTGAGCAGTGCGAGTTGTTCGGGATGCCTGAACAACTCCACCAGGGAGTTGCCGAGCTGGTTGATGGTGGTGTCGTGACCGGCGATCAGGATGATGCGAATGTTCTTGACCAGCGTCGATTCGTCCAGTGCCGGGTCCTGCCCATCGTCGGTCACCAGGCAGGAGATGAGGTCATCGCCGGGATCGGCCCGCTTGTCCCGCACAATGTCCGTGAGATAGGCGTCGAGTTCGTGGAGCGCGGAGAACGACTCACTGGACGGCAAAGTCAAGGACAGAATCCGGCGCGTCCAGGTCTGGATTTGATCGCGAGCCACGTACGGCAAACCTAGCAGATCGCAGATTACCAGGATCGGGAGCGGCTCGGCGAGCCATCGCATTACATCTGCCGGCGGGCCGTGCTCGGCCATGGTGTCCAGCAGCTTCGCCACCGTCTCGTTGATGGCCGGTTCAAGCCGATTCACCGCCTGGGTGCTGAAACCCCGGGCCATGCGGCGCCGGATAGCGGTGAGTTCCGGCGGATCCATGTTGATGACCGACTTGGGGTCGCGGAACAAGGCCATCGGTTTGGGCGCACCAGGCCTCAGCGCGGCAGCCCGGCTGAAGGCCGCGTCGGACATGACCTGCCGTACGGCTCGGTAGCTGAGAGCCAGCCACACCACCGCGCCGTCGGCGAGTCGGGCGCGTGCCATCGGCGCCTGGCCGAGCAGGCGGACACCGTCGGGATCGGTGGCCTGCTCGGCCGGAGTAGGAAAGGGGAAGAGCGGGAGCAGTTCAGTCATGACACCTCTGCATTCGGTTTCGGTCCGCCGGTGGTGTCCACTGCGCACTGCCCGCCGTCTCGATGCGCATCAGCACTTCACCGGGGCCCGGCGCGGACGGCCGCACCGACTCCAATCGACAGGGCTTGTCGATCTCGCCCAGCGCAACTGCTTGGATTTCCACGATGTCAGACCCGATCCAGGATGAAGTAGTAGTGCCTGCCGTTGTCGAGGGAGACCTTGCCGTTCATGATCGCGAGCAACGTGCCGTCGCCGACTTTCTTGAAATGGTCGACGAGTGGCAGGCCGTCGTACACCATGGCGGCTGTCACCTCGCCCCGAACTCCACCATCCACAGGCTTGCCGCGCCCTTGACCGCTTCGTTGTTGGCGAAGAGTTCCCCGTTCTCGTCGTAGCAGATCACCGGCTCGACATCGTCGGCCGAAGTGAACTTCTTGCCGTACCAGCGTAGTTCGGCGAGCATGGCGACCGCGTAGTGCTCCATACCGAAGTCGGATCCCTTCCAGTCTCCCAGGATCTCCTCGACGCGGACGGTTTCCCTTGTTGCGAAGCGCGGCGAACTGCGTTTTGGCTTCGAAGCTGTTCACTATTTACCTTCTCCTTCTTGGACAGTAACGGAGTTCTGCCAACACCATCTGGTGTTGCACCGGAGCCTGGTGAGCTCGCTCATCTCGTGAGGTACCCGCCGTCGACCGGATGATCGCTTCCGGTGATGTATCCCGCTCGGTCGGACACGAGGAACGCCACCAGGTCGGCGACCTCCTCCGGCCGTCCGCGCCGATGTGCCGGTACCGAAGTCAACGCGCTTTCGAGTTTCCCCGGCGGCAGGGCGTCGGTCATGGGGCTCTCGACGATGCCCGGCGAGACCGACACCACCCGGACCCCAGCGGCGGCGTACTCGCGGGCCGCCGCCTTCGTGAGGCCGATGACGCCGTGTTTGGCCGCCACGTACGCCGAGTGGTTCCGCATCGACGTGTGCCCGGCGACCGATCCCACGGTAACCACCACGCCCCGGCCAACCGCGCTCATCACAGGCAACGCGGCCCGCAACAAGTAGAACGTGCCGCCGAGATTTGTGCGCACGACCGCTTCGTAGTCGGCCAGCGGGTACTCACCCAGCGGGATGAGCGGGCCCGAAATGCCAGCGCAGGTGACGGCGATGTCGAGCCGGCCGAACTCGCCCACCACCCCGTGAACGAGGTTGTGCACCTGATCCGGGTCGCCGACGTCCACCGGCCACGCCCGGCCCGCGGGCCCGAGTTCATCCGCGATGTGGTTCCCCGCGCGCTCGTCGAGGTCGGCGATCACGACCAGGCAGCCGGCCGAGGCCAGTCGACGGGCACAGGCCGCTCCGATGCCCGAGGCACCCCCGGTGATCACGGCGACTTTGCCGTTCATCGTTGCCTCCTCAGTCACGTGGGAGCCCCCGTGCTTCGGGAATCATCGGCAGCCGATGTGGTCGTTCCACCGTGCCCACCCGGGTTTTGGGGCGGAAGCCGGGTTCGGGCACCAGCCGCCATCGCGCCGCGATGGTCGCGATGACGATGACCAACTCGGTCCAGGCCCACCCTTCGCCGATGCACAGACGATTGCCCGCGCCGAACGGGATGTAGGCGAACCGCGGCAGGTCACCGCTCCGCTCCGGCAGCCAGCGGTCCGGGTCGAACCGCTCCGGAGCCGGGTATAGTGCCGGGTCCCGGTGCAACGCGTGCGGGCTGAAATAGACATCGTCGCCGGGATCGAGCCGGATCTCACCGATGGCCACAGGCTCCAGCGCACGCCGCATCAACAACCACACCGGGTGCAGGCGCAGGACCTCCTGGGCGACGCGTCTGGTGTAGGACAGTTCCGGCAGGTCCGAGATCGTGGCCGCCCGGCCCATGAGCACGGTGTCGACTTCGCGGTGCAGGTGCTTTTCGATCTCGGGATGCCGCGAGAGCTCGTGCCAGGTCCAGGCCAGCGTGGCGCTCATCGTGCCGGTACCGGCGACGAACATCGTCAGCAGTTCGTCGCATACCTCGGCGTTGCTCATCCGTTCACTGCCGTCATCGTTGTTCGCTGACAGCAGCATGGACAGGAGATCATCGTCGTCACCACCCGCTCGCCGTCGTTCGATCAGCTCGGCGAGTGTCGCGCACAGCACCGCTTTCTCGTCCTGTCCCGCCGCGGGTCTGCCGCTCTCGCGCCGCAGCCGCAGTCGGTCGACCCATGCCGCCACGGGAGACAGAGCGCGTTTTGTCGCCTTCTGGCGTATCGAGAGCCAAGCGGTGATCGACTTGTCGAGCATCGCGTTCCGGTCCGAGCCGAACAAGACATCCAGCAGTACGTCGAGCGTCAGGCGGTTGAGGTGCGCGGTAAGTTCGACCGGTTTTCCCGGCGACCAAGAAGCCAGCGAATCCACCGTTCTGGCGGTCATGACGTCGGCGTAGCCGCTGATGCGATCCCAGTGGAACGCGGGCTGCGCCAAGCGCCGCTGCCTGCGATGGAAACTCCCGGCCGAGGTCACCAGGCCGTTCCCCAGGTGGGTCCGCAGCTCGTCGAACATCGCGCCCTTGTCGAATTTCCGTGCTTCGGTCACCAGCACGGCGCGGATCAGGTCCACGCTGGTGACCACCAGCACCGGCCGGGGACCAATGAAGATCGTCGTGACCTCCCCCCGGTCGCGCAGCGATCGCGTGAAGCCCAGCGGGTCACGGGCCAGGTCCACACTGTGCCCGAGCAACGGAATCCTCATGCTGTACGTCCCAGCAACGCGCGATGATGGGCCTGTGCGGCACGCACACCCATCGTCACGAAGGCGTGGGTCTGGGTTTGGAAATGTGTCAACAAGGGCCGCGGGCCGTACATCTCCGGCTGTCCCGGCCAGGTGCCGTCCGCGCGTTGTGTCCGCACCAGGTAATCCGTGCCGGCCAGCCACCGGTCGCAGTCGCTGACCTCCGCGCGGTACAGCGCCGTCAACGCGAGTCCGGTCGCACTCGCGCAGCTTTCTTCACCGGGTTCGGGAGACCAGCCACCGTCCGGGTTCTGGGTCGAGGCGAGCTCGTTCGCGGCGCTTACCGCCGCAGGCTGGTGCTCGAGCGCCTCGACCAGTTCCGATGTCGCATAAGGAAAGCCTCGATACCACCCGGCGGCCCGGCGGCCGGTCGGCCCACGTGTCTCGGCAAGCCATGCGCGGGCACGGTCGAGGGGGATGGAGTGCTCGCCGGCGTGGCGGCTCAACGCGGAGATGACGTGGGCGACGACATCCGGCACCGCGGGATCCTCGCTGAACTGCCAGGTTCGCCAGAGACCGTCAGCGGTTTGGCGGTCGGCGAAGTACGAAATCGCGCGTCTGACGCGGTCCGTATGCAGGTGACGCCCGGCGAGCGCGATCAGGGCCGCGCTCGAACTGTCGTTGTCGGACTCGAGATGGGCGGAGAACGGCCAGCCACCGTCATCGTTCTGGGTGCGGCAGAGGAACTCGATCGCTCTTGGTCGGCACTCCCGGTCGAACAGGGGCACGCCGTTGAAAGCCCGCATCATCAGGGTGGTGTCCCAGACGTCGCTGGAACAGAACCGCCAGGTGCCGTCCGAGCGCTGATTGCCGATCAGCCACCTACGAGCGTCGGACCACTGACTCGTCCTCGGTGCGACGGCGTCCAGCGCCAGGAAGGCCAGAGCCGTACTGATCGGGTTGCCGTAGAACGACCCGTCGGGGCTTTGGTGCTTCTGGAGTTCACCGGCCGCCTCACCTGCGGTGCCCCAGTTGGCGGCGTACGCCTCGACCAACGTCATGGCTGCGAACAGTTCCGCCTTGCTCCACGGCTTGAGCCGGGTATCACCACTGGCGTCGCACCCGCGCCGGATCGTCTCCCGCAGCTCGACGGGATCGAGGCCGCCGAGGACTGAACGGCCTTTCCACAACGCCAGCACCTGGATCAGCCTTGCCCTCGCGGAAACGACCGTGCCGGCGAATTCGGGCGACCTGAGGTCCAGCACACAGTGTTCGTCAAGGGCGAGGGACCGCAGGGCGGTCTCGAATGCTTCGGCAGCCGGGTGATGGCGTTGCACGACAGCACCGCGCAGCCAGCGTCTGGCCTGTCGGGACGCTACGTCAGCTGTTCGTTTCAAGGCCAGGCAACCCAAAGCCGTTTCGGTGACACGCGGATCGGGGATACTGACCCACCCGCCGTTGGCGCATTGTCGTGCCGCGCACCATTCGGTGGCCAGGGTGAGAACCTGTTCCAGGTCGTTCAAGGCCATATGGGTTTCCTTTCCCAGGGCTTGTATCGGGATATGACCGCGATCAGCTGGTGCGTCCGGCGTGGCACCCGCGCGTCACTCGGTCCGTAGGACCGCGTGACACGCATTCCGGGTGCCACGCATTCACGGCGGGCACTTCCACAGTGGACGGAGGCTATGCGGCCTCAGTCGACCCGTCCTCCTCGACGGGCCCGCTCTGGTCCTGGACGCGGCCGGTCTGGACCTGAACGGTCCGGCGCCGGGTCACGTACCTGCCGCGGCCCGTGTGCGTCTGGCGCGGCGTTGCCGCGGCCGGGTGGGGCAGGCGTCGGCGACGGCGCAGCGCAGCGTGCGGTGCCCGGCAGTGCGGGAGATGCTCAGGCGGATCGGGCCTTGGGTGTGCGTGAGTGCGTTCGTGACCAGCTCGCTGACCAGGAGTTCGGCGGTGTCGGTGTGCTCGTGCAGGTGCCATACGGCGAGCTGGTCGCGGGTCAGCTCCCTGGCCCGGGCGCCAGCCCGCGTGGCGCGCTCGAGTGGCCAGGAGACCGTCTCGCGGGCGGGTCCGCTCCGGCGGCTGGCCAGGCGCAGAGCGGCCAGCGCGGCTGCTTTGGTCCGCAGCCGCAGCAGGCGGTTCAGCGGGGCGGGTGCGGCGGGACGGCCGGGGGGTGCGGTGGGAGTCATGACAGTCCCTGCTCGAGGTGCAGGGCCACAACGCGGGCCATGGCGTGGTTGGGCGCGTCCCGCGACGGACACGGCGGCTGGTGTACAAACATGGTTGAACCTTCGATCTCCACCGAAAACCAGTGGTGCAAATATCAGATCCTTCGGGCGTCGAGAAGGGGACCCGGAAACTACCTACAACGGCACCTACTTCTCCGTATCCGGCTGCGAACAGGGCGGCGGGAGCGTTTGCCCGCTGCGGCCAGCACCACCTGCGCAGGCCCGCCGAAGTCCTGCGAGGCCGCAAAGGCCCTGGACGCCGGGCGCAGGGCTTGATCAAGTTCCGTAGCTGTCCTGGTGGCACTGTCACGTTGGTTGATGGCGTGGGATGATCTTCGGGTTGATCATGCTGGAGGGGCCGTCCGTGGAGAGCGCACCGCCGTCGTACAGGGGGCACCGGTACCCGGTCGAGATCATCTCCCACGCGGTGTGGCTGTACCACCGCTTCCCCCTCAGTTTCCGCGAGGTCGAGGAGCTCATGCTCGAGCGCGGAGTGGTCGTCTCCTACGAGACGGTGCGGCGGTGGTGTCTGAAGTTCGGGCAGGCCTATGCCAACGCGCTGCGCCACCGGCAACCTGGGCCCGGGGACAAGTGGCACCTGGGCGAGGTCTTCGTCAGGATCAACGGCGAACAGTGGTACCTGTGGCGGGCCGTCGACCAGGACGGGACGGTGCTGGACATCCTCGTGCAGAACCGCCGGGACAAGGCCGCGGCCAGGCGCTTCTTCCGCAGGCTCCTGAAGAAGACCGGTGCTGTGCCGCGGGTGATCGTCACCGACAAGCTCCGCTCCTACGGCGCGGCCCACCGCGAGGTCATGCCCTCCGTGGAGCACCGCTCTCACAAGGGCCTGAACAACCGGGCCGAGAACAGCCACCAGCCAACGAGGCAACGCGAACGCGCGATGAAGGGCTTCCGCTCCGTCGGCGCAGCCCAGCGGTTCCTGTCCGCGTTCAGCGGCATCTCACCCCACTTCCGGCCCCGCCGCCATCTGATGACCGCCGTCGACTATCGAGCCGAGATGACCGTCCGCTTCGCGATCTGGGACCAGGTCACTGGCGCCGCCGTCCAGCCCACCACGCCCTGAGCACCCGGCCGGAACCCGGCCCACCACACCCCGACGCACCGTCAGACACCCACACACCCAACAACGTGACAGCGCCCCCCGCTGCCCCGCCCCGTGTGTTGGACGACTCTCTGTATGAGCACGAAGGTGGTGGTTGGCGACACTCGCGGTGGGCATGAGTGTTGATCTTGGTGGGCAGTCTGATCTTGCTTCGTGCGCGACGACATGGTGTGCACGAGGTGGAGGTGCGGAGTGCGGTCCACCCCCCTACCCTCACGCTCGCTCATGACCAACATGATCCCCGACCACCAGAGCCAGGAGAGATGCCCTCCCCAACAGGTTTCTCCAGCCGCCCCCGATCGCCGAGACGCCAAGCGACACCGCGTGCATGAAGCCGACACCGTGTTCACGACGACCCCGGCGGCCTGACGGCCGCCGGGGTCGTTTCATCCCGTCCCATCGACAACCACAGCGTCGCCTTGGCGCACACCTTCAGCGTCGCTCAACACCCGTGCGCAGTGGCCGTGGTGTTCTTCACGTACGGCCCGCGGGACGCGGAGCCGGAGGTGAATGCGTAGCGGTTTGGGTATTCTCCCCCATTTGCTGCACCGAAACCAACCGACATGCTTGCCTACTGATCGAACCTGCGTGGCGCTTGGATGCCTGCAGGTACGCGGGCCCGACACGCCCCTCCGACAAAGGTTTGGATCTATGACGCTTTCCCTTCCTCTGCCTATAGCTGCCCCTGCCGACGCCTTGAGGCCGCGCGCGTGCATCGCCGCGGTCCAGTCGCGGGATCCCTTGTACCGATACAAGCAAGAAGCCCCGAATCCCGCCGTTGCCGACGCTGCTCCGCCATCCACCCGCGCACCGCGCTGCCGCAGGCGATCCCGCCGAGGAGGCCGGTGACCGCCAGGGGCATACCCTCCGGGGTCCTGACCAGGGATTCCGTGACCGGACCACCCGGAATACTGTCCAGGCTGAGGGATGGTCAGGTCTTTTGTTGTTGGGAGTCAGCTCAGGGTCTCAGAGCGTTGTGGTGAACCGTGCAGCGTTCGAGGCAGCTGGGTGGGCTGAGGAGTTCGGAGGTGGTTCAAATCGTCAGATGGTCGATCCGATACGACATGCGAATGCCCGACCTAGGAGGACGATCTCGCGCCGCACAGTACGCGGCCGCGCTGGAGCAAATCGCCTGGGCGGACCGGCACGGCCGTCCCACCGTGTTCATTCCCGAGCATCATGGCACTTCCGATGGCTATCTGCCATCCCCGCTCACGATGAGTGCGGCGACGGCGGCGTGCACCTCCCGAGCGACAATCCTGCCATGCTTGGTGCCGACCCTTCGAGATCCGTTCGCGGTAGCGGAGGATCTTGCTGTCCTCGACCTGATATCGGGCGGGCGCACGGAAGTACTTTTGGTCGCAGGTTACCTGCGTCGCGAATTCGCCATGTTCGGCGTCGAATTTGACAAGCGAGGCTCTATTTTTGAGGACAAGATCGCGGTAATTCGGCGCCTCCTGACCGGCGACACCGTCACATATCAGGGCCGAACGGGGCAGATCACTCCACTGCCCGTGCAGCGTCCGCCGAAAATGATTCTCGGCGGCAGTTCCTTGGCGTCGGCCCGACGCGCGGCGGTTCTGGGGGATGGCTACTGGCCGGCTGTCAGCGCCCCACGGCTGCAACAGATCTACCTGACACTGTGCGATCAGGCCGGTCGACGAGCAGGATTCATTCCGCCACCAACGATTCAGGCGATATTCGTCGCCGAAGATCCAGAACGAGAGTGGACACGGATCGGCCCGAGTGTGCTACATGACATGAACGAATACCGAAAGTACTCGGCCTCGACACCAGGAGCCAGTCTATATGCACATCAAACTCTCGACACGATAGCCGACGTTCGCAAGACTGGTATGTACCTCGTGGTCACGCCAGCCGAGTGTGTCGAACTCGCGATGTCGCTACTCCCGGAGCAAGGACTGCCGCTGCACCCGTTGATCGGCGGCCTCGACCCAGACATAGGTTGGTCGAGCCTGGAACTCTTCGCCAACCGTGTACTGCCGGAGCTCGGCGAGTGACGAGTAGTTGCACGCGGCTACCGACTGGTCTGGAGGAACGATGAGCATCGACCTGTCAGGACGCACTGCGCTCGTCACTGGAGCCACCAGTGGTATCGGGCGTGCCACCGCAATGACCCTCGCCGCTGGCGGTGCTTACGTTGTGCTGTCCGGACGTGATGCGGAGCGGGGGAGCGACGTCGTCGCCAAGATCGCCGCTGCTGGCGGCAAGGCCGACTTTGTGGCGGGCGAACTGTGCGATGCGAGCAGTGCGCGTGCATTGGCCACCTGTGCCTGTGAATTGGGTCGTGGCCACGTGGATGTGCTCGTCAACAACGCTGGCGTTTTCCCGCTCGGGCCGACCGCAAATACCGAGGAAAGCGATTTCGATGCAGTGCTCGGTCTCAACCTGAAGGTGCCGTACTTCCTGGTAGCCGAGCTGGCGCCGAAGATGGCCGAACACGGTGGAGGGGCCATCGTCAACGTGTCGACAATGGTCGCGGAGATCGGTATGGCCGGCATGGCGCTTTACGGTGCGAGCAAGGCGGCGCTGGAGCTGCTGACGAAGGCATGGACCGCTGAGTTCGGGCCCTACGGCGTGCGGGTCAACGCCGTCGCCCCCGGACCTACTCGTACCGAGGGAACGGCGCCGCTGGGCCCGGCACTCGATCAGCTGGCGGCAGCCGCCCCTGCAGGCCGGGTCGCGTCGTCACAGGAGATCGCTGACGCCGTGGCATATCTGGCCAGTGACGCCGCCAGTTTCGTGCAGGGTGTGGTGTTGCCGGTCGACGGTGGCAGGGTTGCCATTCTAAGCAGCGTGTGATTGCGCCAGCCGATGACAGGGCGGTCTTCACCGCGTGGCAACATCTGCCGCCCTTGCTCGGGGGCATGGTGGCGACGCGCTTAGTACTCCAGCAGCACTTTGACGTTTTCCCTGCTCAGGGGCGGTTTGGGTGAGTGTAATGGGCCGGTTGACGACCCGTGTTCTCTTTTCCGGGCCGCCCCTCGATCGTGTGCAGCCGCCGCTGATAGTGACAGCGTTGGGCGACGGCTTGGCGTCGTCTGCGCCAGTGTGACCGTCTCAGTGGGCGGTTCGTGAGTCTATGAGTGGTTCTGGTGTCGCCTGATGGTGTGAGCGAAGCCGGAACGTTCCGGTCCGGTGCCGGTGGCCTGCTGGGATCGGTGGGATGAGTGAACGCAAGCCGTATCAGAGCGACTTGTCCGACGAGCAGTGGGCGTTGATCGAGCCGGTACTCACGGCCTGGAAGAACCGGCACCGTTCCGTGAGCGGCCACCAGGGCCGCTATCCGCTGCGGGAGATCGTGAACTCGATCCTCTACCAGTCCCGGACCGGCTGTCAGTGGGCCCTGTTGCCGAACGACCTGCCGCCGAAGAGCGCGACGTACTACTACTTCGCCGCCTGGCGGGACGACGGCACCGACCAGCAGATCCATGAACTCCTGCGCTGTCAGGTGAGGGAGAGGAACCGGCGATTAGAGGACCCGACCCTGGTGATCCTGGACACCCAGAGTGTCCGGGCGGCCACCGGGGTCCCCGCGGTCACGACGGGCAAAGACGCCGCGAAACGGATGCCTGGCCGCAAGCGGGGACTGGCCGTGGACGTCCTTGGCCTGGTCATCGCCGTCACCGTGGTGGCCGCGAGTGTCCACGACAACGCCGCTGGCATCGCTCTGCTCGACCAGGTCGCCGTCGCGGCCGGCGGTTCGGTCAGCAAGGCCCTGGTCGACCAGGGCTTCAAGAACCAGGTCGTCACGCACGGGGCCGCCCTCGGCATCGACGTCGAGATCGTCCGGCGCAACCCTGAGGAGCGGGGATTCGTTCCGCAGCCGAAACGGTGGCGGGTGGAGCAGACGTTCGGGACCCTGATACTGCACCGGCGCCTGGTCCGCGACTACGAACACCGCCCGGCCTCCTCCACCTCACGCGTCTACTGGGCCATGACCCACGTCATGGCCCGTCGGCTCACCGACGCGAGCACGCTCACCTGGCGCGATCCGCAGGTGGCCGGCGCGTGAACCTCAGCCCCCTCCTTCAGGCGCTCGACCTTCAGGAAGATGCAGCCCGGGCCCTGGCCGGCGATCTCCGCACCCAGATCGACACCCTTCAGACCCAGCTCCGAGAGGCCGAACTGCGTCTGGAACACCTCGCCATCACCCGCACGACCATCACCGGCCTCGCCGACCGAATCCCGGTCCAGAGCCCCGACCGGTCAGAGAGCCTGGAGCTGCCCGAGCACCCGGACTACCCGCGCATCCTCGCCGTCTTCAACGACACCACCGGCCCACTGAGGGCCCGCGACATCTGCCAGACCCTTGACCTCGAGCTCTTGCCGAAACACATCGAACGCACCCGAGCCAAGATGAAACGCCTGGTCACACTAGGAATCCTCACTGAGGCCGAGCCCGGCACCTTCAGCAAGAAGCAGTAACCAAGTCCGGAACGGACATCAACTCACGAACCGCCCACTCAGGGCGCGTGCACTGGTGAGGTGTTGGTGAACGGCGAGGGGTGAGTGGACAGTTGCCAGGAGCCGCCGAACTTCTGCCACGGTGAGGGGCGCGAGGCAGGAACCGTTTCTGCTGCCCCTTTTGCCGCGGCGTCGGCGGCCATGACGGCCAGGAAGGCGTGCGCCAGCATGGCCAGGGTGATGTGGCGCATCCAGCCGGTGTAGCGGCGGACTTCGTACTGGTCGAGGCCGCACTCGTTCTTCGCGGCCTGGAAGGCTTCCTCGATGGCCCAGCGCATCCCGGCGACGCGTACGAGGTGCTCGACCGTGGTGCCGAGCGGTGCGTGGGCGAGGTAGTAGGCGATCTCTTCGGGCTTGCTGATGCTGCGGCGTGCCAGTGCCCACCGCTGGTGGATCGGCATCTCGCCGTCGAAGTCCTCGATGGATGTGATCTCCAGGGCGGCCCAGTGGTAGACGCGCGGGCCCTTTGCGCCGTCACCGCACGAACGTTGCTCCCACGCTTCGTCGGGGGCCTGGGAGAAGAGGTGATCGATGCGTCCGAAGTGCGGCACCTGCTGGGACCTGGGGACCGCGAGCACATATCCCAGACCGGTCTCCTCCAGCATGCGGCGCAGCCGCCACTCCTGGCCGTAGGCCGCATCTGCGGTCACCCAGGCGATCGGCAGCGGCGAGGCTATCGCCCGCAGCACCATGGCCTTGGCCAGGTCGGGTTTCGTGGCGAAGGCCCGCTCGTCGGGGATGTGGGCGGCGCGGCAGCGGTCGCGGTCGTCGGTCCAGGACTTGGGCAGATACAACTCCCGGTCCACCAGGGCGCGTCCGCGTGTGGTGGCGTAGGCGGCGAACACGCCGATCTGGCAGTTTTCGGTGCGGCCGGGGGCCCGTATTTCAATAACTGTCAGCGACGGGTTTCCGCGGGGGTTGTTCGGGCGTGTAGCTGTTCCAACGTGCGGGCGGGCGATCCGGGTATCGGCGTGACGAGGATTCTGTGCAGGTCCAGGAGCCGTTTTGCGTCCTGGTACTGGATGGACAGGTTGGTGCGGTTGACGCCCAGTAGTTGCGCCCAGGAACGTCATGGTCACCACTCTGCGGCGGCGCAGGATGGCTGCCAGGAGCCGGTGGGTGTGGTCCACGCTGCTGGTCTGTGGGTGACGGTAGCTGCGCGGGCGGTGGAAGCGTCGCTGGAATGCCGCCTCGGCCAAGGCGTCCCAGAAAGGCTCCGAGACCGCCACCAAATACTCGAAGGCGATTCGTGACATGCCGGTCAGGGCCGGATCGGTGAGCATCGCGGTCAGGGCCGGGTCGGCCCGGCATGTCGTTGCCGGCGCGTCTGGCGCTCGCGGTGGAACGGGAGACAGTGTGTAGTTCCAGTCACCGTGGAAGGCATTGGGTGTGATCGCAAGAGCGTGAAACTCGGCGGGTGTCACGCTGATGCCGAGGTCGTAGCTGCCTGTGTCCAGTTCGGCCGTGATGGTCAGGCCGGTCTTGGTGGTTGTGGCGGCGATGGTCTCGAGGACGACCTGGTAGCTGGTCAGCGGCCGCCCCCGCCAGTTCGCGGTGATGTGACAGAACATCCGGTGGTGAAGTCGGCCCGGGGCGCGGTCTCGTCTTTCGATCGAGCCGTTTCCCCGGAGCCGCTTCCCGCACCCGGCGTGCCGCTCTCACGCAGGGCGGTTGCAAGTTCCGGGGTCGTGCGGCTGGTCGGGTTGTGACCGGTTGGGGCGCATAGCAGAGCAGGCACGGGCTTCGTGATCATTGTGGTGTCTAAGCCAGATGATCACGAGGTGGCCCGTGCCTGCTGCTGCATCCTCTCCCATTCCTGCCGTGCTGGTGAAACTGGGTCCGCTGGACACCGGCCGGATCGCCGACCTGCGCCCCTACTTCGACTCGGTGCCCGACCCGCGCTCCCGGCGGGGCCGGTGGTACTCGCTGACAGCGGTCCTGCTGGTGTGTGCCTGCGCGGTCGTCTCGGGAGCGAGGAGCATCGATGAACTCGCCGAGTGGGGCCAGCGTGCTTCAAACGCGCTCCTGACAGTGATCGGGATCCGCCGCCACCTGCTGAGATGGCGGCGCGCTCCGTCACCGGCCACGATCGGCCGTGTGCTGGGGGCTGTTGACGGTGACGCCCTGGACCGGGCGGTGGGCGCCTACCTGGCCGACCGGCACCGCGCCGCCACCGAACCCGCCCAGGCGCCGTCGCCCTCCGCGTCCGGGCGGCCCCGCGCGATCGCTGTCGACGGCAAAGCACTCAAGGGATCAGCCCGTCTCACCGCGACGCGCCGGCACCTGCTCTCCGCGGTCACTCACGGCACCGTCGTGGCCCTCGCCCAGGTGGAGGTTGGCGCGAAGACGAACGAAACCACACACTTCCGTCCGCTGCTGGCACCCCTGGACCTGACCGGCACCGTCGTCACCTTCGACGCCCTGCACTCGGTCAAGGCAAACATCTCCTGGCTGGTCGAGACCAAGAAGGCCCACTACATCGCCGTGATCAAGACCAACCAGCCCACCGCCTACACCCAACTCGCCGCCCTGCCCTGGCAGTCCATCGCACTCCAGCACACCGCCTCCGGGACCGGACATGGACGCCACGAGTCGCGCTCGATCAAGACCTGCGGGATCGCCGACGGACTCGGCGGAATCGCCTTTCCCCACGCCCGCCTCGCCATCCGCGTCCATCGCCGCCGCCAGCAGACCGGCCGGCGTGAGACCCGTGAGAGTGTCTACGCCGTCACCAGCCTCGACGCCCATCAAGCCGGGCCCGCCGACCTGGCCGCCGCGATTCGCGGGCACTGGGGAGTGGAGAACTCCTCGCACCACATCAGGGATGTCACCTTCGCCGAGGACACCTCCACCGTCCACACCGGGACCGCACCACGGGCCATGGCGACCCTTCGCAACCTCGCCATCGGCGTGCTGAAAACCCTCGGAGCCGACAACATCGCCAAGACCACCCGGGCGATCCGCGACGAGCCCCAACGAGCACTCCCCATCCTGGGCATCACCAACGATTCGGACAGCTACGGAACTTGATCAAGCCCTGCGGCGAGGCAGGGTGGTTCGCCTGCCGAGGCCCCAGTGGTTCGAGAGCCCCTTCACGCACCGGTGGCTCACCTAGTCCGCGGTGACATGATCGAGGGCATTCATTACGGCTCCGTCGTCGTGCTGGCGGCCGACGGGCGCGTAGAGCTGCAGATCGGTGACATCGAGGCGGCCTTCTGTCCGCGATCGGCACTCAAGCCCCTGCAGGCGGTGGCCCTGGTGCGTGCCGGCCTGCCGCTGGAGGGAGAGCTGCTTGCGCTGGCCGCCGGCAGCCACTCGGGCGAGGAGCGGCACCTGGCCGCGACTCGGCGCATCCTGGACCTGGCCGGTCTGGACGAGGACGCGCTGCGCAACAGGACGGACATGCCGTACGACCCGGTCGTACGGGAGAGTTGGATCCGGCAGGCGCGCCTGCCTTCCCGGATAGCGCAGCACTGCTCTGGCATGCACGCAGCTATGTTGCTGACAGCGCGACTGCGTGGCTGGCCGCTGGAGGACTATCTCGACGCCGCGCATCCGCTGCAGCGGGCTGTGGCCGAGAGGGTGGAGGAACTGACCGGCCAGCGCATCGCCCAGGTGACGGCCGACGGCTGCGGTGCACCGCTGTTCTCGATTTCCTTGCACGGCCTGGCCCGCGCCGCCGCCCGAATCGCTACGGCCGCGCCGGGCACTGCTGAGGCGCGCGTGGCTGACGCGATGTGCGGGCACCCCGAGATGGCCTCCGGATCCGGCCGCGATGTCGCGTCACTGATGCGTGCCGTGCCGGGGTTGCTGACCAAGGACGGCTCCGAAGGCGTGCAGGTCGCCGCCCTCGGCGACGGGCGGGCCGTCGCGGTGAAGATCGCAGACGGCGGGGAACGCGCCCGTGTGCCGGTGACCGCGGCGGCGCTGGCGCGCTGCGGCGTCGCTCTGGTGGCCGTCGCTCAGTTCGCGAGCAGGCCGGTCCTGGGCGGTGACGCGGTCGTCGGCCGTCTTTGCCCCGCTCGCGCCCTGGCCCTTGGCGCCACCGGCGCGCCTGCGGTCGCTGCGGCTTGGACGCCGTTTGGGCCGTAAGAGGTTCACCGGAGGACGGGGACCACAGCAGGCCGATGTCTCCATCAAACCCGGTCTGGGTCTTGTCAAGCCTCTTGGATGAGAAGGGACTTGGCTCTGCGTTCGTCGGCGATCATGATGCGCCACACGTGATCGGCCAGGCGTCGTTTCAGGCACCGCTTCTCCTCTTTCAAGCTCTTCCCCTCAGCGAGTTTCCGCTGGTAATAGGCGTGTCCGGGTGAATTGGGCATGCGTATCTGCACGACTGCGATGGTGTGGAGCACTGAATTGAGCTGCCGGTCGCCGGAGCGGGAGAGCCGGTGGCGGGACTTGTCCGCGCTGGCGATTTCCACCGGTGCCGCGCCTGCGTAGTTCGCGAACGCCGCCGAGGTGGGGAAACGGGTCGCGTGTCCGGTGCGGGCGATCAGCCGAGCGGCCATGACCGGCCCGATGCCAGGTGTGTCCATCAACGTGCTGTCCGCCGCCTCGACGAGGCCCTGCATCTGCGTGGAGTTGTCCAGGAGCTTCTTGTCCAGCAGGCGGATCTCGGCGATCAGGTCCCGGGCGATGTCCTTGCGGACCTGTTCGACGTCTCCGGCGGGACGGACGGTCCGCAGCAAGGAGGTGGCCGGGTCCGCGGACAGCTGGGCCGGAGCGCCGCCAGGCAACAGGTCTCGCAGCAGTGCGTGCAGCTGGTTGACGGTACGGACGCGGGCCTGAGCAAGATTCACGCGTCGCTCATCCAACAGGGCCAGGGCCGTCGCATGGTCCTCGGGCTCGACGTCGCGTCCGTCGCCGTGCAGGTAGGCCGCGGTGGCCGCTGCTGCAGCGTCGATCCGGTCGTTCTTGAGCCGCCCGCCGCGCGAGAGTTCACGCACCCGACTGGTCGCTGCCGCGGGATCGCCGAACCGACCCACTTCAACCAGGCCCGCCTCTTTCCCCTCCCTGACGACGCGCCGAAGCGGCCGGCAGATCTGCAGAACGTGCTGGACGCGGTGGCGGCCCGCCACGACGCCTTCCGGACCCGGTTCACCCGCCGCCCCGACGGCACTTGGAGCGCCGTCCTGCAGGAGTCGACGGACCGGTCGAACTGGAGGAACACCTCGTGCAACCGGGCGCCACCAGCCCCGACACCGAGATACTCAACCGCTCCCACCATGGCTTCGACCTCGTTCACGGGCCGCTGTGGCGGGCCGTGCTGTTCACCGACCCCGCGCGCGGGCGCCGCTGGCTGCAGCTGGTAGCCCACCATCTGATCGCGGACGCGGTCTCCTGGGAGGTCCTGGCTCGAGACCTCAGCGCCGCCTACAGCCGCGGCCCCGGAGTGCTACCCGTCGCGCCGGGCATCACCGGCGACCTCGTGGCCCGCCCGCCCCAGGCGGACGAGGCCGCCTACTGGAAGGAACTGGCGAGCGCCCCCACGCCGCGCCTGTGTGACGGCGGCAGCGAGCGGGTCCCGTACGGCAAGCTCGACCACCACACCGTCCAACTGTCCAGCCACGCCACCACCTTGCTCCTCGACGCCGCCCAGCGCGAGGGCGCCTCCGTACCGGGACTGCTGCTGGCCGCCCTGAACCAGGCCCTGGCCCCGCTGTCACGCGGGGACGGCCTGTACGTGTTCGTCGAAGGCCACGGCCATCGGCCAGCCGGAGGTGACGCACCCAGCGAACTGAGCCTGGATCCCCCCCCTCGGATTCCGCTGACCAGTACTGACACGCGACCAGTCAGACTTTGACACCGCCCTGCGGTGCGGCTGACCTCCCCGGCCCGATGCGATTCCATCTCAGCTTCCGCGCCGCGAAGGAGGACTCGTGGCCTCCGTCAACTGGCGGAAGGAGATGTTCAACACACGCAGAAGGCCCAGCGTTTGGTGCCGGTTCCCCGGCCACTGGTTCTGCCTCTCAGCTTGAACGTATTCAGAGGAATCCATTCCGATGGATTGGGCCAGCCTCTGCACGCTGATCTGTCGGGCGAGCCGATACTCTGCCAGAGTACGAGGCTCCTCGATGCCCATCAGTTCGGTGGCCCGGCACCACAGCACATCCGCCAGCACGAAAAGTTCCGTTTCGGTGGGACGGTAGGCACCGCTCTCCCAGGCTATTATCCATTCGGTAGAAACGGGAGATCGGAGCACGGCCATCTGCTGGGCCACCTGCTGGTGCGACATGCCCAGTTGCTGCCGTGCTGACAGGGCACTGTCTGCGGAGAACGGCGGTCGATTCACTGCTTGCTCCCTTGCTTATGTGGACATGTGTTCCTGACCAATGCGACCTCGGGCCGCGCTCCTGGTCGCGGCTCTCGTCACGCCACTCGTCGCACCGGGGATCCTGCGTCAAGGCCGTACGCGGCCCTGTGACCTCCATGGAGGGGGTTGGTGAGCTCAATGCGGGTAGCCTCACATTGGCGCGGCCATCACGACCTTGCCACCGAGCACTCCGAGCCGTGGCCCGATCGACTCGGCGAGGCCGGTGCCCCGGTCTGGCCGCGGCTGCCAGGAAGGGCTCGGCAATCTCCGTCGAAATGCGGCGAGTTCGATGGGTCCGTACCCGAAGGCGTTCACACAACTCGTAGGTGCGGGAAGTCCTCCGCCGCGTCGCTGCAATCTGTAAGCCCCGGCAGAGCTGCCGTGGCGCCTCAGGCCGCGTGGCATCCGCCGCTGCCCCACAACGACCACCGGGGCAGCATCTTCGCGCTCCTACTGTCCACCGTGCATCGAGCGCTGCGCCTTCATAACCTGCTCCGCACTATCGCTGGAGCGCTGTACTGCTCGCCGTAACTATCAGCACGAGCGATCAGGTCGGCGGCGGCAACGAAGACCGCTGCGAGCGCTGCCACGCACACCGGATGCGCCTCCAGCAGGAGCATGGGCGCCCGGAGCCACTGGTACCGGTCTCCGGACATAGGAACAGGACCTGGCACGACAACGAGGGAGTTCTCGCCGAGGTACTCGTAGGGCGGCGGTGTGTCGGTTTCCCGGGAAAGGGCTGCTGCGAATTGTTTGCCCCCGCATGTGTCGAGGAAGAAGCCCACTCGTTGCGATTCGTGATCCATCATGACGGGACCGATCGGCGCCGCTCGACGCGCCAGTTGATCGAAGGTCTCCAGGCCGATACGCCAACTGATCATCACCACGTCGAAGAGGCGCCCTGTCGGCAGCAGGTAGAGTCGGCGCGGATTGTCGGCCCACGTCGCGCGGCACGTCTCAGGGTCGTCGGCAGCAGCGGACAGCCACTCGATTCCCCTCTCCATGTCACTCACCTCGGTCAGCGCGGTTCGGTGGCCCCTCCGGCTTCCGCACCAACAGATTCGTGCCGCAACCTCTGACTGGGCAGTTGGCGAGAGACGCCTGGCCTCCGGGGAAGTCGGCCTCCCAGGGTCGGGGGTGAGATCCCGGGGAGGCCGACCGGCCGCCTCCCGGACGGGGGGGATGAGCCTGGGGGCGACCGACGAACAAAACCATACGGCGCCCAAGACGATCTTGTGAGCAATCAGTCCACTGATGGGCCGGATGGGCAGACTAGATGTCCCCCCGGGGCATGACCGCCAACAACCGGCGTCTGCGTACAGAAGACCGAGCTCACAGGTGGCTGGGCCTTGACGGGCGTTGCCCCTTGATCGTGGACACCCTGATCATTGGATCGTGAGGATCCATAGGACAGGAGTTCCGGTTGGGGACGTCGAAGTACTCGCCTGAGTTTCGGGCCGATGCCGTCGCGCTGTACCACGCCAGTCCGGGTGGGACGTACGCCTCGGTGGCCAAGGACGTGGGCATCAACCACGAGACACTGCGGATTTGAGTGCGGGACGCCGAGGCGGCCGAACGGCCCGGAGCGGTCGAGGCCATCGCGATGGAGAAGGAGAACCGGCAGCTGCGGGCGCGGGTGAAGGAACTCGAGCTCGAACGGGAGATCCTGCGCAGGGCCGCGAAGTATTTTGCGGCCGAGACCAGCTGGTGAGCAGCCGCTTCCAGTTCGTCGACGATCACCGTGGCGCCTTCGGCGTCAAGCGGCTGTGTCGGATGCTGCAGGTCTCGCGTTCAGCTGGGTCTTGACCGGCCGAAGCGCCCTCTCCCCGTAGTTGTTGGTGAAGGGCACATGCAAGGGGTCGTCCGCGAACCGCAGGATCGAGTGGGCCTGGTCCCGCAGGCGTTCGAGCAGGTTGCGGGCCGGGGACTGTTTGCGGCCCGGCGCTCTGGGGTGCTCGGAGAGTCCGACGGTGATGCCCTGGTGGAAGGCATCCAGGTGCAGCAGCAGGGCCTCGGGGGTGATCTCGCCGATCTCACCGGCGCGTACACGCAGGGCCTGGGTGTTCAGTCCGGCCAGGGCCCACCGGATCTGCTGGTGCCACTTCTGGTGGGGGAAGTCCTCTTCGGCGGAGGTCAGTTCACGGATCAGATGGGCGCCGCACAGCTGATGGGTGCAGTGCGGGTAGCCCGAATACAGCGAAAGCGAGTCGTGGACCAGGACGCCCCGGTAGTGCGACAGCACGCCGCCCGTGTCGGCTCCCGCGCGCGAGCGCGGAGCGAGATGGAGCAGGGTGAGGAGGTCGGTGCAGGCCACGTGCAGCCAGCGCCGCACGGAGCCGATGCGGGTGGTGGTCTCGTCCGCGTGCAGGACGTGGCCCAGGATGAGCAGGGCCCGGATCAAGTTCAGGGAATCGCCGACCAGGCCGGCGGCCTCGCCCGGCAGGGAGGCCACCCAGCCGGTGGAGACCTCCGCCCCGGTCACATCCTTGATCAGCTGCGCGGTCCGCTCGACGGGAATGTGCTGGAACACCAGCAGATAGACGGCGAGCGCGCGCAGGTTCGGTCCGTAGGAGGACGGGGACCCGGCGATCTGCCCGGGCATCGGCTGGGCGGTGACCGTGCCGCAGGTGCACCGGCAGCGGTGCGCCCGGTGCTCGGTGATCTTTACCGTGGACAGGGGGATGTCCCGGACCTGGCGCCGCTCGAAGCCGACGCTGTCGCCCTGATCCGGTGTGCTTCCGCAGCCGGTACAGGCCGCCGGGACATGGTCTTCGGTGGCATCGGGCTTGTCGGTCATGGCCAGACCCGACCCGTCGGTGCCGGGCTGACGGCCTCGCTTGCGTCCGCTCTTGGGCTGCGGCTTCTTCTCCGGCCGCCCGAAGACGTCCGAGGAGGGCGGCATCGAGGAGTTGCCCGAGTTCCGGCCAAGACGCCGCTCCAGCTCCGCCACCCGAGCGGTCAACCACTCGTTGGCCACCGCGAGTTCGGCCGCCCGCGCCTCTGCCGCTTCGGCCCGCGCCTCTGCGGCCGCCACCTGCCGCTGGAGCAGTCCGATCAACGTGAGGAGATCCTCGCGCGACGCAGACTCCAGAGCGGACGACATGACCACGGATCCTGCCGCACCCACCCCGCACCTGTCACATCGTCAGGAGACGGACGCACGACCGACCTTCTGAATGCTTACTCGCGCCGGATGCTGCCGATCACCCGCTCGCAGTGGGCGTTCATCCGAGGTGTTCGCGGCGCACTCATGAGGATCTCCATCTCCTCGGCCTCGAAGGCGGCGTCGAAGGACTGGCCGTACTTGCCGTCGCGGTCACGCAGCAGGAAGTGCAGGGACTCCATGCGCGCGCCGAGGCCTGCGGCAAGGTTCCGCGCTTGCTGCACCGTCCACTCACGGGTTGGGTTTGAGGTGACGCCGGCGATGTACAGGCGTCGGGCGCCGTGTTCGAGGAACGCCAGCGCGTAGAGTCGGCGTCGTCCGAGGACAGTGTCGAGGTGGAAGAAGTCGACGGCGATGATGCCCTGGGCCTGGTTGGTGAGGAACTCCCGCCAGGTTGGCCCGGTACAGCGCGGGGCTGGATCGATGCCCGCTGCGTGGAGGATCTCCCATACCGTGGAGGCTACGATGGCGTGCCCGAGTCGGGCCAGTTCGCCCTGGATCCGCCTGTGTCCCCACCCCGCGTTCTCTCGAGCGAGCTGCAGGATCAGCTTTTTGAGCGCTGCCCTGGTGGGCGGGCGTCCGGTGCGGCCGCGTCGGGCGCTGTAGTCCCACTGTGCGGCGATGAACCTGCGGTGCCAGGCCAGCAGGGTACCGGGAGTGACCGCGAAGACCTCGCGCCAGCGGCGCCGGGGTATCAGGCTGGACAGTGCGGCCAGCCAGAACCGGTCGGCGGGCTCGTAGCGGACCGGGCTGGCGATCTGACGCCGTAGCAGCTCGTCGTCCTTCGAGGTGTCGCGGCGAAGCAGCACCGCGGGGACGGACAGCAGCTTGAGGGCTACCTTGTACAGCATCGAGAGGATCACGGCGGACATGGCCCCAGCCGGGACCGCTCTACCGTCCTAACCTGCGGCGATGACTTTACGAGCCCCACAGCACAGAACCGCAGGTCAGACATGTCATCCGGATGGAGCGGACCCAACTTGGCCAACGCGGCAGGGATCGGGGAAGATGAGACAGCGGACACGGAACCCTCTTGATCATTTGGCTTAGAAGCCGTTGTCTTTCCGAGAGTGACGGGTGTGTTCCCGCTGGTCAGGTGTAGGGGTGGTGTTTCGGCGGGAGGGACGGAGTGTCGTGTCGTCTCTTCAGTGGAGGTGCCGGGATGCCGTCGGTGATGGGGTTGCTGGAGGAGCGTGAACGCGTCGCTCGGCAGCGGGTGGAGGCTCTCCAGGCCGAGCTGCGGGAAGCGGAGGCGGTGTGGGAGCGGTTCGTGATCGCCCGTGAGACGGTGGGTGAGGTTCTGGCGGAGCCGCGCGGAGGCGAGGACGTGGCGCCGGTCGTGGTGGCTGGCGAACGGCCGGTTCAGGTCAGGCAGGCGGTGCCCGGCTCAGTGGTGCCGCGCTGGGAGGAAGGGCTCGCCCCGGCGGTTCTCGCGTCGGACTACCGGCGGATCATGGACGTTTTGGCCGGCGGGAATGGAACGCGCGGGGAGGCGATGGACTGTCGCCAGCTCGCGGCCGCGCTCGGACTGGAGCCGGTCCCGGCGAAAGTGGAAGGGGTGCGGTCGAAAGCCAAGCGGCTGGCCGCACGGGGCTGGCTGGCGGAGGAACGTCCGGGGCTGTTCAACGTGCCCGTCGGGCGAGGCGGCGGCTCATGACTGTGCTCATCGCCCACTTGATCACTGCCTCCGAGGTGTCGGTGCGCGTCTCGTAGTCGCGGGCCAGCCAGCGTGAGTGCATGAGCCAGGCGAACGTGCGCTCCACCAGCCATCTCTTCGGCAGCACGGTGAAACCGCTGGTGTAGTCGCTGCGTCTGACCACGGTCAGTGCGATCCGCCAGGCGTCGCGGGCGAGGTCGACCAGGCGCCCGGTGTAGCCGCCGTCGGCCCACACCCGCGTGACGCGCCAGTGCCGTTCACGCAGCCGGGCCAGGAGTGTCCGTCCCGCGTCCCGGTCGGTGACCGAGGCCGCGGTCACCATCACGGCCAGCAGCAGTCCGAGGGTGTCCACCACGATGTGCCGCTTGCGGGCGTTGACCTTCTTCCCGCCGTCGAATCCCCTGGTCACGGCCGGTACCGATGCGGCTGCCTTCACCGACTGCGCGTCGATGACGCCCGCCGTCGGCTCCGGATCCCGGCCCGCGGCCTGGCGGACCCGGTCGCGCAGCCGGTCGTGGAACTCTGCGGTCAGCCCCTTGTCCCGCCAGCGCCGGAAGAAGGCGTAGACGCGGTCCCACGCGGGGAAGTCCGCGGGCATCGCCCGCCAGGTGATGCCGCCCGCGACCAGGTAGCGCACCGCGTCGACCATCTGCCGGTGGCAATAGCTCTCCGGTTGCCCGCCGCGGCCCTCGAGCCAGCCGGGAACCGGCATCGCGTCACGTACGACGGCCCACTCCGCGTCGCTCATGTCCGACGGATACTTCGGTCGCCTGTACGGCCGGTCCCCAGCGTTCCCGAACCGGTGAGCGAGACAATCACACGACAGAGACGCCGAGTTGGACGACATCGACGCCGGCACGGAAGACTGCAGCACCAGGGGCCTCCTGTTGCTCGGTTGGATTCGACACCCACGAGCTGTGCGGGAGGCCCCGCTTTCATGCCCTGTCGGCCACGAGATCACCCGACCGAGTCGACGACCTCGAACTCACGCCCACCAAGATCGATAGAGCAACAGCTTCTTAGACAACTGAATGATCACGGATCCCGTGTCCGCTCTGTCATCCACCCCAACCAGCGACACCCTCACGCCAGTTGGGCGATCCCGGGAACTTGCGCAAGCCCTGCGGCGGTGGCGCAGCCGAGGCCGCCAATCATATGAGCCCGGCACGGATGGCGTACGACACCGCCTGCACCCGGTTACGCAAGCCGAGGCGGATCATGACGCCGGACACGATGTTCTTGATGGTGCGCTGGGAGTAGCTCAGCTCGACGGCGATCTCGGACAGGGTCATTCCCTCCGAGACCAGACGCAGGACGTCGATCTCCCGGCAACTGAGCCCGGAGGCGGTCAGACCCTTAGGGCTGAGGACCTCGCGCTGGACGTATTCGAGCTGATCCAGCAGTCGGCCCTGGATTACTGGGGGCAGATACACCTGCCCGACCGCCACGGCGCGCACCGTCTGTACCAGCGCTGTGCCATCCGTCTCGGCTCGCCACAGCACCGCCCGCACCCGATGCTCTGCCATAGCGGCCGGGTCGACGTACCAGCCGCCGTCCGCAACTAGCACGAAACGGGCCTGCGCCCGTGCGGGCAGAGCCCGCAGCAGATCCAGCGCCGAGGCGTCGACCGAGCTGACCGCGACCACCACGGCCTCGGCCTCCTCCACGGCCGTTATGGTGACCTGCGGACCCCTACCCAAGCACGCCGCCAGACCGGCCTTGGTGACCGGATCCGCCGCTTGCACCGCCGCACGCACCGACTTCACGGCTCCTCCAACCGGGTTCGTGATGGAAAGTTTTAAGTCTCAATATGAGCGGCTTCCCCGCATCAGCTACGCCGGGCCCGTCGGCCTGACCGGCCTGCGGAAGCGCTGCCGGTCACCTGGCCGGGGGGCGGTCCCACAGGGCCGCCGTGTACACGTCCGCCGTCGCCGCGACGGCGGTGTCCCAGCCGAAGCGGTGGGCGTGCCGGGTCGTCGGCGAAGGCGCGAGGCCATGAAAACGGTAACGGGCGGAACCGGTGAGGCAGCCGAGGCCATCGAGCTCACAAGTGGCAGAGGTTCGGCGACTCCTGGCAGCTTGTCGGCCCCGGCCCCCACACCCGCGCGGACGTAGAGGCAGACACCATGCGATGAGCTGGTCGCACTGGCGCCGACGACGCCAAGCGATCGCCCGCCGCTGTCATTACCTGCGGCGTGGTCGCACGATCGAGGGTAGGGGCGAGGCGAGCCAGCCGCGTCGTTGCAGTTCCCCGGTGAACTGCCGGTATCCCTCCTGAAGTACGGAAAGTTGGGCGGGATCGGGTTCAGCGGTCACGGCCGTGCGGACCATGTGGCCAACGGCCTCCCCGATGTCGTCGTACAGGGTTCCCGCGGCGGCGAGCACCGCCGCCCCGAATCCGCTCGACGGCTCGGCGGGGACTTCCAGCGGACGGTCGAGGACCGTGGCCCGGATACGGAGCCACGCTGTGCTGCGGCTGCCGCCGCCAACGGCACGCAACGGTCCGGAGATGGCCGCCCCGGCTGCCGCGAGCACCTCCAGCCCCAGCCTTTCGGTGAACGCCGTCCCCTCCAGGAACGAGCGGAAGATGTCGGTCTCCCCTTCTGAAGTGCCGAGGGTGAAGCCGGTGGCGTCGGGGACCCGGAAGGGGAAGCGCTCACCGGTGCGGGTCAGGGGGTAGCGCAGGTGCCGGGCCGGGCCGTGCAGCCAGGCCGCCTCGTCGAGAGCAGGCAGGTCACGCGCTGGGTAGCGCGTCTGGAGCGCGCCGGCTCCGACGTTGCTGGCACCGCCGGGCCACCACAGCCCGTCCGGCGCGCGATGGCTGTAGAAGGCGCCGTACGGGTCCATGATCTGCCGCCGGGAGACGGCCTTGATCACCAAAGTCGTGCCAAGTACACCCACGCCCTGGCCCGGACGGACCGCTCCGGCGGCGATCTGTCCGGTGCAGCCATCCGTCATCCCCAGTACCAGTGGAGTGCCGCTCGGCAGCCCGGTGCGCTCCGCGGCCCTCTTGTCGACCGTCCCGACGATCCGCCCGGGCCTTTCCAGCGGTGGCAGTTGGGACGAGGAGACTTCGGCGGAGTCGAGCAGCGCCTGTGGCCAGGTCAGGGTAACCGGGTCCGCGCCGGTCTTGAGGGCGTGGCTGGTGTCGGTCGGGAGCAGCCGTCCGGCGAGCGCGGCGGTCACGGTGTCGGCGACATGCAGATAGCGCGGGGCCGGGGTGTACCGCTGGAGCCAGGCGACTCGGGCCAGCGCGTCCGGCAGGGCGGGGGCGGCCTCCGGCCCGGTCCGGGTGCGCTGGTCATCGTACATCACGGCGGGTCCGGCCCGGTTGCCGTGCTCGTCGCACGGGACGACGGTGCCCGAGGTGGAGGTGACGCAGACACCGGCGACCGGGCGGGGGCCCAGCTGAGCGGTGAGCTCGGCAAGGACGTCGAAGGACACCGCGGCGTACACGGCATCCTGTTCGCTCCATCCGGTGCGGGGGTGGGTAGGTGGTGGCAGCGGCGCGCTCGCAACGGCGAGTACGCGGCCTTCGCCGGTGACGGCGACGGCCCGTACATCCGCTGTGGCGATGTCGACGCCGATGGTCACCGCCGTCATGAGGCTCCGCCGGACAGGAGCACCTGTGCCAGTCCGGTCAGGTCGTCCACGGCCAGGTCGGGTTCGGCGAGCTGTTCCGGCGTCGGGTGCGGTGGCGCCTCCCCGCGCAGCACCCAGACGGTGCCCAGGCCGACGGACCGGGCGGGGCGGACATCGGTGTCGAGCCGGTTGCCGACGTGCACGGCCTGCCCGGCCGCGACCCCGGCCTTGTCCAGCGCCCAGTGGAAGAGTTCCGGATCCGGCTTCTCCTTGCCGACCAGTGCCGAGACCCCCCATACGTCGATCAGATGGGTGACACCGTCGCGGGTGAGGGCGTCGACGACACCGGCCTCCTGGTTGGCGATGACTCCGGTACGCACCCGGCCGTGCAGTGCGCGCAGGCACGGGAGGACATCGGCGTACAGCGTTCCCGGGTGTTGTATCCAGTGCCGGCGGGTGCGTTCGTGCAGCAGGGCCCGTTCGTGCCGCCCGTCGAGGAACTCCTCGCTGAGCGCGCCTCGCAGCGAACCGCCCTGACGGGCCCGCGTCTCGTCGTAGAGGGTGGTGAAGCGGTCCCGGTCCGCCGGTCCCTCGCCGCGTTCCGCGCGGATCTCATCCAATGCGGTGAGCACGGCCGTGGCGAAGTTCGCGTCATCGTAGACGGGGCCGCCGATGTCGAAGAAGACGGCCTCGATGCGTGTGGGCAGGCTCACTGGCCGGCTCCTCTCAGCAGCCGACGACGTAGGTCCTCGTCGGGTCGGGCGGCAAGGGCGTAGGCGGATTCCACCGCAAGAGTGGCCAACGAGCCGGACCCCAGGGCGATCCGCCGCACCCGGGCGGCCTTGACGCACATGGCGGTGATCGCCTCAACCTCCTCGGCGGTGCGGCCAAGGGCGACAATGCCGTGATTGCCCAGGAGTACCAGGCGGGGCGGGGCCCCGTGGGTATCGATGTGCCGGCGGATGGAGGCCAGAGCCGCCCTGCCCAGGTGCAGACCGGGCGGCAGGTAGGGGACCCAGGCCGGGCGGCCCAGGACGACGGCCTCATCGGGGAAGAGCGGAGCGGAGAACAACTCCTCCGCCTCCTCGGTGGACAGCATGCCGACCACGGCGGTCGGATGGGTGTGGCCCACCCAGGCCGCCCCGCCGGCGGCGATGGCCGCGAGGTGCACCAGGGTCTCGATCGACGCCGAACGGGCAGGGCCCGGCCGGCCGGCCGGCGAGGCCGACAGCAGAGCGGAGAGTTCGTCCTGGCTCGCGCGCGGGCGCTCCATCAGTTTCAGCAACGGTTCGGGTTCCACGACGACAAAATCGTCGGTGGAGGCGCGGTCCATCCGGGATCCGCTGGCCTTCACCACGAACCGGCCGTCGGGGAGCACCGTCGAGGTGTTGCCCTCGGCGAGGATCGCGAGGTCGGCGATCGGATCGCCGAGCCGCCGGGTCAGGGCGACGAGGCTCTCGGGGACAAGAGCGGGGTCGCTCAGGACATTCATCTCAGGCTCCCGTAACTGCGCATGGTTAGGCTGTTGAGTAGAGCGGACAGCAGAAGGACCGCGCCGAGGGCGAGCATCTGGTACTCGCCGCCCTCGGAGGTGTTGAACATCAGCAGGATTCCGGTGTTGAGCCAGGTGACCAGCAGAGCTGCGAGGACCACCCCGCCGACGCGGCCGATTCCGCCGGATACGGCGACGCCGCCGAGCACGGCGATGGTGATCGCGGGCAGGGCCATGCCGTTTCCCGCGGAGCCCGCGTCGGGTCGTGCCGAGGCGAACTGGGCCACGGTGAGGACAGCCACCAGTCCGGAGAGGAGCCCGGAGGTGGCATACGCCCGAAACCGCAGTCGGCGGACCGAGACTCCCGCGAAGTGCGCCGCTGTCTCGTTGGTGCCCACGCCGTAGAGGCGCCGGCCGAATGTGGTCAGGTTGATCAGCAGCCACAGCACGACAGCGGTGGGCAGCATAAAGGTGAGGACCTGGGCGGGGAAGGGCGGAATCACCGATTCCAGCCCCGGCACGGTGCTGGAATGGGTAATGCTGGAAAGGTTCTGGATGCGTTCCGTGGAGATGGGGTCGCTGTTGTGCAGGCTCAGCGCGATGGAACCGAAGGCATAGCCGGCGGCGAGGGTCGCGATGAGCGCGGGAAACCTCAGGTAGGCGATGAGGAAACCGTTGAGCGCTCCGAGCAGCCCGCCCAGCAGTACGGTGACAGCCAGTGCGGGCAGCAGCGGCCAGTGCCAGATTCCATAGAGGTAGCCGAAGGCCATGCCGGCCAGGCTGACGATGCCGCCGACAGACAGGTCGATGCCGCCCCGGCCGGCGACCATGACCACCAGCTCAGCCAGGGCCAGCAGGCAGACCGGCACCATCGAGTCGAGGTTGGCTCCCAGATAGGTGCTGTCGTACGGGGCGATCAGATAGCCGCCGAAGTCCAGCGTCTTCATCCAAATGAGGAGAACGATGAGCAGAACCCCCAGCAACGCCACCCGCTCGGTCAGCAGAAAGTGCACGGCCCGCGCGACCGGGCCGGCCTGTGCCGGCCCCGTTCGAGTGTCCGAGGGGGGCTGTTGCCGGGGCTCCGGCGTTCCCTCGGTCGTACTCCGGGTCTCCTGGAATTGCTCGGTCCGCCGGCTCACAGTGCACTCCTCCGGCGCTCGCGCAGCAGGTCCGCACCCACCGCGATGATGATGAACACGCCGACGAACAGGTTCGCCAGTTGTGACGGCCAGCCGAGGAGCGTGACCGCGCTGGACACGGTGCCCACCAGGATGGCCCCGAGCAGGGTGCCGAGCACCGAGCCGCGCCCGCCCAGGACACTGGTGCCGCCGATCACCACTGCGGCGATGACCTGGAGTTCCAGACCGCTTCCGATGTTGCGCTGGACGGTGCCGCCGCTGCCGACCATGAGGCAGGCGGCCACACCCACCAGCGCACCAGTAAGGACGTAGGCGCCGATCTGGCGCCGGGTGACCTTGATGCCCGCGAGCCGCGCGGCGGACGCGTCCCCGCCGACCGCGTACCAGTGTCGCCCGGTGACCCGGTGGCGCATGTGGAACCAGACGACGGCGCCGATGACCACCGTCAGCCACCAGGCCACGGGGACGCCGAGAAACAGGCCTTCCCTGCCGCCACCGAGGAGTCCGAAGGTGCCCGGGACGTTGTCCACGTTGGCTGATCCGAACAGTTGCAGCGCGACGAAGCGGAAGACATAGAGGGTGCCGAAGGTGACCACGATCGGATGCACGCGCCCGTAGGCCACCAGTGATCCGTTGACGGCGCCCAGCAGCACTCCGGCGAGAACGGCGACGAGCATCGCCGCATACCCCGGCACCCCCTGGTCACGCACCAGTCGGGCGGCGATCACGGCGACGACGGCGACGCCGCTGCCCACCGATACATCGATTCCCGCGGTGACCATCACCGCTGTCATACCGACGCCGATGACAGCGACGGGTGCCACCGCGAACAGAACGCTCTGCAGATTGCCCGCGGTCAGAAACGTGTCGGTGGTGAGCGCGAGAAACGCCCAGAGCGTGCCGAGCACCACGGCGAGGACGATCTCCTGGCCCTCGACGGGGCGGGCAACCGGACGTCTCGGTGCGCGGGGAGCGATCGCTGTCGTCATGACCGTTCCACCTCCTCTCCTTCCTGTTGGTTGTCAGTGGACTGCCGGGTGGTCCCCGCTGCGGCCCGTTCCTGGGATTTCTCACCCGCGGCCGTTGCCAGGACATCCGCCTGACTCGCGCCGCGGCCGAATTCGCCGACCACCCCTCCGCCCCGGAGCACCAGGAGCCGGTCGGCCAGCTGGAGCACCTCGGGCAGGTCGGTGGAGACCAGGAGGACCGCGTTGCCTGCGTCGGCGAGATCGAACACCAGTTGGTGAATCTCCGCCTTGGCGCCGATGTCCACGCCCTGGGTCGGCTCCTCCAGTACCAGGACGCGTGGTTCTCCGGCCAACTGGCGAGCCAGGACGACTTTCTGCTGATTGCCGCCGGACAGCCGGCCGATCGGGGTCTTCGCCGTGGGCGCCTTGACGGCCAGGCGTTTCATGAAGTCGGCGGCCAGGGATGCCTCCGCTCCGCGGTCGAACCAGAAAGCACGGCTGAGCCTGCGCAGATGCCCGACCGAGATGTTGAAGGCGATGCTCTTGTCGGCGAAGACGCCCTGCACCTGCCGGTTGGCCGGCAGCAGGGCCAGCCCCGCCCGCGCGGCAGCTTCCGGGATGCCGGTGGCGACCGGCTCACCGTCGATTCGGACACTGCCGCGGGCCGCCGGGTCGAGGCCGGACAGCGCGTGTGCCACGGCGTCGGTGCCGGAACCCACAAGGCCGTACAGGGCCACGATCTCCCTCGGCCGTACGTCGAGGTCCACGTTCTCGAAACGTCCGGACCGGCTCAGCCCACGGACCTCCAGGACATGCCCGTCCCCGGGCCGCGGACGGGTGACAGCCGTCTCGGACAACGGCCTGCCGACCATTAGTTCAGCGATCTGGCGCACCGTGGTGTCCTGTGTGGAACGGGTGGCCACCACCTGACCGTCGCGCAGCACGGTCACCCGATCGGCGATACGGGCGATCTCGTCGAGCCGATGGCTGATATAGATCACGCCGACGCCGTGCTCACGCAGTCCGCGCAGCGCGGTGAAGAGCCGGTTGATCTCACGATCGGTCAGAATGGCCGACGGCTCGTCCAGGATGAGGATGCGGGCGTCGCGGGCGAACGCCTTGGCTATGGAAACGAGTTGCTGCTCGGCCACCGCGAGGTCGGCGACGCGTACATCGGCCAGTTGCGGATCGACACCGAGCCGCGTGAACACCTCGGCGACCCGCTGTCGTTGCCGTGCCCAGTCGACCCTGCCCCGACGGCGCAGCTCACGCCCGATGAAGACGTTCTCGGTAACGGTGAGTTCACCGAAGAGCCGGGGATCCTGGTAGACGGTGGCGATCCCGGCGTCCAGGGCGTCACCGGTGCTGCCGTGGACGAGCACGGTGGAACCGAGCAGCACCGTGCCCGTATCCGGGCTCTCCGCACCAGAGATGATCTTGATCAGGGTGGACTTGCCGGCGCCGTTCTCGCCGACCAAGGCGTGGATCTCGCCGCTGTCGACGGTGAACTCGACGCCACGCAGCGCCTGAACCCCTCCATACGCCTTGCGGATACCACTCAGGCGCAGGCCCTCGCCCGCCGGGGCGACGGGTGTGGTGGTCGTCACGTGTACTCTCCCTCGGTCGGTCGGGCTGGCCGTACGACGGTCCGCCCGACCTGGCGGTCAGTAGTCGAACTCGCCAGCGTTCGCCTTGGTGATGATCAGGGGCTCACCGAGGAGCAGCATCTTCTGGTCGGCGGTGTAGGTCACGGCCGGCATCGAGGCGTTGACCTTGTTCGATACCTGGAAGGACTTGTCCGCCGCGAGCTGGGCCCCCGCCCAGGCCGTGAGATAGCCGAGGTTCTGGACATCCCACAGCACGGACGCGCTGGACGAGCCGTCGTTCAGGAAAGGCTTCATGCTGGTCGGCGTCCCCACGCCGACCGTGAAGACCTTGCCGATCTTCCCGGCCTCCTTCACCGCCTGCGCCACGCCCGGTGCCGAAGTGGTGCACTCACCGACCAGACCCTTGAGATTCGGATGGGCGCTCATCAGGCTCTTCGCCATGGTGACCGCCTGCGCCTGGTCCTCACCCGCGTAGACGATGTCGGCGATCTTCAACTTGGGATACTTGCTGGCGGTGTACGACTTCTGCTCCGCGATCCACGAGTTCAGATTGGCCGCGGTCTGACCGCAGGAGACGATCGCGTACTCGCCCTCACCACCCGTCGCCTTGGCGATCTGGTCGGTGAGCGCCCGGCCGATACCCTCCGCGGTGGCCTGGTTGACGAAGACCTGGCGGGCCGAGTTGGGGGCGTCGGTGTCGGTCGTCATCACCTTGATACCTGCCTGCTTCGCCAGCTTGAGTACAGGCGCCAGCGAATCGGGGTCATTGGGCGCGACCGCGATCACATCGACCTTCTGCTGGATCAGCGACTTGACGATGTCCGCCTGGGCCGCCGCGTCGCCGGTGGTGGCGCCCTGGTAGATCCACTGGATCCCCAGCTTCTTGGCCGCCGCCTTGCCGCCCGTGTTCATCGCCTCGAAGTACGGGATGCCCTGCACCTTGGGGACGAACGCGACCTTCACCGCGCCCGAGGAAGCCGTGGAGGCCCCCGAGGTGTTCTCGTCCTTCTTGCTGCAACCGGTGAGAACCAGCGCCCCCGCCGAGGCGGTGGCGATGACCGTGCTCATCCAGCGCCGGGAATATCTCATTGCTGCTCCGTTCAGGCCTCGCCAGGGGCGAGGCCGTCTCTGTGGGATGGACCGATACGGTCGGCCGGCCGCCAGGGGATCGGAACCCCTGTTCTCGACGGCGCCGGCCGAACAGGGCCGCACGCCTTACAGGTCTGGGCCAGTGCCCCGGGAGGGAAGCTGGTGCCGCTTCCGGCGGAATCCGCACATCAGGAAGCGGCGGTCGGTGTCCGTGATCGCAGGGCGGCCGGAAGCCCTCGTAGGGCAGCCGCCCGGGTTCTCCGCCGACGCCGCGAGCGCGCCTGCCGGGGCACGAGAAGCGGAGACGACCGGTCAGGGGGTGGGCAGGGCCGGTGCCAGTGATCACTGGCCCTGGTGTCAGGGCAGGTGAACGACGGTTCGGTTGCTACGCCGGGACACCTCGCGCATCTGGTCCAGGCCGTTCAACTCACCGAGTGCCGCGAGTTGGACCAGGATGTTCCCGTCAGAGGCCGCCTCCACCGGGCCCGCGTGCACGGGAATTCCGGCGGCCCGTGCGGTCATCTCATTGAGCAGCTGGTTCCTGGACCCGCCGCCGATCACCTGCACCAGCGGCGCCGGGCGGCCGGTCGCGGCGGCGAGATCGCCCAGAACCTTCCCGTAGCGCAGGGCCAGACTCTCCAGCACACACCGGGTGACCTCACCGACACTGTCCGGGACGGGCTCGCCGTGCTCACGGCAGTACGAGCGGATCCGCTCCGGCATGTCACCGGGACCGGCGAAGACGGGGTCGTCCGGGTCGATGACGGACCGCTCCGGCGGGGCCTGCGAGGCGAGGGTGACCAAGTCACCGTACGCCAGCTCGTTCCCCTCCCTGGCCCACTGGCGACGGCACTCCTGGAGGATCCACATGCCCATCACGTTGCGCAGGAGACGGACCGTTCCCTCCACCCCGCCCTCGTTGCTCAGATTCGCCGTGCGCGCCGCCGCGCCAAGGACTGGTTGGCGGGTCTCGACCCCCACCAGCGACCAGGTACCGGAGGAGATATATGCCGCTGACGCGTCGACCAGCCCGGCACCGACCACGGCACTGGCGGTGTCGTGGCCGGCCGGAGTGATCACCCGGGTCCCGGCCAGCGCGGGTGAGCCGATCAGCCCTGGCAGAAGCGGGCCGAGGTCCGTACCCGGGTCGACGATCTCCGGCAAGGACGCTGTCGGAATCCCCAGCTCGTCCAGCAGGCCCGTCGCCCAGCGCCTGCTCCGGATGTCGTACGCGCCGCTGGTGGTCGCCACGGTGTGTTCCACGACCGCGGTACCGGAGAGCAGGTAGTGGAAGAGGTCAGGGATCATCAGCAGCGTCGCGGCGCCGTCCTGCCGGACCCGGCCCCGCGGAGTGCGTCGTTCGGCCAGCAACTGGTAGACGGTGTTGACGTCCATCAGCTGGGTGCCCGTGGCATCGTAGAGCCGCTCCGCCCCGACGGTACGCACCGCCTGATCGAGTGCTCCCTCGACGCGCAGATCCCGGTGGCTGACGGGATCGTCGACGAGGGCACCCTGCTGGTCCAGCAGCGCATAGTCCAGGCCCCAGGCGTCCACACCCACCGAGGCCAACCGGTCGACGCGGGCCGCCGCCATGTTCAGGCCGGTCCGGATCCCGGACCAGATCCGCGCGACGTCCCACCGCAGTGCGCCGTCGGTCTGCCGTGCGCCGTTGGCGAAACGGTGCACCTCCTCGCTCTCCAGCCGGTTCCCGTCGAAGTGCCCGAGGATCACGCGGCCGCTCTCCGCACCCAGATCCACTGCGGCGACATGCTTGACAGCGCTCATGGCTGCTCCTCGGCGGACGGCGCGATCCGGTGCGTCGTGACACCGGTTCCGTCCCACGCGGCGACCGTCTCGTCGTTCACCTGGCTGTCGGTGAACAGGCCGGTGACGCGGTCCGCCCGTGCGAAGGCATGCAGCGCGAACGTGCTGATCTTCGAAGAGTCGAAGAGCGCGTAGACATCACGGCAGGCCGCGGCGAGCTTTCGCTTGGCTGCTGCCTCCTCCGCGCTCAGCTCCAGCAGCCCGTGCACGGGGGACACCGACCGTACTCCGAAGAACCCGTGCAGCAGTGGACCGCCCCGGGACAGGGAATCGGTGAAATCCCCGATGAGGGACCAGGACGAGCGCCGCAACGTCCCACCGGTGAGAATCACCGTCGCGGAATCGCTCAGCACTTCGGCCGCGCGCAGACCGTTGGTGACCACCACCAGTCCTTGCCGTTCGCGCAGAATCTCCGCCAGGAAGTAGCACGTGGTGCTGCAGTCCAGCGCGATCGCGTCGCCGTCGTGCACCAGACCGGCAGCCGCACGGGCTATTGCCCGCTTGGTCTCAGCGCGATGCCGAAGCCGCAGCTCAAAGGCGCCCTCGTCGGATCCCTCGTATCCGATCGCGCCCCCGCGGACCCGGCGCAGCAGTCGACGCCGTTCCAGCGACTCCAGGTCCTTGCGGGTCGTGACGGGCGACGTTCCGAATCGCACGCTGAGATCCGCCACCGCTACCCGGGATTCGCTGTCGAGTAGACGGAGGATTTCCATTTCGCGTTCATGCGACGAAAGGGCCAACACGTAACCTCCGTGTTTCCAGTGGATGGCTTGGCCCGAAACATACGTCGGCGGAAGTCGCGCGGTCAATGCTCGAAATAGAAGTGGCCCTTTAACGAGTTTCGAAAGACATCGCTCTGCTTTCGCTTCGCAGGCACAGTCCCTGGCCGCCTGGCGACGCGCCGGTGCACGCGCTCACCAACTTGGCGAGCAACTGGCTCCGGGACCGGGCGGATTGGAGGTCCGGATGATCATGGGAATGGGCAGATCCACTGTGGGTACGGCGACGCTCCGGAGCTCGAGGGGCCGGTGACATCCCGAGGTCGCCGGACCACACAGGGGTCGTAGCCCCTGTGACACGCACGGCGGCCCCGACCGTATGTGCGACATCCCGCGGTGCGCCACGAGGCGCCAGTGCGCCGTGAGGCGCGGTGAATCGAAGGAGGTGCAAGACCTCCTCGCCAGCCTGTCGCAGCAGGCTGGTGGGAGCTGAGCGCAGTCCGACCCGGGAGACGCCGGGAAGGGCGGGAAGCAGCGCTGACAAAGCCGGGACGGCCTGGAACTGCCAGACGGGCCGGGTCCGGCGAGCGAGATCAGAGGGCATACGAGAGGAATCAGTGGTAAAGCTCCGTAAGCGTGGCACCGGCTCAAATCTGGTGGATATGGGCCGGGTTGCAGTGCACAGTCCGCTCGTTGGGCGGGCTGACTCCGTAGCCGACTTGGCGTGTCGGTGGGGAGGCCACGGTGAAAGCCTGCGGCGTAACCGTGGCGATGCTGCCGGGGCAAAGCTGGATGCCGGACTGATCGATCGATTCACCGTGAACACGGGAACCATCCCGCATCGCTCCCTTGGCCCGGTAGCCATCTGGGTTCTTGGGATAGATGCGTCGTCTGTCGAAGGTGCGGGATGGGGCGGAGGCCCCGTAGTAGTCCGAGCGGGCGAGAGGCCCGTGCATGGCGAAGGGGGCCAGCAAGTCGGCAGTACGGATGCTGGAATGCCGGGAGGCCGTTGGTGAATACCGACGAGCTGGAGTACGTCTTGTCCAAGGCGGAACGCCGGGTACTGGAGATCCAGACCAAGCTGCACCGTTGGGCCAGTGATGATCCTCATCGCAGGTTCGATGATCTGTACAACCTCGTCACCGACCCGGGCTTCCTGCTGGTCGCCTGGGATCGGGTGCGGAACAACAAGGGCGCGCGCACGGCGGGAGTGGACGGCGAGACCGCCTACTACATCGAGTCCGTGCGTGGGCTGGAGGGGTTCCTTGCGGAACTGCGAGAGGACCTCAAGGCTCGCACCTTCCGGCCCCTCCCGGCGCGGCGGCGCGCGATTCCCAAGGCTGGCGGCAAGGTCCGCTATCTAGGGATCGCGACCATCCGCGACCGGGTGGCTCAGGCGTCCTTGAAGCTGGTGTTGGAGCCGATTTTCGAGGCGGATTTCCGCCCGTGTTCCTACGGGTTCCGTCCGAATCGCCGGGCTCATGATGCGGTGGCTGAGGTGCACCATTTCGCATCCCGCTCGTATGAGTGGGTGGTTGAGGGTGATATCAAAGCCTGCTTCGACGAGATCTCGCACTCCGCGCTTATGGACCGGGTGCGGGGACGCATCGGAGATAAACGTGTCCTGACCCTGGTGAAGGCGTTTCTGAAGGCAGGCGTCCTCGATGAGGACGGCACGCTGGTGGATACCGACGCCGGAACTCCGCAGGGGTCGATTCTTTCCCCGTTGCTGAGCAATGTGGCTCTCTCGGTTCTGGACGAGTACATCGCCCAGGGGCCGGGCGGGCCAGGAGCCAGCCCTTATGGGAGGGCCAAGCGGCGCCGTCAAGGTCTGCCCAACTACCGCCTCGTGCGGTATGCGGACGACTGGTGCCTGCTCGTCTCGGGCACCAAAGCGCACGCCGAAGCCCTGCGGGAAGAACTCGCCGGGGTCCTGTCCACGATGGGCCTGCGCCTGTCGCCGGAGAAGACCCTGATCACCCATATCGACGAGGGTCTTGCCTTCCTCGGATGGCGCATCCAGCGTCACCGGAAGCGAGGCACCGGCAAACGATACGTCTACGTCTATCCGGCCAAGAAGGCCCTGGTGACCATCATGGCCAAGGTGAAGACGGTCTGCCGGCGGAGCACGAACCTGCCGCTCCAAGACCTGCTGCGTCAGCTCAACCGGATGCTGCGGGGATGGACCGCGTACGTCAAGTACGGATGCTCGAACGCGACTTTCAGCTATCTGAGGGCCTACCTCTGGAAGGAGATCGTCAGATGGCAGGAGCGCAAGCACCGGCGTGTTCCCTGGAAGGCACTACGCCGACGCTACGGCATATGGCCCGCCGAGGGCGGGACGGAGCTGTTCGACCCGGCACGGGTGAGCGCCAAGCGCTACTACTACCGGGGAACACGTATCCCGACGCCTTGGCCGAGCACAGCATGAAGTGAACACAAACCCACGGGACTTGTGGAGAGCCCGGTGCGCTTAGCGGTGCACGCCGGGTTCGGGAGGCGACCCGGAGAAACGGGCTGGTCGTGAGACCAGTACCGCGCTCCGGGTCGACCTCACTGAAATCGAGTGAGGGTGAAAGGACCTCACCGCCGGTCAGTCGCAGCTGACCGGTGAAGCTGGGGCAGCCGAAGTGCGGAAACGCGCGCAACGGTGAGAGCAGCCCCGACAACGTACGGGACGGGTTGGCACTGTCAGATGACCCGGGTCCGGCTAGCTTGATCTTTAACGTCCGGCGTCGAATGGTGCGTCGGACTTGATCACTCGGTCCGGTAACTGCCGTACGCGGAAGCGGCCTTCGTCTGAACATGGCTCCGACAAAGGAAGACACACGTTCAGCACGAAGGCCGTGAGAATGAGTCTGCTGCATCGCAATGCCCGGCAGGAGGCGTTGGCGGAACTGTCACGCTTCCCTACGTTGTTCTGCGGGACGCGGTGAGCTCTTCGTATGGTTGACCCGCCCAGGGGCGTCGGGTGTGGCTTTCACGCTTCTGCCGCTTGTGGCTTGCCCGGACTGGCCGCCGGACGCCCCACGACGACTCGGCTGCCAATTAGGAATTGCGAATGATCGCTCCGTAGGGAATCGACAGCGAGGTCGTCCGTCGGGAGGCACCAGCAGCACACCGCACGGAGGCACCACATGGCCGCAATCTGGGCCGGCATCGATGCCGGCAAGACTCACCACCACTGCGTCGCAATCGACGAGGGCGGCCGTCGGCTGCTGTCGCGACGCGTCACCAACGACGAACCCGAACTGCTCGAACTCCTCAACGATGTCCTGGCCCTGGGCGACGAGGTGATCTGGGGTATCGACCTGGCCGACGGCGGAGCCGCTTTGGCCATCGCGATCCTGATCAACCACGGTCAGCCGGTGTGTTACATCTCCGGCCGGGCCATTCACCGTGCCTCCGAGGGCTACCGCGGCGAGGGAAAGACCGACGCCAAGGACGCCGCCGTCATCGCCGACCAGGTCCGCATCCGCCGTGATCTGCACCCCTTACGTGTCAGCGACGAGACCGTCACCGACCTCAGGATCCTCACCAACCGCCGCACGGACCTGGTCGCTGACCGCACCCGCACCGTCAATCGGCTCCGTGCCCAGATCACCAGCATCTTCCCCGGCCTGGAGCGGGCCCTGGACCTTGCTAACACAGGCCCGCTGACCTTGCTGACGGGCTATCAGACTCCGGCAGCCCTGCGCCGAATCGGCGCCAAGCGGCTGGAAGCGTGGCTACGCAACCGCAAGGTCATCCGCGCTGACCGGCTCGCCGGGACCGCTGTCCAGGCCGCCGAGCGCCAGCACACAAGTCTTGCCGGGGAGGAACTGACCGCTCAGCTGGTGCACACGCTGGCGAAGGAGGTGATGGTCCTCAACCAGCAGATCGACGAAGTGGACAAGCTCATCGAGGCGCGGTTTCTCGACCATCACACCTTCGAAGTGATCACCAGCATGCCCGGGCTGGGTGTCATCCTCGACGCAGAGTTCCTAGCTGCCACCGGTGGCGATATGGCTGTCTTCGGCACCCCTGACTGCCTTGCCGGCTTCGGTGGTGTCGCGCCCGTCCCCCGCGACTCGGGCAAGATCAGTGGGAATCTGCGGCGTCCCCAGCGATACAACCGCCGCCTCCAGCGGGTCTTCTACACCTCGGCGTTGTTCAGCATCCGCTACTGCGAGGATTCACGGCGCTTTTACGATCGCAAGCGCGCCGAAGGCAAGCGTCACACCCAAGCGGTGCTCGCCCTCGCCCGCCGCCGTGTCAACGTCCTAATTCCCGTGTAACGAGCTCACCGGCCCTCGCCGGTCGGTGAGGTGGTTCGAACGGGTTGTGACGCCTGCACTGCTCCGGGCCGCAGGTCTGCGATGAGCACGGCTGCGCAACCCAGCTGGCGAGTGGTGGCCTCGTGAGTGCCGGTGGATACCTCTCAACGTCACGGCCAAGATGCCTTCCCAGAGAGCGGCGCCATTCGGTGCTCTCGTGGCCGCCACCCACCCAGCACTGACGCTGCTGGCGGTTGTGTGGGCTCCGGACGCACGCCTTCTTTCAGCCCGGCCATGATGTCTCCGCCAAGATCGGCGGCGTTCGGCGCCTTCGCGGCCACCAGCGGCGTCAACACCGTTCGCTTGATCACTCGTTGGAGCTGGTGGTGCGAGCCCGCCGCACGGTGATCTCTTGCATTCCCCGAGCCGTCCGAGCTCTGGGAACAGACCGGGGCCCGTGCGGTGAGCTGGTGCCACGAACGGCTTGTGAGGTGTCGGCCCGTTCCTTGATCGAGGCCTGGAATTAGGTCGCTGCGTGGCCCCGCATGCGCTCGTGACCAGCGCACACACCCGCACTTCGAGGAGGGAAAGTTGATCTACTGCGGCATCGACTGGGCCGAGAAGACGCACGACGTCGCCCTGGTCGACGACGACGGCACGCTCCTGGCCAAGCGCCACATCACAGATGACGCGACCGGCTACAAGATCCTGCTGGATCTGCTCGCCGATCACGGCGACACCGAGGACACCCCGATCCCGGTCGCCATCGAGACCTCCCGCGGTCTGCTCGTCGCGGTCCTGCGCACCGGGAAGCGCCAGGTCTACGCCATCAACCCGATGGCCGCCGCACGCTACCGCGACCGCCACGCGGTCACACGGAAGAAATCCGACCCTGGCGACGCCCTCGTCCTGGCGAACATCCTCCGCACCGATATGCACGCCCACCGGCCGTTGCCCCAGGACAGCGATCTCGCCCGCGCCATCGCCGTCCTCGCCCGCGCCCAGCAGGACGCCGTTTGGAACCGGCAGCAGCTCGCCAACCAGCTCCGCTCGCTCCTGCGCGAGTACTTCCCCGCCGCTCTCGACGCCTACCTGCATTGGCAGAACGGTCTCTGCCGCCCCGAGACCCGCGTCCTGCTGGAGCTCGACCCCACGCCCTCGCGGGCGGCCCGGCTGTCGCTTGCGCAACTGCGCTCGGCGCTCAAGCGCGCCGGCCGCCAGCGCCGGATCGATGCCGATGCCGAGCGCATCCGCGAGGTCCTGCGGGCCGAATACGCGCACCAGCCGCCACTGGTCGAGGACGCGCTCGGCAAGCAGATGCTCGCTCTGCTGCGGCAACTCGAAGCCGCCTGCACGGCCGCCGACCAGCTCGCCGAGGCGGTTGAAGAGGTTTTCCCTCAGCATCCGGACGCCGAGATCATCCTGAGCCTCCCCGGGCTCGGCACCCAGCTCGGCGCCCGGATCCTCGCTGAGATCGGAGACGACCACGCCCGCTTCGCCACTGCCCGCGGTATGAAGGCCTACGCCGGTGCGTCCCCCATCACCAGAGCGTCCGGCAAGAAATCCAGCATCACCAGACGCTGGGTGAAGAACGACCGGCTCAACCACGCCGGCTACCTGTGGGCCTTCGCCTCACTGACCCACTCACCGGGCGCAAAGGCCCACTACGACCGCCGCCGCGAGGCCGGGGACTGGCACGCCGCCGCTCAGAGAAACCTCTTCAACAAGATGATCGGCCAGCTCTACCACTGCCTCCAGAAGCACATCCTGTTCGACGAGAACCTCGCCTTCCCCACACAACTTCTCGAAGCTGCTTGACGACTTAGCTCCGTGAGGTGTCTCTGGGCCCTTCTGCGCGACGGGCGGTGCTACCAGCCGGAGCCGCCAATCGCTTTGGCGGCTTGACAAAAACCATTAGGAATCCGGGGCGAGTTCTACTCCTGTCTCGCCGCCCGTTCGGACGCGCTGTTCGAGCTGGCTGATGCAGTGTTGTGCGGTGACGGCCCGGTGAGGTCGCTGGCCGAGCTGTCCCTGGTGGGCGAGCACCGCCGCGGTCATGGCGGGCTCTACGCCGCTGTCGCCCGTGGCCGAGTCGATACCGACCGGCTGCGGCGGGCCCTGGCCACGGTGCCACTGCCACGGGCCGCCGAAGGCCGACTCGTCCTGGCCATCGACATCACCTGCTGGCTGCGGCCCGACGCCCACACCTCACCATAGCGGATCCTGTGCCACACCTACGGCCGAGGCAAGGACCAGCACATCCCCGTCCCCGGCTGGCCCTACTCGATCATCTGCGCGCTCGAGCCGGGCCGCAGCTCCTGGACCGCGCCCCTGGACGCACTCCGCCTGGAACCCGGGGACGACTCCGCCACCGTCACCGCCCGGCAGCTGCGTGATCTGCTGGAGCGATTGATCACGGCGGGGCAGTGGCAGGCGGGCGACCCGGACATCGTCGTGCTTGCGGACGCCGGATACGACGCGCCTCGCCTGGCATTCCTCCTGGGCGACCTGCCCGTGCAGGTCCTGGCCCGGATGCGATCGGACCGAGTCCTGCGCAGGACCGTCCCGCCCCGCCAGCCACACACCATGGGCCGACCGCCCCGGCACGGAGGCGAGTTCGTCTTCGGCCAGCCCGACACCTGGGGCACTCCGGACACCGAAACCATCACCGACACCGGCCTCTACGGCACCGCCACCGCACGCTCCTGGAACCGGCTCCACCCCAAGCTGACCCACCGCTCCTCCTGGGCCGCAGCCGACGCCACCCTCCCCATCATCGAAGGAACAGTGATCCGCCTGGACATCGACCACCTGCCCAGTGGAGCAACACCGAAGCGGTCTGGCTGTGGTGGTCAGGCACCGGCACAACCCCCGCAGACACCGAACGCCTCTGGCAGGCATACCTGCGGCGCTTCGATATCGAGCACACCTTCCGCCTGTTCAAGCAGACCCTCGGCTGGACCTGCCCGAAGATCCGCACCCCAGAAGCGGCGGACCGCTGGACCTGGCTGATCCTCGCCGCCTACACCCAACTACGGCTCGCCCGCCCGCTGGCAGCCGACCTGCGTCGTCCATGGGAAAGGCCCGTCCCATCAGACAGACTCACTCCCGCCCGCGTCCGCCGGGACTTTAGGCACATCCGCCCCAAGACCGCGAGGCTGTCGCACGGCTCCTGCCCGGTGAAAGTCAAGAGTGATTCTTGGGCGAGTGATTGATGAGCTTGTTGAGGTTGTGCACCGTGCCGAGGAGCTTGATCTCGGCGTCCACCGCCTGGCGGCTGCGGTAGTTGAGGTGTCGTCCGAAGCGCTGGAAGATCTGGGCGAATCCCGGCTCGACCAGGGCACTGCGTTGACGATACTGGGCCTGTCCTGTCGGGGTGGCGAGGCGGGCCGCCATGTCCTGCTGGCCGGCAGGGGCCTGCTGGCGTTTCGCGGGAAAGCCTGCCTGGTCGGCATCGCTGGTGACCGAGACCAGTAGCGGGAGGTCGGCAAGGGCCTCGAAGGACGCGGCGGAAGCGTACCCGCTGTCGGCGAGCCAGAGTTGGATGTCGCCGGGGAGCCGTGCGGCCTGGTGATTGTGCTGGGTCTTCTTCACCATCGGAACGAGGGCCGTCCTGTCTGACCCTCTGTCAACACACTCCGCATCTCGGGGGAACCTCAGGAGCGGTATCCCGCTCATACCTCGAAACCCCCTCCTCCGTAACAATGATCAGCCACGACGCTACCCCTCGGACCGCCGGACGCAGCAGCCGCCGTCAATCGCAGGTCAGGCCGTAAGCGCTGACCTCGAAGAACGACCCGTCGGGCGAGAGCCTGCGGGGCCCTTTTCGTGTGGGGTGCCCCCCGAGGTCCTGCTGTCGAGCATCCGCACGGTCGCGGCCGGCGACTCTCGCCTCTCCCCGGCCGCCACCCGGACCCTCATCACCCGTTTCCTGGCCACCCCGGACACCGACGACTTCTTCGCCCTGCCCGACGCGGTCAAGGCCCATGACCGACCGCGAGCGCGAGGTCATGGCCTGGCCGCGCACGGCAGGTCCAACGCCGAAATCGCCGGGCAACTCGTCCTGAGCCCGCTGACCGTACGAAGCCACATCCAACGGGCCATGACCAAACTCGACGCCCGCGACCGCGCCCAGCTCGTCGTCATCGCGTACCAGAGCGGCCTGGTGAAAGCCCGTCCGGCTGCGGTCGGTTGACGCGTCGGGGCTCCCTGCCGCCGCGGCGGGGAGCCCCGAAGACAGTGACAGTGCGACAGTTCGCCGCTGTTACCGGGACGCGAGGGCGTCCTGGGTGTTGCTGCGGCGGATGCGTTCGCGGACCAGGGAGACCGCGATCACCAGCGCGGCGACGAGTACCGAGAGCAGTACCTGGATCCGTCCGCCGCCCTTGCTGTCGTCGGTGAGCATGTAGACGAGGACGAAGGAGATCATCGCGATCGTGGCCCACGTGAGGTAGGGGAAGAGCCACATCCGGACGACGAGCTTCTCCGGGTTCTCGCGCAGGATGATCCCCCGCATCCGCAGTTGCGAGAAGCAGATGACCAGCCAGACGAAGAGCGCGACCGCGCCGGAGGAGTTCAGCAGGAACTGGAAGACCGTGTCCGGCCACAGGTAGTTGAAGCCGACCGCGAGGAAACCGAAGGCCACCGAGGCCAGGATCGCGGGCTGCGGGACTCCGCGGGAGTTCGTCCGCACGAAGGAGCGCGGGGCGTCGCCGCGCTGCCCGAGGGAGAACGCCATCCGCGAGGCCGTGTAGAGGCCGGAGTTGAGACAGGACAGCACGGCGGTCAGCACGATGAAGTTCATGATCTCGCCGGCGTGCGGGATGCCGATCGTGTCGAGGGCCGCCACGTACGAGCCCTTCTTGGCGATCGAGGGGTCGTTCCAAGGCAGCAGCGAGACTACGACGAGGATCGAGCCGACGTAGAAGAGGCCGACCCGCCAGATGACGCTCCTGGTGGCCTTGGCGACCGCCTGTCGCGCGTTGGCGGACTCACCGGCGGCGAGGGTGACGATCTCGCTGCCCATGAAGGAGAAGACGACCAGCAGGATGCCGGTGAGGATCGCACCGGGACCGTTCGGCAGGAAGCCACCGTGTCCGGTGAGGTTGCCGAAACCCGTCGCGGCGTGGTCCGAGCCAGGCAGCACACCGAAGATCGCCAGGCCGCCGAGAACGATGAAGGCCGTGATGGCGACGACCTTGATGCCAGCGAACCAGAACTCGAACTCGCCGAAGGAGCCGACCGAGGCCAGGTTCGCGATGGTGAGCACGACCATCACGAGCAGCGCCCATCCCCACTGCGGTACGGCGGGAATCCACCCTTCGAGAATCTTGGCGCCGGCGGTCGCCTCCACGGCGAGTACGACGACCCAGAAGAACCAGTACAGCCAGCCGATCGAGAACCCGGCCCAGCGGCCGAGCGCCCGGTCCGCGTAGGCCGAGAAGGAACCGGAGGTCGGGTTCGCCGCGGCCATCTCGCCGAGCATCCGCATCACGAACACGACCAGCGCGCCGACCAGCGCGTACGACAGCAGGATGCCGGGCCCGGCGGTGGCGATGCCGGAGGCGGAGCCCACGAAGAGACCGGCGCCGATCACTCCGCCGATGGCGATCATCGAGAGGTGGCGGTTCTTGAGTCCCGGCCGCAGAACTGCCTGCTCCGGAGTCTGACCACTGGTGGGAGGAGCGGTGGCAGGAGCCACCGAACCAGGGGGACGTGTAGTCATGTCGACATCCATTGAGTGGTTGGGAGGGCCATGGGGGAGTGGGGGGGGGGAGCAGCGGTCATGGTCCTGGCGATTTCCGAACGCGTCCACGGCCTGGAGCGGATTTCCGGAAGCTGCGCCGATGACGTGGTCGTCATCGCACGTCCGGCGCTGCGCTCCGTTTCCTTGTGGGAAGTGAGCCGTTTCACTTGCGGAAATAGATTTGCGCCAGCGTATGGGGGGCTGTGGGGCGTCGTGTTTGTTCTCGGGGACAAACTCGTCCTCGATAGCTGTACGGCCGACCAATGCGTCGGGCTCAGGCGCCGGGCGGCAGCCGCAGCTGGAGCATGGCCAGCAGTCGCTGGTCGGGGCGGCTCAGATCGAGACCTGTCAGTTCCTCGGCCCGGCGAATGCGGTAGCGCAGGGTGTTGCGGTGCACATGGAGTTGGGTGGCGGCCGCCAGGACGTCACCGAAGCAGTTGAGGTAGGCCAGCAGGGACTCGGCCAGTCGGCCCTGGTTCCGGCTGTCGTGCGCGACCAGCGCGGTCAGCCGTGAGTCCCGTATCTCGGGGTGGGCGGAGAGCAGCGTCAGCATTTCGCTGATCAGTACTTCGGCCTGGATGTCCGGCAGCGCCGCGACCTCGGCGGAGACCCCGGCGCCCATCATGGCGTCGAGGATGCGGTCGGCCTCGCGGCGCGACTCGGGGACCTGGCCGAGTCCGGACACCAGGCAGCCGATCGAGCCGCGCAGCGGCAGGCCCAGGTGGCGGTGCGAGGCGTCGGTGATCTCCTGGGCCCAGCTGCGCAGCGTGTCCGTGTCGATGCTGCGGGGCAGCTGGGGCAGCAGCACATAGATGCGCGGGTCGAGCTGGGTGACCAGTGCGCTGCGGTGCCGGGCGGCGATCTGTACCGAGATGAGGTTGGTGACCTCGGTGTGGGTCAGCTCCGGGGCGGTGACCGCCTCGGCGGTCCCGTACGAGAAGCCCAGGACGGCCGCCGGGCGGGCCGCGTCGAGACCCTGGTGGGTGGCCAGCGGCTGCGGCCCGGTGCTGCCCTCCAGCAGTCCGGCGAGCAGGGTCCGGGTGAGGGTCAGGTCGTCGGAGAGTTCCCGGCGGCGGCGCACCAGGTGGTGCGCGGCGACCCGGGCGGCGCCCAGCAGCGCCCGGTCCGAGTGCTCGGACAGCGGTGTCGAGCCCTCCTGCACCCAGATCGTCCCCAGCTGCCGCTCACCGGACCGGATGGCCACCGCCAGCCGGCGCCGGATGCCCAGCTCAGGGTGGCTGTCGATTCCGATCACCTTGTCGCTGGAGTGCAGATGCTGGAACACGCCCCACTCGCGCAGCTTCGCCAGATAGGCCTCCGGTCCCTGCCAGCTGAGGATGGAGCGCCGACGCAGGTCGTCGATCTCGTCGGAGTCGGTGGAGCGGGAGTAGGCCAGCACGCGGTTGGCTGCGTCCTCGATGCTGACGATGCCGCCGGTCAGGACGGCGGTCGTCTGGGCGACTGAGAACAGGTCGCCCTCCTCGGCTCCTGCACCGTGGTCCCCCAGCGGGGCATCGCCGAGGGCGGCGCGGGCCAGCGCGTTGACCTGCTCCCAGCGTGCGTCGCTGCGCAGGGAGAGCAGGGCGACCCCGGCCTCGGCGGCGGTTTCGCTGAGGGCGGCGGCCTGACCGGCACCGTCCAGTTTGACGACGACGGCGGCGGCTGCGTCGCGCCCGGCGGCCCGCAGCGCGGGAAAGGCGGCCCGGCCACGGGCCCCGATGACGAGGACCAGCTCGCCAGGCTGCGCCGTCGGCGGGTCCTCGGGATCGAGCAGGGCCACGCCCTGGATCTCGACGTCCAGTCCGGCGGGAGCGGCCTGCACCTCCACCAGCGAGTCGCCCAGGGCCATCAGCAACTGGCGCAGGTTGACGCTCGCTGGGGGCGGAGAGACCGCGGCCGGATCCATGATTGTCGCCTCTGCTGGGAGCCACGTCGGAGATCTGATGCTATCCGGCCTGGCCGGGAGCACCGAACCGGAACCGTAGACCGCGTTGGCGGCGGCCGAGCTCAGTGGCGCGGGGAGCGACGGACGGTCAGGACAGCGATGTCGTCGTGCCGGCGGTCGGCGTCGGCGAACGCGCGGGCGTCTTCGTACAGGGCCCGGGGAAGTTCGGGGGAGAGGCCGAGGTGCTTCGTCAGCCGCTCGTCGAGCGGGCAGAAGATGCCGTCGTGGGCGCGGGTCTCGGTGAGGCCGTCGGTGGTCAGCAGCAGCGTGGAGCCGGCCGGGAACGCGAACCAGTCCACGGTCGTGGGTTCGGCGGCAGTTCGGCGAGGCCGAGGGGGACGCCGGAGTCCAGCGGTGGTGCGGTGACGTGGCCCTCGTGCATCAACCGGGGCGGAATGTGTCCGCAGTTGGCGCGACGAGGGAATCCTCGCCCAGCTCAACTACGACCTGACCGGCCTGGCCCGCATCAAGGACGGCCGCAAGCCCGAACCGACCGCCACCGTGATCGACACCCAGAGCGTGAAGACCTCCACCAACGTACCCCTGACCAGCCAGGGAACCGACGCCGCCAAGAAGATCGTCGGCAGGAAACGCGGCATCCTCACCGACACCATCGGCCTCATCCTCGCCGTGACCGTCACCGCCGCCAGCCTCTCGGAAAACGCCCTGGGAATACGCCTCCTCGACCAGGCGAAGGAGAAGTACCCAACCATCTCCAAGAGTTGGGTCGACACCGGCTTCAAAATTGTCGTCATCGAACGCGGCGCCCGCCTCGGAATCGACGTCGAAGTAGTCAGCAGAAACCAGGATAAGCGCGCATTTGACGTCGTAAAGAGACACTGGGTAGTAGAGCGAAGTATTGGTTGGATCACGATGCACCGCCGTCTCGCCCGCGACTACGAGACCCTCACCGCCAGTTTCGAAGCCATGATCCACATCGCCTCGATCGACGACCTCGCCAAACGCATAACGGACGAGACAGCACAGATCGCCGCCCTGTGGCGCCTGGACGTCGCTCTGCGGGAGAAGACGTTCTGGAAGATGCTCTACGAGTCCGTCGCGCGGGCCGACGAGGTGCTGTGCCTGAACGTGGAAGATCTGTACCTGCAGGACAAGCGCGGGAAGATCACCGCCAAAGACGGGGCGACGGAGTGGATTCACTGGCAGTCCGGCACCGCCCATCTCCTGCCCCGCCTCATCGCCCGGCGCACCCGCGGCCCCCTGTTCCTCACTGACCGCAAGGCCCCGGCAGGGACGCCGACGCTCGACGTGTGCCCGGAGACCGGCCGCGCCCGGCTCTCCTACCGCAGGGCTGAGGAGATCTTCGAGGAGAACACCCGGCTGCTGGCCAACCCGCTCGCCTCACCCGAAGACATCGAGGACCTGGACGGCTGGACACTCCACCGGCTTCGCTACAGCGCCCTCACACACGACGCCGAGGACGGCACGTCCACGCCGATGCTCTTGGCCCGCTCCCGCCACGCCTCCGTCCGCCGGCGAGCCGTCGGTGGTGCGGATACGGCCGTCGAAGGAGTAGCCCTGCCCCGAGACCGTGAACCGGCGGCCGGCCAGCAGCAGCTCCCGCGCCGTCATCTGATTCAAGGTCAGCGTGCCGGTCTTGTCGGTGCAGATCTGCGAGGTACTGCCCAGGGTCTCCACCGATGCCAGTCTTTTGACGATCGCGCCTCGTTTGGCCATCCGTCCCGTCCCCATGGCCAGCGTGAAGGCCACGACGGCAGGCAGTCCTTCAGGGATGGCCGCGACCGCCAAGGACACGGCACTGACGAACAGGTCACCGAAATCCTGCCCGCGCACCAGCCCCAGGACGAAGACTGCGACGATGACCACCCCGGAGACCCAGGCCAGGGTGCGGCTGAGGGCGTCGATCTGCCGCTGCAGCGGTGTCGGCCCCGGCTGGGCCTTTTGGAGCATGTCGGCGATGCGGCCGGTCTCGCCAGCCATACCGGTGTCGGTGACCAGCACCTCCCCGCGACCGCGGGTGACCGCCGTGTTCATGTACACCGCGGTCACCCGGTCTGTCAGCGGCACCTCGGCCTCGACGGTGGCATCCGCCGACTTCGCCACCGCCAGGGCCTCACCCGTCAGGACGGATTCCTGCACCTCCAGCGAGCTCGACGAGAACAACCGGCCGTCGGCGGGCACCCGGTCCCCGGGCGCCAGGACCACCACGTCTCCGGGCACGAGTTCCTCGGCATTCAGCCGTGCCAGTCGGCCGTCACGACGGACGGTGGCGGTCGTCACGGTCATCTGCCGCAGGGCATCCAGCGCCGCCTCGGCGCGAGACTCCTGAACAAACCCGATCATCGCGTTGAGCAATACCACGACGACAATCGCCACCGGCGTCTCCCACTCCCGGGACACCACCAGGCTGACCGCCGCTGCAACCAGCAGGATGACGATCAGCAAGTCCTGAAACTGCCGGAGGAACGCCCGCCATCCGGGCTCTGCCGGAGCCTGCTCGAGCCGCTTCGGCCCATACTCCGCAAGCCGCCGGGCCGCCTCAGCCGACGACAGCCCCGAGGAAGGATCCACATCGAGCCCGGCGGCCACTTCACCGGCAGACAGAGCGTGCCAGGAGGGCGGCAGTCCCGCGCTCGTCGAAGGAGCCATGCACCCATTGTTTCCGCGACCGAGCGCTGACGCAGTGTGGGCGCAGCGTTGCGGGACCACGCTCCTACGCCGAGCCGCTGGCCGTGGAAACCGAGGACTCCTTCCGCCTGAAGCCGGCCGCCCCCGATCGCAACGTGCCATCCAAAACGGTTCAGACGGCCCGGTGCTGAGCTGCAACTACCGGTGATCGGTGGGCAGCCTCCCCTCCCGGGTGGCGGACCAGCCCATGCGATGGCCTCTTGATCGTTTGGCAGCAGGAAGTCGTCGGAGTGTACCTGGAAGGTAGGGAAGCGGGAGGTGTGATGAGCGGTCTGGTTGTGGTGTGCGTGGACGGTTCGGCCTCGGGCTTGGCCGCAGTAGAGGCAGCGGCGCGGGAGGCAGGGTGGCGCGGCGCAGGCTTGCGGCTGGTGCATGCGTTCATCTGGCCCGCCATGCACGTGCAACTGGGCCCGTCGCCGCTGGGCCCTCCTGAGGGTGGCTTGCGCAACATGGCGGAACGCCTGCTGACCGAGGCGGAGGAGCGCGCCCGGTCGGTGGCACCGGAGGTGGATATCTCCCGCGCTGTGGTGCCAGGGGAACCGCTGACGGTCCTACAGGCGCAATCGCGTGCCGCGGACCTCGTGGTTGTCGGGTCGCGCGGTATGGGAAGCTTCGTCGGGCTGATGGTGGGATCGACGGCGGTACATCTGGCGGCTCATGGCCGGTGCCCGGTTCTCGTCGTCCGCGAACAGGGCGAGGTTACAGGGCCGATCGTGGTGGGGGTCGACGGGTCCTCGGCTGGTGCCGGAGCGATTGCTTTCGCGTTGGCCGAGGCGGCGCTACGCGGGGTTGACATCGTTGCTCTGCACGCCTGGACCACCTGGAACGCACCGATTCCAGCGCCGCAGGATGAGGCGGTGCCGTACGCGAACGAGCCGGAAGCGCTGGCCGCACAAGAGGGGCGTCTCCTGTCCGAGGCGCTCGCCGGCTACCAGGAGACGTACCCGGGCGTGAGCGTGAAGCACGAGGTTGTCCACGGTGGGACGCGGGAGGCGCTGATCGAGGCGAGCCGCAAGGCCCAGTTGCTGGTGGTCGGTGCACGCGGACGCGGCGGTTTTGCCGCACTGCTGCTCGGATCGGTGAGCCAGGCCATGCTGCATCATGCACACTGCCCAGTGGCGGTCGTCCGCAGCCCCGACAACAGCCTCTGACCGGCGCCAAGACCTCTCGGACGCGGACGGAACTGCGGCGCGGCATCGCTGTGCGTCGGACAGACCCCAAAGGGCGTGCGTGCGGTCAGCATCCGGCGAGGGACTGTGATCGACCATGTCCAGGCCGAACGGGGCCGGCAGGCCCGCGAGGACTTCGAGCGCACCAGCATCCTCGCTCCGGCCGTGAGGCTGATCGACCGGACGTGCAGACTGCCGCCTTGGACCTGGCAGCCTGATCACCCCGCACTGCCGGCTGCGTCCCCGAGGGGGTCATCGGCCAAAGCAACCTTCACCTTGATCCGCTTGACGACCGGCTCGCGATGGACCTCGAAGCTCTGGCACACCGCCAGGACGATCTCCAGCCCGTGCTGGCCCACGCGCGTCGGGTCCGGCGGCCGGAGCACGGGCATCTTCGGCTCGGTGTCCCACACGGTGATCTCAACGGCGTCCCTGCTGAGCTCGAACGTCAGCAAGGAGGGCCCTGGAGCATACTTGCGGGCGTTGGTCACCAGCTCACTCACCGCCAGCTCGATCATGCCCGCCGCCCGGCAGGACACCAGCACCTCGTGCTCGTCCTGCAATTCCAGCAGGAAAGACCGGGCCAGGAGACGGGCCTGGGCGATCTCCTCGCTGCCCTCGAACGCGGCGGAGACCGCAATCGGACAGTCTGGACGCAGCTGCTGACCCTGGTCTTGCTCAGCCAGCTTCATACAGGCCGCTCACGTCCGAAGCGCCGTCCTTGCCCACCCCAACTACCCCTAAATCCTCACCACACTCCCCACCCGAAGGCCACACGGACGGTTACTCGACGTCTTCGCCATGTCATGGCCGCATCAGAAAACACTAGGCCGAATCCGCCGGCGAAGCGGGCAGGTGCGATCGGCGGCGAGGCGCGAGTCGATGTGCCGACCAAACGGCCCGGGGATGTTCCACAGTCGTCCGAACAGTCAGCAGCCCCGTTCGTGTCCGCCATCCAGGTGACAGTGACCGGCCTTCAGGCACAGCCGTCGGACCTCGGGATAGGGATGCATCTGCGCCTCTCAGCGTCCTGAACCCTGACGCGGCCCTTCGCTCGGAGGCCAGCTGCCCATTGGCAAGCCGCCGGACCTGACGGCGTCGTACGCTCCGCCGACCCGGAAGGCAGCAGCAGTGGAGATCAACATTGTGGGCCCCGGAAACATGGGCCGCGCCATCGCCACCCGTGCTCTTGCAGGTGGCCATGGCGTGTGCCTGGTCCACCCCGACGTCGAGCCTGCTCGGGCGCTGACCGAGGAACTCAAGCAGCAGTTCCCGGACGGACAGAGCGACTGGGCCGCTTCGGTGGAGGCAGCCGATGTCACCGTGCTCGCGCTGCCCTACGACGCGGCACTGCAGGTCGCGAGATCCGCTGCGGCCGCACTGGCCGGGCAGGTTCTCGTGGACATCTGCAACCCCATCGACTTCTCCACCATGGACGCGCGGGTGACACCCCCTGACAGCTCGGCGGCCGAGGAGATCCAGCAGATCGTCGGCACCGACGTGAAGGTCGTCAAAGCGTTCAACACCACCTTCGCCGGCCTGCTGGCGACAGGCGAGGGCCACAGCTTCCCGCTCGATGTCCTGATCGCCGGCGACGACTCCGCCGCCAAAGACAAGATCGCGGAGCTAGTCCGCTCCAGCGCGATGCGCCCGTTGGACGTAGGCCCGCTGCGCAGAGCTCAGGAGCTGGAGGCAATGGGATTCCTCCACATCGCCATCCAGCAGCCACTCCAGCTGAACTGGCACAGCTCAATCAAGATCCTTCCCTAACCGATCCCAGACAGAAGACCAAGGTGAACTGCAAGGTCAACACCGAGTGACCGTGCCGGGTCGCCCCATCCGCCGATGGCCGGACCGAACTCACCGGATTCGTCCAATCCCGTACGCACGGCTCTCGCCCGGTTGTAAGCCCCAGCCACCGACCTGCTCGGCCAGAGAGCCGCAGCAGTGAGGGACTGCGCCAAGCCACCGATGGGATTGCTCCTATCCGCCGCCAGCCTGGCCTTCTGCAGCCGATCACGTGCTGACTACATGCCGAGCAACACGTCGCCCAGCATGGGCACATCCTCAGAGGTGCCCATGACGGAACACCGACCTCCTGCTGCCAGGCGTACGGAAGGGATACGCTCCCTGTGCGAAACTCGACAAGCTCAAACTCGACACGTGGCTTGCCTAGTGAACGGAGGGCAGGTGCCATAGGCCAGCGGCGTACACCTGCCCGGCCCGCCGCGACAGCAGCACCTGTGGCCCGTCGGCGGTCTCCCGGCGCAGTATCAGGTGGACGTCCACCGGCTCGGTGTGCCGCTGCCCGCCGCTCACCGCGTACCACCAGGACGCCGGGCGAGCAGAACCCTGAATGTCGCTTCCTCGACCAGAGACCTGTCCACCGCGTGGGTGTGGAGAAGGGCGAGGGCCTCGTCCTCGAACGCCTGGTGGCGTTCGGCGAAGAGCTCAGGAGCGGCGAAGGACGTGGTGCGCAGGTAGCCGAGTACCTCCTGCGGCGCCCAGGTGCGGGTCACGGGGAAAAGGTGTTCGGTGACGTCGTTGAACGCTGAGGCGGCGAGATCCTCCTCGTACGAGCGGCGGGGCTCGGCGTAGGAACTGCGGGCGCCCGCCCGGCGCTCCTGGCCCAGGTAGAGCTGGATCAACTCGCGCAGCGCACGGGTCCAGTTGGCCTCGTGGGTCCACAGGCTCCCGTCGCCCATGATCGCCACTGCGGCACCCGGTGTGGCGACCCGGTCGGCCATCTCCAGGACCGCCGGACCGTCCATCCAGTGGTAAGACCGGCAGCAGGTGATCAGGTCCGGGCCGGAATCCGGTTCGCCCGGCAGTGTCGCGAGCGGCTCGTAGGCGTCGGCCGCCGCGTGGACCAGGGTGAGGGTGCAGTGGCCGAGCACGGGGGTGAGGGCTTGCCTGGCCTGATGCAGCATCTGCGGGCTGACGTCGACCGCTTCGATGTGCGTCAGGTCAGCGCCGGCAGACAGGAGCGCGAAGGGCACCTGCCCGGTTCCGGTGCCCAGGTCGAGCAGCACCGGGGACGGCCGGCCCCGCAGCGTGTCGGCGAGCAGGCGCACCGCCGCGTCCGGCAGGCCTGGGCGGTGGCGGGCGTACGTCAACGCCGCGCCCTCGAACATGGTCTCCTGCTCCGGCGAAAGGCCCGGAAGAGGCCCGTCGGGGTAGGTCACGAGGTGGCTCCCTCATCGAGCGGGCGGGCGACGGGCAGGTGCCAGGACAGGCGTCCGCACTCGGACGCGGCGCGCTGCCCGCCGTCCGCGTCGAAGAAGAGGCGGTAGCGGTCGGGGGAGCGTGCGGCCCGCCACCGGTCGGCGAGGTCCTGGATCTCTTTCCAGATGTCCCGCGGCCCCGTGGCGGTGACGCTCCAGCGCCGGTTACCTACCGGCTCCGCGCGCATCCAGGATCCGCAGCCGGGTGCGCCGATCGCCAGGTGCTCAGCGCCGAAGTCCCGCACCAGACCACCGCCGAGGAGATGATCGGCCGCCAGCCAGAAACCGCGGTCGCTGTCCGCGGGCGGCGCCAGCATGCTCCGCTGGGTCCAGCTGCCTGGCTCGGTGGCCATGCGCTGCCGGAACTCCTCCGTGAGCCCGATCCGCGCCATGCCGTGCCCGGCACGGTGCGCGAACTCCACGGCCCGCAGCTCCGCTGTGATCCGCCCGTCGGCGGTGCGCCCGACGGCGGCGAGGCCGGGCCACGACGGGGACGCGCTGGTCACGTGCGCCAGCAGTTTGCCCTCAGGAGCGAGTTGCTCGACCAGGGCCGTCGGCACGCGCTCCACCGTGTATGACAAGAAGATCCGGTCGAACTCCCGGCCCCGCAAGCCCTGTTCGCCTGAGCCGCACACCACCTGCGGCCGGAGGTCGAGGTCGGCCAGCCGGGCGGCGGCCGCGTCGGTGAGGTGCCGGTCCCGGTCGAGGGTGACCACCTCCTGGTCGCCGCAGACCTGGCAGGCCACCGCGGCGGTCACCCCCGCGCCCGTCCCGACGTCCAGCACCCGCAGCCCCGGGCGCAGATCCAGCTCCTCCAGCAGCGAGGCGGTCAGGCCCATCACCGTCGACATCGACGTGATCGACGCCCCCGACCGCGCCCCGCGCGCCCGGTCCAGCAGCGGCTCCCCGTCGTGCTGGACGAGCACACTGGCCCCGCCGTACAGCAGCCCCAGTAGCTCGGGGCGGTCCAGCGGCGCCGACCAGTCCAGCAGATCCCACCGAGGCGGCTCCTCGCCCGGGCCGCTGCGCCGTACGTACGCCTGCGGCATCAGCACTTCGCGGGGCAGCGTGAGGAGGGCGTCGCGGACCGGGCCCGGCCCCAGAGACCCTTCCTCCTCGAGCCGGGCAACCATCGCCGCCCGCGCGGCTGCCGGATCCGCTTCCTCGTCCGTCGGCGTGGCTCCGCCGACCGGGCCAGTGGTCCGCTCCAGCGCCTGGTCGCCGGCGGCGGGACAGGTGTTCAGAGTGCTCATCGCTCGTCCCAGCCCTGCTCGGAGTACGGACGCCCCCGAAGGATTCCGTCGATCGCCCGGCGGGTGTACGGCACGACCTCGGCCGGAAGGTCCTGTGGCTTCCACCACCGCCACTCCACGCACCGGTCGGGCTCCAGGACCTCTGGGTTGCCGGTCCAGGAGCGGGCCTGGAAGACGAGCGCGATCCTGGGCCGGACGTTGGGGGAGTCGACGTGGTGCACCATGTGGACGAGGTCGACGTCCTGGGGCGCGATGGTGAGGCCTGCTTCCTCTTTGGCTTCCCGGACCAGGCAGTCGATCGCGGCTTCCCGCTCGCAGTGGCCGGCCAGGAAGTGCCAGGTGTCCGGAGCGAAGGAGGAGTCCGGGTGGCGCAGACCGAGGAGGATCCGACCGTGTTCGTCCCGGAGGAGGAGGTGGACACCGACGATGTGCAGCTCGGTCCCCGCCGGGGCCTCGCCGGGTAGCGGACGGGCACCATCCGGCGGTCCCTCGGCCGCGGGGTGCTCGGCCGCGTGGCGGAGGATCAGCTCCCCGAGCCCGGGGCTCAGGCGGAGCCGGTCGAGCATGTCCACGGTGCACCACGTCAGCAGGACACCCTCGCGGAGCTCCACCGCTGCAGCATCCCCACTCCAGCGCCCGACGTAGACCTGGATGGGCACCGCAAGGCCGTCGACGCTCGTTGCCTCCTCCACGGCGAACGGCACCAGTTCCGTGGGCTCCAGACCCGGCACCTCCTCGGCGAGCTCGCGCCGCAGCGTCGCCTCAAGGCAGGAATCGTCCCTCGTGCGGCCGCCACCGAGGAGGGCCAGCACCCAGGGCTCCCAGATGCCCTCCCGGTCATCCCGAAGATGAAGGAGGTACCGGCCAGCCCCGTCGTGGATCAGGGCGCTCGCGTTGACGGGCTCCGGGCGCCCATCGAGGCCGTCCGCCTCGGCGGCCAGGAGCTTGGCCCGCAGCGTGGGGGACCGCACGTCGGCGTACGGGAGCCACCGGGCCCCGGCGACTTCCTCTTCCTGGAGAGCGAGCGCGGGCGGTTGCTCGGCTGTGAGGTAGAACGCGAAGCGGACGTCGAAGTGCTGGTGAGCGGGCTCGCCCTTGGCCGGATTGGGGTCGATGTCGTGGACGTCCACATCGATCGGCTCGCCGAGGAACTGCGGGGTCAGGCAGAGGTCGCCGGGGCGGAGCCCGGCCTCTTCGCACACTTCCCGCACGGCGGCGGCCAGGAGCGTACGGTCACCCGCCTCAACGTGGCCGCCTGGAGCGAGGAGCAGCCCTGTCACCCGATGGCCGATGTGGAGCACCCGACGGTCGCGGTCGATGACCACCGCGCTGCAGGTGACGTGACCGGGCAGCGTGGCGCGGCTGGACGGCTCCTCGGCGCCGTCCAGGACAGCCAGCAGCCCTTCCAGGGCCTCCCGTTCCTCGGCATGCCGGCTGAGATAGGCCTCGATGGTCGCGCGGATATGAGAGCGGGAGGGCGGCACGTGATCACCTCGGACGTTGGAGGGCAGGAAGTAGGTGCTGGGCGGGAGGGGCGCGCCCGGCGGCGGGCCCGCCGACGACGGCTCCTGGCCAGGAGCCGTATCAGGGTTCGCGCTCACGGGCCGCCTTCCGGAGAGTGGTCGTGCCGCACATCCACGGCGACTGCGGGATTGGGGACGCTCGGCCCCGGCGGCGTCGGGGGTGTGAGGGGCTCTGCTGGAGGAGGAGCCGCGGTGGGTGAGCCAGGCATTTCCAGCAGGCTGCGTAGCGGAGACCGGTAGAGGACCACCAGGGGGACGACGAGAAGGCAGGTGCCGACGATCAGGGTGGGGCGCACGCCGATCCAGGTGCCGAGCCCGCCGGCGAGGAGCGCGGCCACCGGCCGTGCACCAGAGGTGAGCCACGTACTCACGGCCTGCATCCGGGCCTGCATGCCGTCGGCGGTGACGACCTGGCGAATGGTGCGCTGGGTCGTCCCCGCGGCCGCGGCACAGGCCAGTTGCAGGAACAGGGCACCGCCGATGGCGAACTGCCAGGCGAGGCCCGGGGAGGCGAGGAGCAGCGGGAGCTGGGTGAGCGGGGTGATCGCGAGCGCGGCGAGCATCATCGGCCCGGGCCCGTACCGCGCCGCGAGTGACGGGGCGGCCAGCGCACCGGCCGCCGCGCCCAGCGCTCCGAGTCCCAGGACCACGCCGAAGGCGGTCGCGCTCATCGTGAGAGACCGGAGCAGGTACAGCGCCCACAAGGTATTGAGGAGCGCCAGGGCGAACGACGTCGTGGCGTTGACTAGGGTCAGGGTGCGCAGCCGGTGGTCGCCGTGGACGTAGCGCAGGCCCTCACCGATCTCGGTGTGCAGCCGACGGCCTTGCGCTGCTGGCCGGGGGCTTTCGGGGGCCTGGATGCGGGCGGTGCACCAGGCGCTGACGAGGTAGGACAGGACGTCCCCGAGAAGCGCCCGGGCCGGGCCGAGGAGCGCGGTCAGGGCGGCGCCGAGGTTGCTGCCCGCGGTGGCGGCGATGGCGAAGAGCCCGCCGATGCGGCTGTTGCTCCGCTGGAGCAGTGACCGGTCGACCAGGCTGGGCAGGAGACTGATCGCGGCGGCATCGTGCAGCACGCCCGCCGCGCCCTGCACCGCCGCGACCACCATCAATTGGGGCAGGGACAGCCGGTCCAGTGCGGCCGCCACCGGCACGCTGGCCAGTGCGGCGGCGCTGACCAGGTCGCCGGTGATCATCTGCTTCCGCTTGGAGTGGCGGTCGGCGAGGGCCCCGGCGTGCAAGGCCAGCAGTGCGGGCGGCAGTTGACCCAGGAACGTCAGCCAGGCGACCTCGGCGGTAGTGGCGTCCAGTTCGAGCACCGCCAGCACGGGGATCACCATGGTGCTGATCGAGCTGCCGGTCACGCTGGCTGCCTGCCCGGTCAGGTAGCGGCGGAAGTTGCGGTGCCGCCACAGCGACGGCCGGGCGCCGGAGAAGGGGTCAGTGGAGGAGGCCATGGAGCACCTCCTCGGCTTCCGTCAGGCGCTCGCACAGCTCGGCTATGGCTGCATGCCGGTTTCGGCCGTACGCCTCGAGTTCGGGGGTGACGGCGGCCGGGGCGTCGACGGCCTCGGACAGGGGATACACCGAGCAGGCCATGTACCCGGCGGCGAGGCGGGGCACGGCGAGGAGTTCTTCGGGCGGCAGCGTCGGGTTGGCTGACCGGTAGGCGGCGATCGCTTCGGCCAGGCCGGTGGGCCATTTCGGCTCTGCCAGAACGGTGCGCGGGTCCAGGACGATCCGCCCGAGCTCCCAGGCGGGGCTGCGGTGACCGGGCGGCCGGAAGTCGATCAATGCCGCCACCTGCTGTCCGCGCAGGAGCAGGTTGGGCGAGGCCAGGTCGCCGTGGACGGTCTGCACCGTCAAGGACGTCGGCAGCCCTTTGACCATGGCGGCCACGGCAGGCAGCGCGTCGAGCCGCCGGGCGGCGGTCTCCCGTGCCCAGGCAGGAAACCCCGAGGCGGGCGGCCTCTTGGCGAACAGGGCAAGTAGCCGGTCAAGGCGCTGCCGGGCCCCTTTTACATCGCAGACCTCCCGGGCGGGTACGCGGCGCGGCGGTCCGGCCGGGTGTCGGGTCAGGGTCCGGTGCAGGCGGCCGACGGTCTCGCCCACCGCGGCCCATCGGTCGCCGGACAGGCCGCCCTCCGCTGTCTGTGCATTCTCGACGTACGCCGTGACCGACACCGCCATCCCGCCGGCGGCCGCGATGAGTTCACCGTCCAGGGTCTGCCGCACCGCCGGCACCGGGATGCCGCCGAGCCTCGCGAACTGGCCGAGCGCCAGTGCCTGGCGCTCCGCGTCCAGATCGGTGCCCACCGGGTAGGCCTTCGCGAACCACCGGCCTCCGTCGCTGTCCTGGGCCACGTAGTTGCGGGTCGCGGTCCCCGCAGGACCTTCGTCGACCGCAGTGGGGGTGATCCGGTAGAACAGCGGCAGGATCCCCGCCACGACCATCACGTCCGACTCGGCGCCGCTCATCGCCGCCCCCCCGACTGGCCGTCCGCGTCAGCCAGCAGCTGACGCAGTGCTCGGGCATCCGCTTGCACCTGCTCCTCGTCCTGGCGCCCGAGATCGAGCACCTCGAAGGGCAGCGGCCCACCCGGAGCCGGGTCCGTTCCGGCTTCGCGTCGCGGAACGCAGTGCCAGTGGGCGTGCGGGATCTGGTTCCCCAGCAGCAGGTAGTTCATCTTCAGCGGTTCGTAGAGCGCTTCCACAGCCCGGCCCAGGGCGAGGACGTCGCGCCAGAACGCGGCCGCCTCACCCTCGACCAGCTCGGTGGGCTCGGCTACATGACGCCCTGTGTAGATCACGACGGCGTACCCGCGGACCTGACCGCTGCGCCACAGGTAGGCGTTGCTGACCTCCCCGCGCCGGACAAGGAGACCCCAGCCGATGTCGTCGGCGGCGAAGTCGTTCGCGCACATCGGGCAGTTCGTACCCCGACGGTGGCCGGTGAAGTTCTCCGGCCAGGCGCCGGACGGCGCGGGACGGGGCTGCGCGTGGTCGGGCATCACGCCGCCTCCCCTGCCTCGGCGCGGTACCCGGCGGCCTGGAGGGTGAACATGGCGGCGTACTCGCCGCCGATGTCCATCAGCTCCTGGTGGGTGCCGGTCTCGGTGATGCGGCCGCCGTCGAAGACGAAGATGCGGTCGCAGCTGACGACGCTCGCCAGGCGGTGGGAGATCAGTACGGTGATCTGATCGGGGCGTGGTGTGTCCCGCAGTACTGCCTCGTACACGGCGTGCTCGGCGCGGGGGTCCATGCTGGCGGTCGGTTCGTCCAGCAGCAGGACGGGGGCGCTCTTGTACAGGCCGCGGGCGACGGCGACCTTGGCCCATTGGCCGGCGGACAGTTCCTGACCGCCACGGAACCGCTTGGACAGCAACGCCTCCCACCGGCCCGGCAGGCCGGCGATGACCTGCTCAGCGCCCGAGGCCCGCGCGGCGTCCAGCGCACGCTGCGGATCGGCCTCGGTGAGAGTGCCCCGGGAGACCGTCAGGTTGGCCAGCGCGCTGAACGGGAAACGGACCGGATCCTGGAGCACGCAGCCCACCCGGGCCTGCAACGACCCGGCGTCCATGTCCAGCACGTTCACCCCATCCCAGCAGACCGTGCCCCCGTCCTGCGGCTCGTACAGCCCTGCGAGGAGCCGGGCGCAGGTGGACTTACCGGAGCCGTTGACGCCGACGAATGCCACCGTCTGACCGGCACGCAGCGTCATGGAGATGCCGTTGAGCGCCGGGGTGTCCTTGCCCGGATAGGTGAAGGACACATCCTCCAGCGTGATGGTCTTCACCGTCTCGGGGGCGGGCAGCCCGCTGCGGCGCGGCTGGAGGTCGCGGCAGCGTTCCTGGAAGGCCAGCAGGTCGTCCACCCACATGGCGTGCTCGTAGACCAGGTGGGAGACGTCGACGAGCCGGGTCAGCGAGGACTGGGCGGCCTGGATGGCGAGGACCGCGCCCGCGCCGGCGGCCAGGGGCAGCCAGCCCGCGATCAGCATGGCGCCGAGCGCTGTGTAGGTGATGCCGGTGCCGATCCCGCCGATGGTCCGGCCCGCGAGGGTCAGTCCGGCCGAGCTCACGCCCAGGCGGGTGTCCTCCTCGGCGATCCGTGTCGTCAGCCGGCGGTGCTCCTCCAGCAGCGCGCCCTGGGCGGTGTCCGAGCGGAGCTCGGCGGCGGCGTCCCTTTCCAGCAGCAGCCAGGAGAAGACCCGCACCCTGCGCTGCAGGGTGTTCCACCGCTTGAAGGAGTGGAAGCGGGCTCGGGCGGTGCGTACGGCGGCCGCGCCGACCGGCAGCACGGAAAGCAAAAGCAGCGGCAGCAAGGCGGGGTGAAGGACGCCCAGCACGCTGGCGGTGCCCAGGAGCCCGAGCAGGGCCGCGGCCAGAGAGACGACCTGGCCGACGATCTGCCTCGCGTAGAACAGCCCGCGGTCGTTGGCCCGGTAGGCCTCGTCGTGCCAGTCCGCGTCGTCGACGACTTCCAGCCGTACATGGGCGGTCAGGGCGAGGAACTCGCACTCCAGTGCGGTGCGGATCTTCGGGGTCACTCTGGCTTGCGCGACGGCGACGCCCGCCTCCAGGAGCGCCCGGGCGGCAAGGAAGCCGACCACGACCAGGAGTTGGGGGATGGCCGCGCGAACCCTGTCAGGAGTGGGCCCTTCAGCGAACAGTTCTCGCAGCACCGCCACCGAGGCCATGAGCCCGAATGCCGTCATCGCGGCCGACGCCAGCTGCAGGACCGCTACCGCGACGGTCGCGGTCCGGTCGGCGTGCCAGGCCAGTCGGCCGATCTGGCGCACGATCCGCGGCAGACGCGCGAGGATCTGTCCCACCGTGGCCTGGGACGCCGCACCGTCGTATACGGACCAGTACGCCTCCGCCAGGCCGTCCGTGATGTCGCCGTCGTGTGGTCCTGCCGGCACGGCGGCGGGCGGCAGCGGAAGTTCTCCACCGCGCGGGGCGGGCACCGCGGCCTGGCGGATGCCGTCTGCATCACTGCCGTCGCTCATGCCCCCCACCTCGTATCCGGTCGTGCTGCGCTACGAAGGGCGTCAACCCGGCGTCGGGGCCGCGCCTGGTGCGGGACGGCAGGCTGGAGATGTTCGAATACGGCGGGAGGATTCACGAGGGCGGGCACAGGATTCACGGGGTCCTCCAGATGGGCGCATGAGGGGTACTGGTGCTCTAACAACGGCCCCCGGATGGACCCGTAACGGGCAGGCCCGGGGCAGATCGTGAACAAAGGTTCTATTGAGGGGTGGTCGGCGCTCCAGTGCGGCTCGACGGGCGCGGGGAGACCTCGAACGCTTGGTGTCACTCGTTCGTGGACTTGTCCTGGGGTCGTGAGGGCATAGCTGGGGAGGCAGTGGCGCCGGGCGCGTGCTGCCTTTGACCGGGGCGGAGGAGTCAGGGCGCGGGGCGCTCCAAGGCCTCGTTCCAGGCGTCGATGCCGTCCGGGTCGAGGAGTGGAGCGACGGGGACGTTGAGATACTCGTGCTCGACGAAGTACAGGCCTGCGGTTCCGGCGCGGCCGGGGAAGAGCTGGTTCAGGCGTCGGGTGACGGCTTCCGGTGCTGCGTCGTGGGCGTCGAGGAGCCGGCGGGCGAGGATCTTGCGGTTCCATACGTCGATGCCGAAGGCGGCCGGATCCCGGGAGGCGTGCGAGGCGATCACGGCGGCGGTATAGGGGCCCACGCCCTTGATCTGCTGCACGGCCTCGCCAAGGTCGTCGGCCGCTTGGTCGGCCTTGACCTTGTGCACGAGCGAGGTGAGGCCGAAAGCCTCGTCCTCCCCGGTCGGCGGCTAATTGAACGACTGGTGGGCGACAGCGACGTGGATCGCCGCCGGCGTCCTCGGGCACGCGCAGGGTCAGGACGGTCGGCGGGGTCCGCTGTCCCAGGAAGGGACGCTGGGCATCACGTCCGGAGAGCAACGAGCCGGAACGCACGAAGCAGCCCGTCGGATAGTTGCCGTAGTCCATCTCCGCGCGGAAGCCCTCCATCTTGTTGTGCCGCCTCAACGTCGGCTACGTGGTGCCGGTGCACATCATCAGCGGTCGTACGGGACACCCGCCATGTGACAACCGGCATCGCGGTGCATGCCACAGCACGGGGACAGAGCAGCCTCGACGATCGCAGTCGCAGTCACGGGTGCAGGTTCCTCGGGGAGTGAAACCGGAGCTTCGGAGACCACGGTCACCACGGGGTGCCTGACGTCCGAAGCCCCGGTGGCTAGGGGGGAATGGGGGACAGGGGCGACGCCCCGGCTCGTCGAATCACCAGCCTGCCCTGCCGTCATCGGTCGGGCCAGAGGCACGGGGGCTCATATCGAGGGTCATTCAGTTCCGCCTTCCACCACGCGGCAGGCAGCCTAAATCCGGGCATATTCGGGCTAATTGCTTGAAGGCGGGTCGTCTCTACTTGGAGATGACCCCCGATATGAGCCGGTGCGCAGCTGGACTTCCCGTTCGGACAAATGTGACGGTGAGAGTGGGGCTGACGAGAGCCGTGCTCCGCCCCACTTCTCTCCAGATTCCCCGGGCCACTGCCTCGTCGCTGTGCTGCACCACGGCGATCCGAGCCGGCGCCCTGTCCTTCGCGATGAGAGCGAGCCCCGTCGTGACCGCTTCACACTTGCCCCGGCGACGCCTGGTCGCCGGATGGGACGAGCACCCTCTCGGTGTTGGATGCCGGCCCATCGGGGGGCCGGCAACCAACCTGGGCCACCCCGCAGGATGGGCCTCCGTGGACGACGACTGCGCGGTCGATGCCCTCCTGCGCGCCCGCGAAGAGGGAGCAACTGTCTACGACACCTCGGACGTCTACGGTCTCGGGCACTCCCAGAGGCTGTTGGGCCGCATGCTTGCCCAGGTGCCCCGCGAAAGCGTCAGCATCACCAGCACGGTCGGCGCCTTCAGGGGCACCAGCGTCAACGCCTACAGCTCCCTGAACCTGCACGGACAAGTGGAGCAGAGCCTTGAGAACCTCGGCGTGGATTCGCTGGACGTCCTGACACTGCACCACACCGACTTCGGCCCTCGCGACCAGTACCTCCCAGAGGCACGGGAGACACTGGAGGCCCTGCGTGACCTCGGCAGGGTCAAGGCGCTCGGGATGAGGGCGCCAAACCGGCTGGTGGCAGGTACCGCAACCTCCGGCGACCGCAACCAGGTAAGCGCGGCTCGGTTCTCTTTCCTTGTCCAACAGTTCGACCCCAAGGTCATCACCACCCCCTTCAACCCCCTCAGCCAGCCACCCGAACCCGAGGCCGCGGCCAGCGAAGAGGACGAGGACATCTTCAGCTTCGCCCGTCGCCACGGCGTCGCCACCATGATCTACAAGCCTCTGGGCCTGGGACTGCTCACCGGCAAATACCTTCCGGACGCGGCCTTCGGCCCTGGCGACGTCCGCTCCCGCATCACCGCGCCGGTCCTGGACGCCGTCCAGCGAGGCCTACAGCCCCTGCGAGACAGGTTCGGACCCACCCCGCAAGACCTCGCCCGGGTCGCCCTCCACTACTGCCTCAAGCGCTGCCCGGACTCGATCGTTCTGACCGGATTCACCAGTTCACAACAGGTGGCCGGGAACTACCAGGGCTTCAAGAACGAACTGAGCGAACCGGACTACGAATTCGTCGACGCCGCGTACGCGGCCCTGCGAGCCGAGCTGGTAGAGCTCGGCCAGCTCCGCTCAAGGGATGCGGCGTCCGTGCCATGAATCCCCGGACCGCGCCGGCCTGCCCACGTCCCCGAAGAGCGACGACACCCCCCGTGCGTGCCGCGCAAGGTGAGAAATGGAGGCCCACATGAGCCCGAACAGTACCTATTGGATGAACTACGCCATTGGCATCGCACAAAGGGCGCCGCAATCAGGTCGGCGGGTCGGCGTTGCGCTCGTTTCTGAACACAACGAGTTAATTTGCTCCGCCTTCGAGGGCGAAGTAGGCGGCGCATCCTGGTACCGCACTCTGCGGAGCAGGATGCAAGAACTCGGAACAGCCAGCGCACACAGCGCATATCTGACGATCAACACCCTGTCAGTGGACCGGTCGTTTGAGCTCGCCGAGCTCTTGAAGGAAGTGCGCATCGACAGGGTTTACATCGGTCTGCCAGACCCCGCGCTGACGAGTTACCTCGATGACGATCCCGTCACTGCACGAGGTCATGTACACCGCTTCCCCGACGATTTGCAGCGCGAGATCCTCGAGCAGAACCGAGACTTCTACGCAGTGAGCGAGCAAAATATCGAGTGCAACCCCCACTACTCCACACATCGCATTAGTGAGGCCGTCTCCACCGGGCTAAGGTCGAGGGGGTTCGCGCTTTCCCGGAGTGATGTCACTGCGAACAGGGGGAGGGTCGCGCTCGCTTCTCTGATCTGCCAGAGGCATGGGATCGAGTACAAAGAGGCTCATCGCGCCGTAAACGACGCACTGTCCGAAGCCTTTGACGCGAAGTACGGCACCTATGACTACGCGTACGACGCTCGTGCCGCCAACTTGAGGTGGACCGACGACTTCAAGTCGGTTTACAGGAGGTCGTCCACAAGGTCTCTGTCTGCCGTCAACATCCTCAACGTCGGCGTCGGAGCCGGCTACGAAGCAGCAGCTTTGTTTTCGGATTGCCCGCAGATCACCTTCGTTGACATCGCGGAACGTGGCCTTGCGAATATAAGCGAACGCATTCCCTCGTCGAGAACGGTCGTCTCCAGCGCCGAAGACCTGTCTGCCTTACCGGACAACGGTTTCGATCTGTATGTCTCCTTGAGAACGTACAACTCGTCGTTCTTCGATACGTCCGCGGCGGCCTCGGAGGCGCACAGAGTACTGAGGCCCGGCGCGGTGATTGTCGTCTCCGTAGCCAACGGATTTCTGTATACTCAGCGGGGCTGCGTCGTGCCAGGACTGATCATCCCCGGCACTGACTTCGTCGACATCTATCGCGGGATGGACACAGCCAATCTGATTGGCGCGGAGCTCGATTGTGCCGGATTTAAAGATGTCCGAATGTTTCCGACAAGTACCGAGATTTACCTGTCCGCTGTCACCGCCTAATGCTTCCACCGCCCCCTCTAGCCGGCCACGTCCGCGACGTCCCATCAGTTCCGCGGGAAGGCTGAATCGCAGACGGACGGGTGCGACCGGACTGTTCGGAGTGACCAGTGTGAAGGAAGGACTTCTGCAATGAACGGGCGAACGACTGTTGCCCATCGGATCCTGCAGTTCAACGAGGAACTTGCGGAAACGACGCTTGAGCTGCCTCCCGGATTCACGGTCATCAATCCGTTCAGCGGCCCCCAGAAGGAGCGTGTCCGGGAGGTGACGACTGCGTTCTACCACAAGTACTACGACGACGATAAGCCGCGTCGTCTGGTACTGGGGAGCTCGCCCGCCCGCCGCGGCACGGCCGTGACCGGGGTCCCGTTCGAAGATGCCAAGCTCCTCGAAAGCGAAACGGGAGTCGATGTCGACGGCTATGCGGTGAGCCGGCCTTCCGCCGGGTTTCTGCACGACGTCATCAGGCGCTACGGGGGCCGCGAACAGTTCTATGCCGACTTCGTCATGAGTTTTGTGTGTCCTCTTGGTCTGGTGAGAACGAGCCCCAAGGGGAAAGAGGTCAACTGCAACTATTACGAGAACAAGAAGCTGCTGGAGCTCCTGCACTCTTTCCTCGTGGACACCCTGGAACGCCAGCTGGCATTCGGAACTGACACCTCGGTGTGCTACTGCATTGGCAGTGGCGAGAACTTCAAGTTCCTCTCGAAGGTAAACGAGGGCCAGCGCTTCTTCCGAAAGATCGTGCCGTTGGAGCACCCGCGTTTCATCACTCAATACAACCGGGAGAGAGAGGAAGAATTCGCCGACAAGTACCTCAGAGCCTTCCGCGGACAAGGCGATTAGTCGTTGCGTCCTCCGGAACGCTTGCCAACCTCTCGGCTGATTCGACGAAGGCCGTAGGCTCCCAACGCGCTGGAACGAGAAGAAGGAGAGCAGTACATTGGCGGCAGAAGGCAGGGTCCTGGTCCACTTCGACTCGGAATGCGTGAGCGTTTACCGCTCCCGGAGCGGCGAGTTGAAACTGCTTAAAAGGGAGCGGCTCGCGTTCGAAGACAGCCGCGGCCACGAGGTGCTGGCGAAAAGAGTCGGCGAGTTCTGCGCTGGGCTCACGGAGTTCAACGAGGTCGTTGACAACAAGACAACGCGCCTGTACGCCACCGGGGTCTTTCAGCAGCTCCCGCAGCCGGATGCGGCCGCACTGGTCAACAGCGTCTATGTCGACACCGGCCTCTATTTCAACGTAGTCGGGCCTGAGATGGAGCAATTCTACCTGGAAAAGGGCATGTCCGCGAGTGGATCGACCGGCATGTTGGAAGGCCTGATCCGGCGGGAGTTCCGGAATGCTGTTGTCTGCGGCAGCTTCCAGCAATCTCTGGGGTATATCGAGGACACCATTGCCCGTCTGCGCGAGAGTGGCACCGTAGTGCTGAGCCCTCGGAGCACAAGGATCAAGCCGGAGACCGCGGGCACCGACTTCATCCTCTTCGACTACCAGGATCTCCTGAAGAACGAACGCGACACGTGGCGGCACAAGTACGTGCACATGGATGCGTTCAGGCAGGCCGACGTTGTTGTCGTATGCAACCCCGGCGGTCTCGTCGGAAAAGGCACAATCTTCGAGCTCGGCTTCATGTCCGCGCTTTCCAAGAGGGTCATCTTCACGGAGGAGCCCCTGGGCGTTTCTGTCTTGTTCCCCTGTGAGGTCGGCCTGGAAGCCTGAGCACTCCCGCTGAGGGCTGCGGCATCCCACCCGTTCTTGAATCCCCGACCGGAATCAAGCGGCGTTCCGGTGAACGGCACAGGGCCGGGAGCAGGTCTCCGGCTCATCCTCGCTTTCTGTCCACCAAGATCTCACTTCTCGGCTACGAAGATACGGAAAGGACCCTCGCCGGTGCGTGATGCAGAACTCATCGATACAGTGCGCGACAGGCTGCGAGAGATCGTGGCGTCTGTCCTTGAAGTGGAAAAGGACGACATCGAGTCTGGTGCCCTGTTCTACGAGGAACTCGGAATCAGCTCCTTGGAAAAGGCTGCGATCGTGGCCGCGATCGAGCGCGAGTTCGGAGCCCTGTCCGCTGAGGAAGCGGCAGCCCTCACCAGCCTGGACGCCGCGGTGTCCGTGCTCAGCGAGCGGGCGACAAGCCTCCGCGGGGTCAACCTGATCGACCGCCTGGTGGCGGGTCATGTCTCCGCCGGCCGGGGTGAAAGGACCAGCTACCTCGACCCCCAGGCTGGGGAGATCACCTACGCCGCCCTCCTGGAGGCAGCACGTGGGTACGCGGGCGCCCTCAGGGCGGCAGGCGTGCCAGAGGGCGCCCGCGGCCTCCTGGTCGCCGACGATTCCGTGGCGACCGTCGTCGCCGTCCTCGGCCTGTGGTGGCACGGCTGCGTCCCCGTGGTGATCAGCCCGATGCTCACGGACGACGAAGTCCGCTACATCGCCGAGAACTGCGCCGCCGCGATGGTGCACCTCGACGCAGCTCCCAAGCGGCAACGCGCCCTGGAGGAGCTGTTCGAGACGACAACCCAGTGCGCCGGCGCTGACGTCCGCGCCGCTCTGGCCACGTCCGAGCCCGGCCCCGCACGCCGCCCGCAGGAGGCTGGGCCCCCGGCCGCGTGGAGTGCGGGGCGTGAGGCGCTCGTGCAGTACACCTCCGGAAGTACCGGCATGCCCAAGGGAGTCCGGCACTCAGCGGGAGCGATCGCGGCGATGACCGACGGCATCGGCACCGTACTGGCGCTGACCCCCGAGGACACCGTGCTGTCCACCGCCCGGATGTCCTTCGGCTACGGCTTCGGCAGTTCCGTCCTGTGCCCCCTGGCGGCCGGCTCCCGCGTTGCGCTCATCCGCGGCACGGTCGACGTCCACTCACTCGCCGCCGCGATGCAACGCCACCAACCCACCGTGCTGTTCTCCGTCCCACGGCTGTACGCCGCGCTGCTGAACGCCTCCGAGACGACGCTCGCCTCCGACTCCGTGCGGCTGTGCGTGGCGGCCGGCGAGAATCTGCCGGCATCGCTCAGCGAGCGGATCCGCACCGCCTTCCAGGCCGAGCTGCTCAACGGTCTCGGCGCCACCGAGGTGCTCTACATAGTCGTCGGCACGCCGCCGGGGAAAGAGCGTCCGGGCGCCTTCGGGGTCCCGGTGCCCGGGATCACTGCGACCGTCCGCGCTGCGGACGGCACGCCCGTCGCCGACGGGGAGGAAGGCCGGCTCCACATCGCCGGCCCGACCGTCGCCCTCGGCTACATCGGCCGGCCGGAGGCCGAAGCAGTCACCTTCGCCGACGGCGGTGCCTACACCGGCGACGTCGTGCGCCGTGCGCCGGACGGCACATTCACCCATCTCTGCCGCGCCGACGACCTGCTCAACCTGGGCGGTTACAAGGTCGTGCCGAGTGAGATCGAGAGCGTCATCCGCGGCGCTGAAGGGGTCCAGGACTGCGTGGTGGTCGGCAGCCGCGATGCCGATGGCCTGGAGCAGGCCGTGGCCTATCTCGTGGCCCGGCCGGGATTCGACACGGCCGTGGTGCGGCGCGCGGTGATCGCCGCGATCCGTAGCGGTCTCGCCGCCTACAAGCGGCCCGCCCGTCTGGAGTTCCTCGACGAGCTCCCGACCACTTCAACCGGCAAGCTGGCCGCCTTCAAGCTCAGGAAGGCGGCTGAACAACCATGACCTGGGACATTACGGGCATGGCCGCCGTCGCCAACATCGGTGCCAGCCCCTGGGCGATATTCGCCGCGCTGTGCGCGGGCCAGGAGAGCCGCACGCCTCTGAAGGCCTTCGACCCCGACAAGTACAGGGCGGCCTACGCCTACGAGATCGACGACCGGCCCGAGGGCGGTGGCGACATCCCGCGCCGCGCCACCCGCTGGCTCACCACCGTTGTTCGTCAGGCAGTCGCCGACGCGGGCCTGGGCGAGGACCTGTCACAGATACCCGTGCTGGTCGGGACCACCATGCGCGAGCAGCGCAGCCTCGAGCTGTGGTGGCGTGACCACGCGGAAGTCGCCCTCGAAGACCTGCACTTCGGCACCGCCCTGAAGGAGACCTTCGGCGCGTCCACCACGTACACCTTCGCCAACGCCTGCTCAGCCACGCTGTACGCGCTCGGCTTGGCCACCGACATGATCGAGCTCGGAATGGCTGACACGGTCGTCGTCGCGGGCACCGATGCCGCAACCGAGAGCAGCTTCGGCACGCTCGACCGGGTGCAGAACGACATCCCCGACGCGCTCCGCCCCTTCGACGCCACGCACAAGGGCATGCTGATGGGTGAGGGCGCGGCAGCCGTCGTCGTCCAGCGCGTCGACACCGGGAACGGGCCCGTGCACGCCCGGGTGCGCGGTGTGTCCATGAACTGCGACGCTCACCACGCCACCGCGCCCGACCCCGACGGCATCACACGCGCGGTCCAGGACGCCTACAGCCGAGCAGGGGTACGGGCGGAGGACATCGACCTGGTGATGCTGCACGGCAGCGGAACCCCCCGCAACGACGCGACGGAGTCGAGCGTCCTGCGCCACATCTTCCACGGCGCCGGAACCGGTCCGCGGATGACCGCCATAAAGGCGATGACCGGCCACACCCTGGGTGGTTCGGGACTCCTCAGCCTCGTGATGGCGGTGCTCGCCATGAAGGAAGGGATGGTACCCCCCGTCCTGGGCCTCACCGACCCGATCTCCGAGGCCGCAGGACTGGGCCTGGTGCAGGGCGCCCCCGCAGCCGGCGAACTGACCATCGCGCAGATCGACGCGTTCGGCTTCGGAGGGATCAACGCCGTCGCGATTGTGGAGGCAGCCCGATGAGTGCGACGAGTACCGCACGGATGAGTACCCCGAGCGCCCTGGAGGTCGTCGTCACGGGCATCGGACTGACGCTCCCAGGTGTCGCGAAGTACGGCGACCTCCTCGGACCGTTGCCCGGCGAGGGCGGCTTCGACCCGGCAACCGGACTCCGCGGACGCGAGATGCGCCACAAGGACCGCGCGTCCCGGCTCGCCCTGCGAGCTGCCGAGTCCGCCCTCCACGACGCGGGCCTGACCGACGCCAACGCGACCTTCAGGGGAGCGGCTGACTCGACCGCTGTCGTGGTCAGCACCAACCTGGGCAACGTGGACAGCGTCTGCGACGCCACCGACACCATCGCCAGAGAAGGCGTCAGGGGCCTCAGCCCCTTGGGCCTGCCACAGACATCAAGCAATGTCATCGCCGGCTGGGTGGCCATCCGCTACGGGCTGCGCGGCCCCAACCTCACCGTCTGCAACGGCGTCACCAGCGGTCTGGACGCCCTCGCCTGGGCCCGAAACCTCATCGTGGCCGGGCGCGCCGAAGCAGCCGTCGTCGTCGGCGTCGAACCAGCCAATGACGTGGCGACGAAGCTGCTCGGCGAGCAGTCCACCGACACGGCGGTCGCGATCGTCCTCGAACCAGCGAACGCAGCCGCTTCCCGTGGCACACGGCCGCGCGCCACGATCGCCGGGTACGCCCGGGCCCGGGACCTCGCCGCGGCGCTGACCTCCGCCGGCGTGACTGAGGAGAAATCCGTCGGACTGTGGCTCGTGGACGAGGCGGGCGCCGGGGCGGGCCAGCTGCTCGCAGCCACGCGCCGGATCGACCTGGAATCCCAGCTGGGCCCGCTGTCTGGGGCACTGGGCGTCTTACAGTGCGCCGCCGCGGCCGCCCATCTGGAGAGCGACGCCACCGGGAACGTGCTCGCCACAGCTGGAGGCCCTCGCCACGACGCGGCAGCCGTTCTGCTGCTGACCCCTTGACCGACCACTCGTCCATCCACGTAGGAGCCGGGGGAAACCCAATGACCACTGCGTCCGTGAACATCGAGGATCTCCGCGCTCTGGTAGCCGGAGCACTGGAGATCGAACCCGAGGAGGTCACCGACGAGGCGCACTTCACCGACGAACTCGAGATCGACTCGCTGCTGATGCTCGAGATCTCAACCCGCCTTGAGAATGCGTACGGCGTCCCGGAGAACACCCTGGTCATCAGCGGTGCCAAGACCCTCGCCGAGCTGCACGCCGTCGTCACCTCGACGCTCGTCGGCGAGACGTCGGCCTGCCCGGTCATCCGCCCGAGGCCGCTGAGCAACCCAGCGGCGCGCCTGTTCCTGTTCCACCACGCCGGCGGCTCACACCTGCTCTACCGGGGCTGGGCGGAGCACTTCCCCCAGGACTGGGAACTCTGCCTCCTGGAGGCGCCCGGCCGAGGCCAGCTGCAGACATTGCCGCTGATCGACGACTGCGACAGGCTGGTCGACTACTTCCACACCGCTATCGCTCCCTTGCTCGACCGGCCCTTCGGGTTCTTCGGCCACAGCATGGGCTCACTCATCGCTTACCAGCTCACCCGCCGACTTCACCACGAGGGGGACCCGGTCCCGGACTGGCTGGGTGTGTCCGCCTACGGCGCCCCGCGCGGTGAGGCCGGCGCTGACGGCCGCCCTCACCTGATGTCCGACGAGGAACTGCGCGGCTGGCTGCGGAGCGTCGGCGGCAGCACACCGCAGCTCCTCGACGACGACGCCGTCTGGCGCAAGTTCGCCCCGGTGTTCCGTAACGACTTCAAACTCCTGGACACCTGGGCTCCTCCCCGCGACCCCGAACCGCTGCCCGTTCCGCTCTTGGTATTCGGGGGCCGCCGCGACAGGTTGATCGGCGAGGACCGTCTGCTCTCCTGGCGAGCGTTCACCACGCACTTCCGCGGCCTCGAAAGGTTCGAGGGCGACCACTTCTATGTGATGAACCACCGGCGGTCTCTCGCTGCCGCCATCACGGCCGCGATGCGTTCCGCCGCTGCTTGAGCTCGCTTTCACCACCACGCCACCCGCTGGATGATCTATTCCAAGGGTGCCTGCGGAGGGTGTGGGGGTGGGCCCTCAGGCGTCGGGGTCGACTTCGGGGTGCGTGAAACGGACGGGCTTGCCCAGCGACCGGGCGTAGGCGATTTCTGCTCGGGTGCTGTCTCCGATGTAGTCGCCGACTACGAGCACCTCATCAGCGAGCAGGATCTTCGACCGGTGCAGTTCGTCGAGTCGAACCTTCAGGGCCTCAGCCTCGACAGGATCGGACCACAGTGCGTGCGGCGACTTCAGGTCGCAACCCGGCTTGACGACAATCCTTCCGGCTTTGGTCTCCCGCAGATCGGCCTCGGCCATCTCGGCCATGAAACGAGTGGAGCCGCAAATCGCAACAATACGTGGGAAACTCAGCTGCTTCTTCGCCTCGGCGAGCTTCTCCGCGGGGGTGATCACTTGCGGGGATGTCACTGGTTCCTCCTGGTGGTGCGGCCCGAGGGGTGCCTGCCGAGACGAAGGTGTCCAAGGTCATCTTTTGGTGAATGACGTGGACACCTGTGCGCCCGCACTTTATGCGACGAGCATCCCTACCTGGTGCCGCGGCACCCGCCGGTCGGCCCTGCGCCGCGCCTGTGCGATACCGAACCGGTCACCGTCGCCACGAAACGCCGGTGTCGGTTACCGCCTTCACCGCCTCGATCAGTCGATTCACGCGGCAGGGCGCCGCGGTGTCGGTTTGGTCGGCCGGTCCCCTGCCGGCAGCTGGTGGCGGTGCCGGGCCGGGCTCGGGTACTGCCACAACCCGAACGAGGGAGGCTCAATCAGACGACCGCATTGACGGAGCGCTGTCCGTCGGCAATCTTGCGGCCCCGCTGCACCCGGCGCGGCCCGCTGAGCACCTGGCGGCCACGGCCTATGCCCGCGTCCTGATCGACCCGACCACCTACAGCCCGCTCATCATCTGACCACTCTCGCTGTGCGCTTCGACGAGGAGACCATGTCCACCGCATCTCACCAGCCCGCCCCCAAGCCTGTCGCCGCGCCTTCCACACCCGGCCGCACCGCGGAGGGGGAGCAGATCATGGCGGTCGCCGACACGCTGGTGCTCGCGTACGGGCTGCACCCGGCAGAGATAGCGCGAATCCCGGAGGGCACCGCGACGGACAATTACGCGATCGCGGATCAAACGGGCCAGCGGCACTTCGCCAAGGTCTACCGCACTCGAGAACACTTGGATCTGGAGCGGGCGTCGGTCGAACTGTCCGAGTACGCCGCCGACGGAGGTGTCGCGACCGCGCGGGCAACCCGCACGCGCGAGCACGAACTCATCGAGACCCACGACCGCCTACCGATGTCCCTGTGGTCGTACGTGCCGCACACCGCGACCGCCGAAGGCGGCCTGAGGGGTGCACGGTGGGCAGCCGTCGGCACAGCGATGGGCCGCCTCCACAGCCGACTCGCCACTCACCCCGCCGCCGCACCCACCCTGGAACCTGGTGCCGCGGTGTGTGACGTGGCTACCGCACGAGACCGCTATGAGGGTCTGATTCTCGCGTTCCAGAGCAAGCCCAGGCTTGGGGAGTTCGAGGCATGGTCGCTGCAGGCGACGCGTGAGCGGCAAGCTCTCTTGGGTGGCGTCGAGCGCATCCTTGCTTCGCTTCCACCGCTGACGGTCCAGGTCCTGCACGGCGACCTGTCTGGCCCCAACGTCTTGTTGAAGGACGACGATGTCGCCGCGTTCGTGGACTTCCGACCGCCCACACCCTGGTACCTCGCCTGGGAAATCGCGCGTCTGGGCTGTGACCCCAGCAGCGTGCTGGCCAACGGTGTGGAGGGCTGGCTCACCGGATACACCGATCTCACCCTGGCCTACCGGGACGCCAATCCCAAGGCGTCCGTGAACGACCTCGTGTCCTCGCTCCGTGTGAGCTGTGCAGCCGTGCTCTGCTCGACGTTTCCGTTCTCCGCACCAGTGAAGCGTCCGCACATCGTCGACGCCGCACTTGAGTCCTACGGCAGGGCGCGGCACGAGGCGGATCTGATGCTGCTGGACCAGCTACCTGTCTTGGAGGAGGCCCTGCGTGACGCTCTTCGCTGAGTTCATGACCCTCGTGACTCCTCCGCCCCGTGAACAGGGTGGCTTCTCGCTATGCCGGTGCGGCTTCGCGACGGACCAGCCCGGCCCGTAGAACGTTCAGGGCTCCCACCGTGTCGGCGTGCGCGGTGTGGCCGCACGAGACGCAGTGGAACTTTTCCTGGGTAGGCCGGTTCTCCTTGACGGTGTGCCCGCATGCGGGGCACCGCCGGGAGGTGTTGCGGGGGTCCACCGCGATCACCGTCCGGCCGGTGCTTTCAGCCTTGCTGGTGAGGACCGCGAGGAACACCCCCCCATCCAGCATCAGCCAGCGAGCGGTTCAAACCGGCCTTGCTGGCCGCCCCGTTGGGCAAGTAGACACCTGGCTGATCGGGGTCAGGCTTCGGTACAGGCGCCCGACTCATATTGCGGATCTTAAGGTCTTCGTGCGCGATGAAGTCGTGCTGGCGCACGATGTCCAGGGCGGTCTTGTGCGCGTGGTCCAGGCGCTGACGTCGCACCTTGCGGTGCAGGCGGGCCACCGTTTCCACGACCTTGCGCCGCCGCTTCGAGCCGCGCTTACACCGGGAGAGCGCCTGCTGGGCGGCTTCAAGCTTTGCCGCGGCCTTCCGGCCGTGACGGGGGTTGGGCACGAATCCGCCGTTGGAATCGGCGAGGAAGTTGGCTATGCCCATATCGAGGCCGACCACCGATGCTGTGGCGCGAAGGGGTTCCGGCTGGGTCTGGTCGGCGGTCAGGATGACGTACCAGCGCCGCCCTTCGCGCTTCACCGAGATCGTCTGCCGACCACCGGACGGTGCTGGTGCACCTTGACGTCTCCTACGCCCTGGATGCGGACGCGGGTGAGGGGGTCGTGCGGGGTGGAGTCCCAGCGGCAGCCGTCGCCGTCCTTGGGGAAGTCCACGGTGTCGAACCGCCTGTTCGACCGAAACCGCGGATAACCCGGCATCTCCCCGGCCTTGATCCTGCGGAAGAACGCAGCGAACGCCTTGTCCAGCCGACGTAGCGTCGCCTGCTGGCTGGAGAATGACCAGCGTGCGTGGTCCGGGTCGAAAGCCCGGATGTCCTTGAGCTGCCCGGACTGCTGCCCGTACCGGACCGTCGTGCTCGAAGCGTGTCGCCAGGCATCCCGACGCTCCTGCAGCGCGGCGTTGTAGAGGGTGCAGTGATCCCGCAGCATCGACACAAGCATGCCCTGCTGGCCCGCGGTGGGCCGCATCAGGAACTTGTACGCCCTGATCATTCAACCCTCCTCCGCCACCTCGACCAGCCGTGCCGAGCATACGATCCGGCACTGACAACGCCTCCGGCGTCCGACAGCTGCGGCGCTCCGCGCCGCCCGGCTCAGGATCGGATTCCCTCCCCGCCTGAAGACGGGGATTCCCTCTGAAGACGAGGGACGGCCGGCGTAACTCACGCAAGCCGCAGGCCCGGACAGCGAACTCGATTGTCCGGCCTGCTGTAGCAGCAGGGCACTCAGGGCCGGCCGAGGGCGCGGACACCGGCTGCTCTGCCGGGCCGCGATCCGCTGACCTTGGGCGGCTTCGTACCTCGTCCGGGCCGCCGCGCCCAGAGAGCGGGGGCGGCGGCCGCGATGGGTCACGAGGACGGGGCGGCGATCATCTGCTGAGCTGGTCCACCCGAAGCAGGTCGTCGGGGCTGATGTGGATTGCGGCGATGTTGGCGAGCCACTGCATCCACACCGGCTCGATGCCGGGCGCAGCCTCGAACTCGGCGTCTGTGATGCGTCCCTGGGCGTAGGCGACCGTCCGGTCTGCCAACTCCTGTAGGGCGTCGGGAGTGATCCAGCGGACGTTCTTCGTCTCGCGGGCGCTCGGAGTGAGGTCGCCGGTGACGGTGGCCTGGTAGATGGTCCAGTCGTGGCCGGTGCCGCGTGCGCCGGGGAGGCGGCGGCAGGGGTTGTCCCGCCAGCATCCGGTGACGTGGGTGAGGCCGGTGACGGTGAGGCCGAGTTCTTCCTCGACCTCGGCGCGGCCCGCGTCCTCGGCGGTCCCGTGGTCGTCGATGTGGCCGGCGGCGGGTGCCGTGCCGGGCGGGAAGGTGGCGCGGTCGAACATCAGGTAGCGGCCCTGGTGATCGGTGATGACGATGCCGACCGAGGTGTTGTCGCAGGTCTTCATGGTCTCGTTCCTGGTGGGTGCTGGAGGTCAGGCGGCTGGTCGGGCGGCGCGGATGATGCGGGCGCCTCGGCGCGTCTGTGCTCGCAGTCGCAGAACACGCGTCGCTCGGGGGGGACGGTGCATCCGCGGTGGTAGCGCTGGACGGCGGTGACGAGGGTGGGGTGCGTGGGCCGGGCGAGGCGGACGCTGTCGGTGGCGGCGTGGAGCCCGTTCCAGGTGGTTCGGACTGGCAGGCCTCGGCGCTGCAACTCGGCGACCATGTAGTCCAGTTCGCGGCGCGAAGTCGTCCATGCCCAAAACCCGCGGGGTCGCTGCGCTTGGAAGCGTCAAGAGCATCAAGTGGAACATCACGCTGTGCAGGAGTTGCTGGAGAGGCCGGTGTGCTGCTCACCGACTGTGGTGGCGCCCGGCTGCTGCAGATCTTGAAGCAAACTGGCACGCTGGAGGGCTCATACTGATCACATCGGGGGAGAAGTTCGCTGGCGAGTGACCGGCGTTGGCGGGTTGGGGAACGTCGTGTGCGTCCCGAGTGGGGAGCGCCATGATGCTCACGGAAGCCGCAGCTGCCGCTGCTCCAACGCACCCATCGGGACCGCTCATTCCACCGGGGCTGAAGATCACTTGTACGGCCGGCCGAGGAAAAAGCGGTTCAGGACTTCCCACTGGTAGGAGCGCCGGGGAAGGTCCGTGCGGTAGAGCTCGACAAGGTCCACAGAGGTGATGTCGAGAGGCACGGGCGGAAGGCAGCGCAGCTGCGCAACCCCCTCGATCACAGGAGCGGCGAGCTGATCGCGGTTGCTGTACTGGATTCCCAGATGAGGCCGGAAGGCTGCCGTGGGCATGCCTCCGGGCACGCCGGCCTGGCGGGTAAGGGCACTGAGTTCCGCATGGAGACGCACCAGAGGCGTCCAGGGCGTGAGAGTGAAGCGGACCGCCCCCCGTGACCCTGCGAGAGGATGGGCGAGTACGGAAAAGGACTTGAGGGCCAGGCGTTCGGCCAAAGCCACCAAGTGGTGGATCCTGGCGGCCGGGACGTGGGCTGTATCCCCGATCCGTGCCATCGTCACGTGCAGGCCGACGGCCGGGATCGGGTCCATGCCCAGATGTGCCAGTGCATGCTGGCACTGTTGTGCCCGGCTGACCAGAGCGGCGCAATCAGGAAAGGTGAGCATCCAGTAGTACACGCGGCCGCCGTCGGGCCATCCCTGCCGGGCCCAGTGGTCGGTCATCCGGGAGACGGCGGCGAAGGCCTCCCAGTCGTGTCCGACGATCACTTCAGGGTCGTCAAGGTCAGACGGGGGTGCCGACGGGAATGCCCGCTCGTCGACCATCAGCCGAGGCGCCACGGATCTCCTCACTGCCCAAGGGCGAGATGACGACGAAACGGCACCGGCCCGCCTCTTCGGGAGCCACGCAACCGGCGCGGATGTCGTCGCGCCGAGCTCGGGGCGGAGCCGGGCGGGGTCACAGGGGCTGGGCTTCCTGGTGCGGGGCGAAGGTCAGGGTCGGGACAGCGTGTGGTCCGCACAGCGGCCGCAGCATCCCGGGGGAGAGGACCTCCTGGAGGAACATCTCCTGGATGAACTGCACCTCCGCCCGCAGCAGATGAGACACGCTTCCCGCGGCGGCTTGGTCCTTGCGTCCGACTGCGACATGGATGTGCGGGGCGAGGGCGTCGTTGTCCGGGCTCCAGGCGAGCGTGGCGGAGCCGACGGCTTCCACCGTGTGCAGGACCGTCTCGTCCCACACGGGAGCTTCCGGGTCCTCCAGCGGGCCGTTCGTTCCCACCAGGCTCACCTCCCGGAACCCTCCGAGGAACATCGGGATGATGGCCTGCCGAATTCCCATCTCTGCGCAGAAGCCGGTCAGTTCCGCGACGAAGTCGTCGCCGTCATCGAAAGCCAGCGCGAAGGTGCGCCCCATCGTCAGTTCGGTGTGCCGCATCAGCCACGTCCTTCCGCGGTCGTCCCGGCGGGTGCGAAGGTGGCGAGGATCGCGTCGCGGTGGGCGCCGCTGCGCAGCAGGACTGTCAGCAGATGGCGGGCTTTGTACGGGTCGAGGTGCCCGGCCCCGATCAGGCCCCGGTCCAGCAGGTCTTTTTCCGAGCCGGGGAATCCGTACGCGTGCGTGAGGGTGGTGCCGCCTCCGGTGCGGGAGGCGAGGACGATCGGGATCCGCTGAGCGGCCTCCTGGAGGATGGGGACCCAGGTCGCGGGCACGTGACCGACTCCGAAGGCGGCGATGACCATGCCGTCGACCTGTTCGAGAAGCGGCGCGAGCAGCGTGCCGTCGTCGCCGAGGGACGCGGGGTATACGCCGACGCGGGCCGGGCGGGTCATCTCAGCGGCGAGCGGGAGGGGCTTGTGTGCGGGGATCGCAAGGAGCCGCAGGCGGCCTTCGGCCACGGTGCCCAGGGGGCCGGTGTCGGGTGCGGTGAACGCGTTCGTGCTGGTGCTGTGGGTCTTGCGGACCTTCGAGGCGTCGAAGATCTGGTCGTTGAAGACGACCAGGACGCCCAGGCCGCGGGCCTGGGGGCTCGCCGCGACGGTGACAGAGGCGAGCAGGTTGGCCGGTCCGTCCGCTCCGGCCAGGTAGGGGGCGCGCATCGCGCCCGTGATGATCAGAGGCGTCTCGCCCGCGTACAGCAGGCTCAGCAGGTAGGCCGTCTCCTCCAAAGTGTCGGTCCCCTGGGCCACGACGAAGCCGTCGAAGGTGCTCTGACCGTCCATGGCCCGCAGCTGGCCGGCGAGCTCCTCGATCTCGTCGAACGTCAGGGAGGCGCCCGGCTTGGTCGTGAACGACTGAGTCTTGACGACGATGCCGGTGTCGGCCAGTTGCGGCACGGCCGCGAGGAGGTCCTCCGCGCTCAGCGTGGGTTGCGCCGCGCCCTCCGCGGTGGTGGGGGTCATCGTGATGGTGCCGCCGAGGCTGATCACGAGCACCGTGGGAGGAGGGGAGCCTGGCTTCGTCAACGCACATTCCTCGGATCGCGGGTGGAGCAGGGCGAGTTGAGCCTATCGGCCGTCATATGGGGTGCCCAGCCTGCCGATGAAGCGCAGGGTCTGGTCGAGTGCCTTGAGCGTGAGAAGGCGGCTGCGGGGACGCAGCATGCTGGTGAGCCCCTCCTCTGCGAGGCCCTGGCACCGGCCGGTCAACCACGTCCAGTCCAGGTCGAGGTAGTCGGCCAGGGCCTGCAGCCGTGCCGTCGGCGTCGGCCCGTCGACCAGACTGTGGGCCCGCGCGTGGCCGATCACCTCTTGGTAGGGAGCCACCTCCCGTCGCACACTGGTAGTGGCGACACGCCAGACGGATGCTTCGCGTACCCAGTTCGCCAGGATGGCCTTGTCGCGTGCCAGGACGAACCCCTCGACCTCTTGGTACTCCTGCTCCGTGCACAGCCACACTTTGACCCCGTACATCTCCATCATGGCAATCGTGAGGAACAGAAGAATTCGCTCATAAATCTCGCTTGATCGAACGACGGGCTCTGGGACGCAAAACGCGCGACCGAGCGCGCTTCCTGGTCCCGCGAAGCGATCGGCCACGTTCTGCAAGTAGTCGTGTTTATGCCTGAATAGCAACCATGGTGCGCATTCCTCCCCGGTGGCTTCGCGGGTCCAGAACGCCGGCACCTCGGGAAGGCCACCGAGGTGCCGGACGATGTATTGGGCGCAGAGACTGGAGCCCAGCCACGCGGCGCCGATGGGGGAGAGGTCGGGCATCTCGGATCGCGGCGGTGCCGAGTTACTGATCCTGACGTAGTGCCGAAGTTGCTCGGCACGGTCGGAGAGCGGATTGTCATCCGCCAGCAGACCGTCGTCCATGACGTACAGCGCCCAGATGATGGCGTAGACCAGGTCGTCCAGCTGGTAGGCGAGCGGTACACGCGGGTCCTGGCCCACAAAGAGGTTCTGGCGGGCGAGCGCGGCGTCCATCACGTACAGCCCGGACCCGCCGGCGGCACCGGGGGAGGCCAGAATCACGCCCCTGCGCGAGGAGCGGACGTAGGTCTCCAGGTGGGGGAGGTCTGCGGAGCTGATCTCCAGGACGTCGCCGCGGGGCTCAGCCTCATAGATCTGCACGCCGATCGAGGTGCCGTCGAAGTGCCGTCCGCCGGCGAGCTCCCAGCTGCCGAAGATTCCAGCGTCCGGTTCGCCGGGGACGTGCCGGGACGTGGGCCAGGTGTAGTCCAGGGTTCGTACCGCGGTGCGCGTCCTTCGGTCCAGCGGGCGGGGGCGGACGATGTCGCGTACGGGGACGAGCTGGAAGAGGGCCTCGACCCTCTTGCCGAAATAGGCCTCGAGGATGGTGCGCAGGGCTCCGCGGGGGATGTGGGTGCCGGCCAGCCACCGTTTGTAGGTAGCCGGGGAGGGCCGGACCCTGGCGAGTCGCGGCTCTTGTAACTTTTTCGCGGCGTCTTCGGCCATGATCGGCCAGAGGACCCGGAACTTGTTCGGCGAAGCGCAGTTGAGCTCTGGAGCGTCCAGCAGGTGGTATAGGAGCGGCACGACGGTCCGGGCCCGTGACTCCCGTGGCTCCTCCGGGTGAGTCATGTCGTCCTCCCTGATGTCCCCAGAGCCGCAAGGCAGCTCGCACCGGCTTTGAACCGCCGGTTGGCGGCCCTCCTTTCGGCCCAGGTCGCACCGGGCCTGGTCTGGGAGTACGTGAACGCGGTCACCGCGACAATGTCCGGTTCCAGCTCGAAGGCCAGACGCCACCGGTCGGGCAGCACCCCCCGTTTCGTCTCGGGCCCGCCGTCGTTCTTGACGTTCGCGAGCACGACACGTACCTCGTCGTCGTGCTTCGCCCCCACGGGTACGCCCTGCAGGTTGGTACACAGGCGCTGCTCACCCGTCGGGGGCAACGGTCCACGAGGTGCTGGCCGTCGCCATGAGTAGGAGATCATGAGATGTCCTGCAGGGCCTGACGGACGCGGCTCTCATCACGGCGGCTCACTGCGGAGCAGATCGTGATCGCCTCTCCGTAGAGGCTTCTGGCCAGGTCGGGTCGGCGGCTGTCTCGGAGGGTGTGGCCCAGGAGTTCCCGGCTATGGGCCCTCCAGCGTGCCGAACCGGATGCGTCGCACTCGGCGACGGCGAGGCGGCCGTACTCCTCACCCTTCCCGGGATCACCTCCGGCGGCGTAGGCCCGGGCGAGCCACGCCAGCGCCCGCGCGGCATCGAACCAGTCCTCGACCTCGAGCAGGGTCGAACGGGCGGCGGTCAGTGTCTCGATCGCCTTGGTGGCACGGCCGAGTTCGAGTTGGGCCTGGCCGAGGCAGATGTTGGTGATCGCTACGGCCCGCGTGTAGGTGAGCCGGTCGGGCTCGGACTCGCTGGTGCGGGCCAGCTTGGTGCGTTGCTGGCGAGCCTGAAGGAGGAAGGCTTCCGCCTCGGCCGGATCTCCGCCGTGCAGGTTCACTGCCCCGAGTTCGTGGAGTGCCTGGGACTCGGCACGATGGTCCTGCTCCTCGCGGGCGATCTGCAGGACGGCTGTGAATGTCTGGGCGGCTTCCTCGAATTTCCCGGCGCCGCGCAGTCCGACGCCCCAGGTGTTGAGCATTTCGACTTCGGCCTCACGGTCCTGGCAGCGGCGCGCGGCCTGAAGGCCGAGTTCGTGGCTCTCGGACCACAGCTCGTAGTCGTGGGACGAGCGGAGCAGGGGCCAGATGGCGTGGGTCAGCTGCCAGGTGGGTCTGTCCAGGCCGGCGGCCGCGGCACGCAGTGCGTGCAGCATGTTGTCCCGTTGGGCGTACAGCCAGGCCAGGGCGGTTGCATCATCCGGGAACTCGATCGGTTCGGCGGGCGGGTAGACGTAGTCCCGGCGCAGGGGCCGATGGGTGGGTGTCAGGATCCGCTCGGCCATGCTCGCGGTCGCCAGGTAGAAGTCCAAGGCCCGTTGCAGGACCTCCTCCGGTTCCCCGAAGGTGGCCTCCATGGTGGCCCGCGCGCGGGCATGGTCCCGGGTGATGTCGTGGAACCGGTAGACCTGTCCGCGGGAAGAGACCTCGCCCCGAAGCTCGATGAGCTTCAGCTCATGCAGCTGATCGAGGGCGGCTTCGGCTTCCGAACGCGACAGGTTGCAGACGGCGGCCGTCAGCGGCACATCGAAGTCGAGGGCGAACAACGACCCCATGCGGCGGTAGACGGCCGGCGCAGGGGTGCTACGCGGAAGCGACCAATACGAACGATCGAGGGCGTGGGTCACGGCCGCCTCCTGGTGAGTAAGCGAGGGATGCGGAGAATCTGCTGGAGCACTGGATGCGGCACCGGAAGCGAGCTCGGCGAGGGGCTGGTCCGGGTTGGCGGCGAGGTGGGTCACGGTCAGCGCGATCGCCATAGGGGAGCCGGCAGCGAGGCGGGTGATCTGCGCCGCGGCATCAGGCTCACGGGCTACGCGCTGGTCACCGAGGCACCGGGTGAGGTACTGCTGCGCGGCGTCATGGTCGAAGGGGCCCAGCCGATGCAGCAGGGCGCCGTCGGGAGCCAGTTCAGCCAGAGTGCTGCGGCTGGTCACGACGATGAGGTGGCCGCTCCCGCCAGGGAGCAGAGACTGAACCTGGGCGGCTCTGCGGGCGTTGTCGAGCAGGATGCTCACACGCTGCCCCGGCCGGGCAGTTGCCGACCGCCACCAGGCGGCCAGTTCTTCGGCAGAGGTGGGCTGCGCACCAGGGTGCAGGGAGCGCAGAAACCGGGAGAGAATCTCGCTGGTGCTTGCCGGGCCCTCGGCGGCGTAGCCGAGCAGGTCGGCGTAGAGCTGACCGCCGGTGTACTCGGCAGCCAGCACGTGGAGCAGACGGTTGCCGAGGCTGGTCTTCCCGACGCCACCGGGCCCGTTGATCACCACGATACGGACGGCGTAGTCAGGAACCTCCCCGATCTGACTGGTCAGGACGTCGAGGTCGTCTTCCCGGTCGGTGAAGGCGGCAGGCACCGGGAACAGCTGGCGCGGAATCAGCGGGTCCAGGACTGCCTCGTGGACGTGGACGCCGCCATGGATGGTCCCGGCCTGCACGGTTGGTCCGTAGAAGGTGCCGTTCGTAATCGTGTTGTAGGTACTCGCGCCGAGCGGAGGGGAAGACCTCATCGAGGCTGCAGCTCCGTCACCGGCCGTAGGGCGGGCCGCAGTCACAGGTCACCCGCCAAGGCCCGTACCCGTTCGGCGTCCGCCGGCCGGATCGACCCGTACAGGTCCGCGGCCTGCTGGTAGCACTCGCGTGCGGCAGCAATCTCGCCCCGGCCGGAGTGCGCCTGGCCGAGATACTCCAAGGCCCGGGCCCGCCACAGCGTGCTCCCGGCGGCGGTGAGGGCCGCCAGGGCGCTCTCCAGCTCGCGGACACCACCGTCGGCGTTGCCGGCGAGTACGTGGGCGTGGCCCTGCAGGACGAGCGCGCGGGTGGCGTCGTAGGGGTCCTCGGCCGCCAGCAGCATGGTCCGCGCCCGGGCGAACAGATCCACCGCCTGGCCGGGATCCTCCGCGAGGGTGATCTCGCCGAGGACGATCGTCGCCAGCGCGATCCCCCGGGGGTAGCCGCACGTCTCCCATTGCGTGATGGCCTGGTTCAGGAGCGGACGAGCCTGCTGCGGGCGGCCGGAGTTGTGGTGGCACGATCCCAGGCCGAGCAGCGCTTGGCCCTCGTCTCGTACGTCACCGTCCACCCGGGCGGCGTCCAGGGCCTGGGTGTACCAGCCGACAGCGTCCGTCAGGCGTCCGGCCGAGCTCAGGCCGATCGCGCCCGAGAGCAGCATCTGCCGCACGGCGGCCGCGTTGCCGGCGCGGCGGGCCGCGGGGAGTCCGAGCTCGTGCGCCTTCACCCACAACGCGTAGGGATGCTGGCGCAGGAACCACGGCCAGAAAGCGTCGACGAGTTGCCAGGCAACCTCGTCCAAGCCGGCCGCCACCGCTGCCTGCAGTACGCCCATGAGGTCGTGCTCATGCGCCTCCAGCCAGGCCATCGCCCCCGGATCGTCGTCGAAGACGGCCGGGGCGTCGGCAGGAGGGGACAGCGTGCGGCGGAGGGTGCCCTGGGCGGGGGTGAGCCGCTGCTGCGCCTGGGTGGCGATCGAGAGCATCCATTCGCACAGTCGCCGCACCACGCTATCCCGGTCGTCTGCGCTGTCGTGCTGGGCGGCGCGGGCACGCATGTGTTCCTGTACGGCCGAGCCCACGCGGTAGCGAGCCGGCTGGCCCGCAGCGGACTCGCACGGCTCCAGCAACTGTTCGTCGGCGAGAACCTCCAGCAGCCAGTCGGCTTCGCCCCACTCCAGGCGGCAGACCGCGGCCACCATATCGGGGTCGACGAGGTCAGCCGGTAACAGGCCCAGCGACCGGTAGAGGTACTGGGCGTTCGCCTCCAAGCTGTCGTAACTCTGGGTCAGTCCAGTGGTGATGGCCATCCGTGCGGGGTCCTCACGATCGGGGTGAATCAGGGAGTCGGCGACCGCCGAAAGGCTGAGCGCGGGCCGGGACTTCAAGCGGGCGCCGGCCAAGACCAGCGGCAGGGGCAGGTACGCACACCTTTCGGCAAGGAGGGCAGCGGCCTCGGGGTCCGCCGACATCCGTCCCTCGCCTGCGAAGCGGGCCAGCAACTCGATTGCCGCCTGCGGGGTGAGTGGTCCGAGGGGAAGAAGCACGGCCCCGTCGGCGGCCAGGTCCCACAGGAGGCGGCGGATCGTCACGACGGTCGTGCTCGTGACGCCGGCGGGCAGCAGTGGCCGGACCTGGTCGGCGTCTGCTGCGTCGTCGAGCAGGACCGCGACCGCACGGCGGGCTGTGACCGAGCGCCACAGCCCGGTCAGCTCCCGCAGACTGGACGGCGTTCTCTCGAGTCCGAGCGCGCGCAGCCACTGCTGCAGCACGACCTCCGGCGCCAACGGCCCGGCGGATCCGCCAAGGTCGGCGTGCAGTTGCGCCTCGTCCTCAGCCGCGTCGGCGGCAAGCCAGCATGTGGCAAGAGCCGTCTTGCCCACCCCCGCGGGCCCGCTGATCACCGCCAGGGTGGTGCCGCCGCGGCGCGCCGCGCTCAGCGTGCCCGCAGGGTCCACGCGGTCGGTGAAGTTCGGTGAAACACGGGGCAGTTGCCGCGGCAGTGGCAGAACTTGCGCCACGGCATGGTGATGGATGCCGCCGTGGACCTGTCCAGCCTGGACGACGACGCCGTTCAGCTGCGCGGCCCCGGCGATCTCATTCCTCACCATGGAGACTTCCCGGGGCGGGCGGGTGCTGGTACCCGCGGGGTCGGAAGGTGACACCGGCGCCCTGGAGCACTCTGTAGATGGCACCGTAAGACCGCCCGGTCTCCTCACAGATGGCGCGGATGGACATGCGGGCGTACGCGTCAACGACCTGCTTGCTGAACGTGACCGCCTCTTCGCCGGTGAGCTGCGTGCGGCGCTTGATCTTCGGCAGCGGGGTCTCAGGATGAGGCGGCGGCGTGGGACGGTCGGGCATATCGACTCCTGTAGTCAAGGGCGGTGGAACGTCGCGTCATCAGGTTCGCGATTCCGGCGGAAATGGTCAGGCCGGGCAGCTTCTGTTGCAGCCAGTCGTGTTGGCCCGCTGGAGGGCGCACATCACGGCTTACGGGCAACGCCGCCGTACACGTCTGTCGGCAGCGCGGGGATGCCGGGCTCGGGCCGCCACAGCGGGCAGGAGACGATGCCGGGTTCCAGCACGTCGAGTCCTTCGTAGTAGGCGGTGATCTGCTCAGGGCTGCGCAGTACGTACGAAAGGGCGCCGGTGTTGTCGTATCCCTGCTGGGCTTCCTGGAGCTGAGTGCTGGTGTCGATGCCGTCGTAGTGCATGAAGTAGCTGCCGGGGCACAGGGCGTCCTGCAATCGGCGGACGATCGACGTCGACTCGTCGTAGTCGCGGATGTGGCCGAGGATGCCCATGAGCATCAGCGCGACGGGCTGGGTGAAGTCGAGGGTCCGGGCGGCCGCTTCGAGGATGTTCTCCGGGTCGTGCAGGTCGGCGTCGACGTATTCGGTGACGCCCTGGGGGTTTTTGCTGTAGAGCAGGGCCCTGGCGTGGACGAGGACGAGCGGGTCGTTGTCGACGTACACGACCTTGGCGTCGGGGGCGCTCCGCTGGGCCACCTCATGGGTGTTGTCGTAGGTCGGCAAGCCGGTGCCGATGTCCAGGAACTGACGGATGCCGAGTTCGCCGGCGACGCGGCTCACCGCGCGGATCAGGTACCGGCGGGACTCGCGGGCCATGGTCACGACCTGCGGGGCGACTTTGCTGTATTCGTCGCCGGCCACCCGGTCGACTTCGTAGTTGTCCTTGCCTCCCATCCAGTAGTTCCAGATGCGTGCTGAGCTGGGGACTGAGGTGTTGATCTCGCTGTACAAAGGGGGTCCTCCAGAGGGTCGGATCATCGGCGTCCTGCCTGTTGACGTGAGTGCATGGGGCGGGCAGACGCCTGCGGGCTTGAGTTCGAAAGGGGCGCTGCGGGGATTGGTGAGGAGGCGTCCGGTCTGTGCGTCACAGGAGCAGTGGCGTTGTGAGAGCTCTCTGGAAATCCCATCCGCTCTCGACGAGCCTTCTGCGCAGCACGCCGTAGGCGACTGCGCAGCGGCGGTCCCCGGTCCAGTCGCTGAGGGTCTTGCTCTCCCCGAACGCGGCGTACCGCTGGGTGTGCGGGATCGAACGCGTTCTGCTGGAGGCCGGTGTGAGCAGTTCCTCGGGCTGGACTTCGGCGACGTCGTGTGTGACCAGAGTGCCCCTCGGATTCACTGAGCCGACGAGGTATCCCACGTGGACCAGCGGCTGGATGGCGCTGCGGCACGCGGGTGTGGCAAGTCCGAACTCTTTCGCGATCGTCGAGGTGCGGGGGAGGAATGTCCCGGGCTTGTAGACGCCGGCCGCGAGGCGCTGGCGCATCGCGCGTTCAACGAATTCGGGTGTCTGCTTGGGGGCCGCCTGTATTGGAACGTCGACGACACGTGCGCCCACGTGGTGAAGGTGGACCAGGCCTTCCCGCGCGAGACCGCGCAGGGCGGCGGCCACGACGTGGCGGTCCGCCTTGTAGCCGCTCTCCAGGTCCCTGGAGGAGTCGAGGAGCGTTCCGGGCGGGATGGTGCCAGTGGTGATCGCCTCTCGCAGGCCCCGGTATACGCGGTGGGCCTGACCGGCTCGCTTCGGGCTGAGGAAGTGGATCTCTTCGTCGCGGAGTTCATTAACGGCGTCCAAGGTCACCACTCCTCGGCGAGCAGCGCCGACACCGACTGAGGATCGGTCAGCAGGGCCGACAGCCAGTGTGGATCGGCCAGCAGGTGTCCGGCCGGCTCGCGGGTGATCCACCGCAAGTGGAGATCATCACTGCGTGCGCTTCGAGGCGGCACCCACACAGCAGGACCGCTGACGTAGTCGGCGTACGACGGCCAGGGGCGGTCATTGGAGCCCGGCGGGACGAAGAAGGTCCAGCAGTCGCCTTCGGCGGCCACGGCACCGCGGCGGGCGCCGTGCTCGCGCAGCTGGTCCAGGGCCGCGGAGGCGTACGGACGGGGTGCCCGTACGACGTCGAAGCCGCGCCCGGTGTCGACGAGCCGGGCTGCAGAGCTGCGCCAGGCCGAGCCCAGCAGGGCGTACGCCTCACGGCCCGGTTCCCCGCCGGGCAGGGTGGGGATCTCCCAGGCCTGCGCCGGGCTGGCGGAAGCGGATGGACGTACGAGGGTGCGGAACAGGGGAGTCACGAAAGTGCCGTTCAGTACGGGAGGTCGGGTCAGGCGGGCAGGCGCTTGATCCAGCGCGCGGGATCCCGGAGTTCGTCGAGAGTGGGGACCAGGCCAGCCACGCTCCACACGCGGTTGAAGGTGTCCGGCCCGACGGCCGACATGGCTTGTCCAACAAGGGCTTTGGCGCGGGCCTCCTGCCGGGACGATCCGAGATCGAGGACGCGGAGCGCCGCCTTCAGAGGGCTCCGTCGCTGGTCGCGGGTGACGGGCTTGCCGAGTATGAGCGGGGTCGCCTGGTCGCTCGTCCACTGCGCGTGGCCTGTGCTGAGGAGGCTAACGACGTTCCTGCTGGCGCGGACCTGCGGCCAGGCCGGGGGTGGAACGAGGTTCCCATCGCACGCCGCGACCTGTGCCTGCTGGGCAAGGGCGTAGACCAGCAGTTCACACAGCTGGTCCGGTGCGGTCAGGCCTTGGAGGTCCAAGGCCTCGGGGATGAGTAGAGTCGACGGGCGGCCGGCGCTGTTCGCGATGAGGGTGGATATCTCGCTCTTCCAGAATCTGCGCATTGCCATACGGGCTCCCTCCGGCATAGCGGCAATCCATCTCTGCTGCCGATCGGAGAGGTCGAGCCCTGCGGTGTCGCGTGCGAGCTGGCGGCGCAGGAAGGCGCACCATGCCCTGCCGAGCCCTTCAGGGTCCACGAGGTCGACCGTCCCGTTGTCCGGCAGGGGCAGTCCTGTGACCTTCTCCACCGCGGGCATCGCCTCCGTGAGGATCCGTTGGATTTGCTCGGCCAGTTCCTCGTTGCGGGGAGTCTCGTTCAGGACGTACACGGTGATCACGATGTGTCTTCCGGCTGAGGTGGGATGAGGACAGGGCGTAGGGATCAGGTAGTGGTGTGAGGGCGGGCCGCCGACACAGTGCGCACGGGGAGGTTCACGCCGACCTCCTTGCCCGGCGGTCCCGTATCGAGGCTTGAGCTGGAGCCGCCGGCCGGGCAGCGCGGCTCCCTGAGGCCGCGGTGGATGACTGCTGTTGTTCGTGGGCGGCTTGCCGCAGCTGGCGCAGGCTCCACGGGGACGGCAGCGCCCTGCGGACGGCCTCCTCCATCAGTTGGCGCTGGCCTGTCGCCGCGGGGCCGTTGCGTACGCCGCCCTGCGCCTGGATGAGATCGTGGGCGACATAGACCTGGCGGCGGAGCCGCTGAGCGTTGCTTCCGTCCCAGCCCCATGCGGTGCACATGAACTCAGCGAGCAGCGAGACAGGTTCGGCGAGAGGCTCCGGCACGAGATGCATGGTGATCGCCCCGTCCTCGGCCAAAGGGATGAGGCGGGACAGTCCGTCGGGCGTCCGCTCCAGCACGCTCTCGTGCAGCAGTAGGACCGTCCGGCACCGGTGTGAGGACGCCGGACGTCGGCCTGGAGCGGCGAGGGCCGGTCGGTCCGACAGAGGAAGAAGAGACGCCGGGAGCGGACCGGCGCTGTACACGAGGGCGTACCGGGCGCTGGCCTGCAGCGCCTCCACCCATGCCTCCGACGGAGCGAAACCGTCCAGGCGGTGCTGATGGCCCGGATGCGTCAGGAGGCCACGTGCCTCCTGCACCTCGCGGTCGGGTGCTCCGGAGGCGCCCAGCAGGGCGGCCGCGGTCGTGGCCGATATCGGAGCTCTGGCCTGCTCCAGCGCGCCGATCCTGCTGGACGATGCACCGATGATGTCCGCGGCCTGCTGACCGCTCAGTCCGGCGCGCGTGCGGTAGAGGCGCATCAGCGCGCCGACCAGGACATGGGGCAGGGAGGGAACGTCGCACTGCGGTGCGCACGGTGGGGAGCCGAGCGTGTCAGTGGTCATGGCGTACCGCCGTGGGACCCGCCGGGACGGGGAGGATGGGCACTTGGCAGTGAAGGAAGAGGTCCAGGTGCGGGCGCGGTTCGGCCCTGTATTGCACCAGGGCCACCTCACCGCTCGGCGCGCTGACGGTCTTCTCATGCCCCCATCCGGTGTCCTTCGCCAAAGCCAGCAGCCCGTTGGCAGGACTCCCGGGCGACAGCGGGACTTCGCCCCGTATCCACTGTCTGCCTAGCCGGGCGGCGAAGGCGGTCGCCCACAGGGTGACCAGTCGCAGGACCGGTTCCCCGACGGGGGCATCCGGCGACTTCACGAGGTGGCACAGCATCAGGCTGGGCTCGGTGCGCGTCGGTATGGCCCAGTCGACGAGCAGCGGTTCACGTACCAGGTGCAGCGCCGCGAGGAGCCGGTCGTCGCCGGTGAGCGTGACGATCTCGGCGCCGTCGCCGTGCTGCAGGAGGGTGATGAGAGCTTCTACGTGAGGGCGCAGGGCAGGACGCGCCTGGGGCCAGAAGGCCAGATCGGCGGCGAGCTGGTCGCGGTCCTCCTGCCGGGCGGGGCCGGGCGTCATGCGGTAGGGCGGTGGGGTGGACACGGGTCGGGGTCCTGTTCGTCGGTCAACGGAGCGGGGCAATGCCCGGCCAAGTGCGGCCCGGGGCTGTGAGGTCAGGCAGCTGCATCCAGGACGAGGGCCTTGCCACGGGAGATGTCCGGTTCCGTGGAGGCAAGCCGGAGTGCGGCGGCCACGAGAGCGAAGTGCGAAAATGCCTGCGGGAAGTTGCCCAGCTGCCGGCCGTTGGCGCAGTCGTATTCCTCGGCGAGCAGCCCGATGTCGTTGGCGATGCCGAGCAGCTTGTCGAACAGAGCGACCGCTTCCACGCGGCGGCCGATCATCGTCAGGGACTCGACCAGCCAGAACGAGCACGCGAGGAAGGCGCCCTCGTCGCCGGTCAGGCCGTCTGTACCGGTCTCGGCGCCGGCCGTGGGGTAGCGCAGGATCAGGCCGCCGGGGGTCGTCAGCTCGCGCTGGATGGCCTCGATGGTGCCGATCACCCGCTTGTCGTCCGGCGGGAGGAAACCGACCTGGGGGATGAGCAGCAGTGCCGCGTCCAGCTCCATCGAGTCGTACGACTGGGTGAAGGTGTTGCGCCCGGTGTCGAAGCCCTTCTCGCACACGTCGTGGTGGATGGTGTCGCGCAGTTCACGCCAGCGCTCGAGCGGGCCGTCGGCATGTCCGGCTTCGATGAGCTGAACGGCGCGGTCGACGGCCGCCCAGGCCATGACCTTGGAGTGGACGAAGTGGCGACGTGGGCCTCGTACTTCCCAGATGCCCTCGTCCGGCTGGTCCCAGTGCCTCTCCAAGTAGGTGACCAGGGTGATCAGCAGGCGGCTGGAGTCGGGGTCCTGCTCGAGCCCGAACAGACCGGCAAGATGCAGGGTTTCGGCAACCTCGCCGTACACGTCGAGCTGGAGCTGGTGCGCGGCGCCGTTGCCGACCCGCACGGGCGCGGAGTACTCGTACCCGGGCAGCCAGTCCAGCAGCGCCTCGCCGAGCTCGCGCTCGCCCGCGATGCCATACATGATCTGGAGGTTCTCCGGGTCGCCCGCGACCGCCCGCAGCAGCCACTCGCGCCAGGAGCGGGCCTCCTCGCGGTAGCCGGTGCGCAGCAGGGAGGACAGGGTGATGGCCGCGTCGCGCAGCCAGGTGTAGCGGTAGTCCCAGTTGCGGTTGCCGCCGATTTCCTCCGGCAGGGAGGTGGTGGGCGCGGCGACGATGCCGCCGGTGGGGGCGTACGTCAGTGCCTTCAGCGTGATCAGTGAGCGGATCACCGCTTCGCGGTACGGGCCGTGGTACGTGCAGTGCTCGACCCACTCCCGCCAGAACTCCTCCGTCGCCTCCAGAGACTGCTCCGGCGCCGGCAGCGGCGGCGGCTCCTTGTGCGAGGGCTGCCACGAGATCGTGAACGCGATCCGGTCACCTGGAGCGACCGTGAAGTCCGCGTACGTCGTCAGCGACTTGCCGTAGGTCTCGGCGGACGTGTCGAACCACACGGAGTCCGGGCCGGCGACGGCGACCGTGCGTCCCTCGTGCTTGTGCACCCACGGCACCACACGGCCGTACGAGAAACGCATCCTGAGCGCCGAACGCATGGGCACCCGGCCCGAGATGCCCTCCACGATCCGGATCAGCTGCGGAGCGCCGTCACGCGGCGGCATGAAGTCGGTCACCCGGACCGTGCCGCGCGGCGTGTCCCACTCCGACTCCAGGATCAGCGAGTCGCCGCGGTAGCTGCGCCGGGCCGCCGTGGGCGGCTGGGCGTCCGAGGCGTGCGCCGGGCCGAGCCGCCAGAAACCGTGCTCCTCGGTGCCCAGCAGGCCGGCGAAGATGGCATGCGAGTCGAAGCGGGGCAGGCACAGCCAGTCCACTGTGCCGTCCCGGCAGACCAGCGCAGCCGTCTGCAGATCGCCGATGAGTGCGTAGTCCTCGATACGCCCAGCCATGGATGTCCGTCCTGTGTGGGTGGTCCCACCCTCGAGGAAGGGCCACCGTGGTGGATATGTCGTCTCTGCGGCTCCGCCGCCCGCTCAGCGGCGGGCGGCCTTCACGCGCGGGTCGCGCGTGGTGGTGCGGGCGGTGCGTTGGTCTGTCTCACTGGTCAGAGCGGTGTGCGTAGTTCGGCGGCGAGGATCAGGACCCCGATGGCGAGCACGAAGGTGGCCACCCGCCAGACGTTCTTGCGGTTCATGCGGGACTCCGGGATCTAGACCATGAGCGCGGGCGCACGCGCCGGGGACAGAGCGGCGGTGCGCAGCCAGTCGACGGCCTCCACCACGGTCTGAACGGTGCGCGTGGGCATGGGGTCCGAAGGCAGGCGGGCACGCTCACCCGCGACCCACACGGTGTGCAGCCCCGCCCGCAACCCGCCCTCGACATCCGTGGCCAGGCAGTCCCCGACCATCGCCGCCCCTGTCCCTGCGCGGGCGTGAAGCTCGTCGAGCGCCACTCGGAACAACTCGGGATCGGGCTTGCGGACGCCGTACTCGCCGGAGATGACCACCGAGCCGAAGTACTGGTCGAGTTGGGCCACTTCGAGCTTGGCCCGCTGTGCGTCCGGCGCACCGTTGGTGACCACGCCCAGCCCCCATCCGTCTTCCACCAGCGCCTTAACGGCGGCACACACCTCCGGGCGGTGGGGCACGAGTTCGGCTGAACGTTGCCGGTAGGCGCCGTGGAGGGCGGCAATGGACTCCCGGACTCCGAAGACGTTCTTGATCTCCTCGAAGAAGCGATGCCGCGCACCGTCGTGCCGCTCCTCAGCCTTCAATAGCCAGGGAACCGGAACGCCGGTGGCGCCGGAGAACTCGGCGGCCCACAGGGTGAACGCTGTCGTGTGGTCGGTGAGGGTGTTGTCCAGGTCGAACAGGGCAATCCGACGAACAGTCATCACTGCCACCCCCACACAGGGCCGGGAACCGCAGTGGGCGCACGTCCCCCGTGGCTTGGCGGCGACAGGGTGTCTTCGTCGAGCTCGGCGTCACGCAGCTCCAGCATGAGCTGGCGTGCGACCACCCGGTGGATCGCGTCGTCGTCGAAGCGAACGAACCGGTCGGCCTGAGGAGGGGAAGTAGGTGAGTAAAGGGTCCCCTTAACGCCGACGAGTTCAGTCTCGGGGACCCGCAGGGCGATGAAGCCGGCCTGAAGTACACGGCAGGCCCGCAGAGCACGGTCGGCGCACTCACGGCACATAGCTGGCGTGGCAGTGAGGATGTCCCGCGGAAACGTCAGGTTTGCCTGGGCCCCTTGGTTCGCGTTCAGTAGCCATAGCATCCCGCGCTCGTCGCGGTCCGGTTCTCCTGTGCACCGCCCGCAGCGATGCGGGCGCTCCATCACCGCGCGCTGACGGTCGGGGTAATGCTCTGACCACTGGAGGGGGCCGGTCTGAGTACCGCCCCACCGCTGCCACAGAATTCCGTCGATGTCCCGGTCCTCCGGGCGCTCGTCGACGTAACCGATGTGGCCGTCCTCTTCGAAGACGACCTCGACGTCGCAAGGAGACTCCTCTTCGTACGGGGCGATGAACAGCCCGCTGCCGATGTCCTCCTTGGATGGGAGGAGATGTTCCGTTGTCGCACCGCCAGAGCGGCCGAGGCGTTGCACGTCTATCTCCTCGTTAACGCTTCGAAGTTCGCGTGCTGAGGGCGCCCTGTGGGGTCCTGCAGTACTGCGCTCGTTGTCAGGCGCGGCGGGATCATCCGGCCTCCGTGCGCTCGCGGAGGTACGTATTGATGGCTTCGGGGCGGTATCCGTAGAAGCGGCCGAGGGCAGCGTCGTGGCCGCCGTGCGGCGGTTCGTGGCCCCATCGCAGGACGTGGCAGGTGTCCGTCCAGGGCGACAGGTACATCCGCAAGTTCCAGAAGCCGGGCCGCCCGAGTAGCAGGCGGCGGATGGACTCGCCGATCTCGGGCTGCGTCACGGAGAGGTAGCCGCCACGGCGGGGGCCTCCGACCGCGACGGCAAGGAGCGGTGCTCGGTGGACACAGACCGCGAAGTTGTCTGTGAGTACCGACGGGTCGGCGAGCAGGTTTCGGTAGTGCTCGTAGTCGTAGGCCTCGGTCGCGGGCCGGAGATGCACCGTCAGCGGTTCGGCGGCTGAGGTGGTCACGGCTACGTGGCGGGCTTCTGCCGTCGGAGTGCTCATGCAGCCACTGCCTCGGGTGTGGCCCGGTGGGGGGCGACGATCCGCCCGTCCGGGAGGAGTTCGCCGGTGTCGTCGAAACGCACGATGCCGTTGCACAGGAGTGCCCAGCCCTGAGCGTCACCGCGCGCGGTTACCGCAGCCGCGTCCCGGTCGGGTGCGTGCGCGGGGGGACAGGGCGGATCGTGCCGGCACATGGCGGGCTTCCTCTCGGCGGCGCTCGTGTAGGTGTGTCTGGGACCCTGCCGCCGGGAGGGGGGAACAGGAATTGCTCCCGGCGGCAGGGCGGGGGAACCCGCGCGCTGGAGCGGAAGGAGGGAACGCTGCCTGCGCGCGGGAGTCGGGCGGGGTGGGGGCGAGAAGGCGGGGTGATGCCGCCAGACGCTTGGACGACTAGGGAGGGCTCTCCGCCAGGAGGTTCTGGCCGAGGCGGATGCGCTGGAACTCTCCGGTGCCGGCGGGGGAGTATGTGTGCTGGATATCCCGCCACAGGCGTTGCATGGGGTAGTCCCAGTCCAGGGCCCGGGCGCCGTGCAGGTTCATGGCGTCCTGACCCGAGGAGACCGCCATTTCGTGACCCATGTACTTGGCGGTGACCAAGGCCGATTCGGGGAACAGGCCTTGGTCGAGAAGGCCGACCGCCTGGTAGGCGAGGTAATGGGCGGCTTGGAACCTGGCCTCCATGTCTCCGATGCGGTCCTGTAGGACAGGCAGGTCCAAGAGGGTGCCGTCGTAGCGTCGGCGTTCCTGCAGGTAGCGGGTGGTGAGCTCCACCATCGCCTCGTGGAGGCCGAGACTGACCGCGGTCAGGTTGGGCAGCCCGCACCGGATGCTGCTGGACTTGGCGACGTCCATGCCTTTCCCGACTTCGCCGAGCCGGCTGGTGTCGGGCACGCGCACGTGGTCGAAGTCGAGACGGCCGCGGGAGAAGCCGTGCAGGCCGAGACCGGGCCGGTGGGGCTGGACGGTCAGGCCGTTGCGGTCGTGCTCGACGAGGAATGCCGTCAGGGATTGCGAGGGCCGGGTGCCCTCGGGGGCGGTGCGGGCGATGACGATGTGCAGGTTGGCGAGGTGGCTGTTGCCGATGTGCACCTTGCTGCCGGTGATCACCCAGTCGTCGCCGTCGCGTTCGGCGACAGTCTCCATGCCGCCGATGTGGCCGCCCGTCTCCGGCTCGGTCACCGCGATCGACAGCAGCGCCGAGCCCTCGGCGGCCTGCGGCAGCCAGTACGCCTTTTGCTCGTCGTTGGCCCAGTTCACCAGGGCCGCCACCGGTATCAGGTCAGCCTGCAGGATCGCGCCCACGGCCCCGGACACCTTCGACATACGGTGAATCAGGATCGTCTTGGCGACGTGGCCGGCGGCCAGCCCACCGAAGGCCTTCGGGATCGTCACCCCGAACCAGCCGCGGGCCGCAAGGAGTTGCGGGATGTCGCGCTCGACGTGGTGAGGCGTTTCCTCCATGCCCGCCACGCGGGGGGCGATCTCCTCTGTAGCGAAGGCGTCGGCTTCCTGCCACAGCAGATCCTGCTCGGGGGTGAGATTTGGGATGAGCGTGGTCGGCATGGTCGGTCCCTCTCCCTTGGGTGGTCGCAAGTTGGGTGCGGCCGGATCCGCGTATGGGTAGCCCGGGTGAAGGTGGCGGAGGATCAGGACTGCGGCGCGGCGGCGGTGATCTCTTTCATGACCGTGCCGCCGGTGCCTTTGACGATGTCTCTGAGGCGGGTGGCATCGGTGAGGAGTCGCGGCTCGGGGTCGATGATGCACACTGTGCCCAGCACGATTCCGGTCTCCTCGTGGATCAACGGGGCGCCGAAGTACGCGTGAATGCCGACGGCATCGACGACAGGATTGCCGTAGAAGCGGGGGGACGCGCGGACGTCGTTGAGCGGCAGCGCCTTCTTGCGCCGGACCACATCGGGGCACCAGCCGTCGCGTCGGCTCATGGTGCGGCCGATGATGGGGTGACCGCTGTCCTCCGCCGGGTTGTGCAGGCCGATGAAGGTCTGCTCCTCCAGGAAGAGGTTGACCATCCCGTAGAGGAAGCCAGAGGCCTCCGCCATCTGGGTGGCGAAGTGGTCGTAGAACGCATGCGCGTGAGTGGGAACGCCCAGGCGCCGGATCAGGGCCTGGCGGGCCTCCTCCTCGGCCTGGACTTCGCTGCCCGTGCGGATCGCGCCGGCAGGGGGGACGATCAGGCCGCGCTCACTCCGCGTGGGGAGGCGGGCGTTGGGGCCGGTGTATGGAGGCACGTGGATGGGGGAGTTCTGTGTCATCAGGCGTCCTGTAGGGCGGTGTCGGTGGGGTGGGCGGGGCCGGTCGGGGCACTGGTTAGGGCGTGCCGGACAAGGGTGAGCAAGGCCTTGGCGACGGAGGAGGTCACCCGCGCGTCGCAGGCCACCAAGGGAATGTCGGCCGCCACTCCGAGGGCCTGGCGGACGTCGTCTTCGGGGTAGCGGTAGGCGTCCTCGAATTCGTTGACGGCGACGATGAACGGCAGGCCGATCTGCTCGAAGAACTCGACTGCGGCGAAGCTGCTGTCCAAACGGCGGGTATCGGCCAGGACGACGGCGCCGACTGCCCCGCGGGACAGGTCGTGCCAGAGATCCACGAACCGGTCCTGGCCTGGAGTGCCGAACAAGAACAGCTCCAGCGGTAGGGGCACGTCGGGTGGCGCGAAGCTCTTGCGGCCGAAGTCGAAGGCGACCGTGGTCGTGTCTTTCGCTTCCACACCCGCCCGGTTGTCGGTGCGGGCGCTCGCTTGGGTCAGGTACTCCTCGGTGTTCAGCGGCTCGATCTCGCTGATAGCGCCGATGCACGTGGTTTTACCGACCCCGAACCCTCCAGCGACCAGGATCTTCAGGGCTACAGGCCCGCCGACTTCGTTCAGTCGGGCGCCCGCACCAGAGGGCACCACCGGCTCAGCCGGCCTTGGGGTAGGGGGGGTCATCGGACAACTTGGCGAGGCCAACACTCAGTGCCTCCAGCAACTGTCGGGTCGGGCGCGGCCCGAGCGGGGACTTATCAGCGGGCTCGGTGTAGCCAGTCGTCACGGGCACTACCAGGGCGCCCGTGTCCAGCAGGTCCGAGAGCAGGACCCTCACGGTGGCCACGGGGCGGCGGATGGTGCCGGCCAGCTCGGTGACCGAGCGCCGCCGTTGCTGACACAAGGCCAGGATCTGCCGGCACTCCTCGGGCAGGCCCGGGCCTGGTCTGCCGGAGCCGGGCTCCAGCTCCGTCTCCAGGCTCAGCGGGTAGCGGGGACGGGTGCGACCTCCGGTCAGCGTGTAGTTCCGCACGAACGAGGAAGAGTCCGTGGCGGTCCTGGCTGCTAACGCGGTGTGCTGCCTGTCCGGGCTCATCAGACGTCCTGGCGGACCGGGGTGACCATGAACGGCGCGAACTTGTTCACGAGGTTCTGCATCTCGTACCCCACGGTGCTGACTTCGGCGTCCGGCTCGGTGATCACGCCGAGCACGGTCTCGACCGTGCCACCGACGCTGCCGGGATGGTTTTTGAAGACCGCGCTCGTGCCCGCGAACTGCAGGAAGAAGAAGCAGTCCGCCCGGTCGATGATCATCTGCGACGGCGGGAGCTTTTCGCCGCGCGGCCCCTTGATGTTCTGCGCCAGCGAGGCCAAGCCGCAGAAGGCGGCGGCCCACGGGTCCGCCCAGTCCGGGTGGATGTCGCTGTCCAGCAGCTTGATGCCGTCTCGCGATACCAGCAGGGCGTGCGTTACACCCGGGATCTGGGAAACGAACTGGTTCAGCAGCCAGGCCATCTTCTTCTGGTGGTCGTTCATGTCGACCGGAGGAGCTGCCGCACTGTCGTCGCCGCTGTGGGGGATCATGTCAGGAGTGGTCACGGTGAATTCGCTCCATGCGGAATCAGTGGCCTTCCCTGCGAGGGCAGGCCGCGGGGGTGGGGGTTACGGGTGGCTGGCCGGGGGTTCGCCCGTGCCGGATGGTTGCGGCGGCGGTTCGGCTGCGGCGCCTTGCTGGGGTTGCGCAGCCTTCTGGCCGTCAAGGAACGCGGCGGCGAGGTTCGCTCGGGCTGCTCTCGCGGGCGGCCCCGGCCGGTCAGCGGGGTTGGTGATGCGCAGCTGTCCGGGGACGCGTTGCGGCAGCGGCGGCGGGGCTGCGGGATGCCCGGGACTGGCCAGGGCGGGTGCCTGGTGTGCCTCAACGGGTGCGGGCTGCGTTCGCTCTCCCGCCTCCGAAGCCGTCGGAGGAGACGGCGGAGCGGCGGGCGACGGCCGGCCGGGAGCCGGGGCTGTCGTTGCTTGGCGGGCGGGGCGGACCTCTTCAGCCTCGACCGGGACGAGGTGCTTGGCCGGTACGACCACGAGGGCCGTGGTGCCGCCCGTCGCGTTTTCGGACAGCTTGATCGACATGCCGTGGCGGTGTGCGATCTTCGCGGCCACAAGGAGGCCGATCTTCGCCTCGCGCAGCTGGGTGCTGACGTCGACCTCTTCCGGTGCCGCCAGGAGCTGGTTCAGCTTCTCCCGATCCTGCCATTTCATCGGCATCGCACGGTCTTCGACCTCGACCGCCAGGCCGGTCGACACCGGCTGTGCCCGGACGTGCACCTTCGTGTTCGGGTCGGAGAATGTGCAGGAGTTCTCGATCAGCTCGGCCACCAGGTGCGAGAAGTCGGGCCCCACGTGTCCGGGGAGAGCAAGCTCGGCTCCGACTGTGCTCGCCGCCACGGCGACCCGCGAGTAGTGCTCCACCTCTGAGACGGCGCCGCGCAGTACTGTCACCACGGGCACCGGGCGGCGTTCGCTGCGCAGTGAGTCGCCGCCCAGCACCGCCTTGCTCTCCACCAAGCGGCGCATCCGTGTCACGAGGTGGTCGATTTCGTAGGCCTTGGCCAGCAGCTCCGGGTCGTCGGTCAGGTTCTCGAGCTCGTCCAGTGCTTCCAAGGCCCGCTTGATGAAGGCGTGTTCACGCCGCGACAGGTGGTGGAGAAGCCCCACGAGTACAGTCAGCTGTGATTCGTCGTGTACGCGGAGCAGAGCCTGTACGGCCTGGACTTGTACCTCTGCCAGCAGTCCTTCGAGTTCCGCCACCGGCCCGTCGCCCTCGAGCGGCGGGAGACTGTCGGGAACCGGTGGCCTTCCGCCTCGGCACAGCTCGTCGGCCGTCCACAGCAGAGCCTTCTCGACGGCATTTCCTGCGTCGGTGATCCGCTGCAGCCCCGCCGCCTCTGCTTGCCGTATGGCGGCGAATTCCGCTTCCCGTGTCTGCTGCAGGGCGGCGAGTTCCGCTTCCCGTGCCCGCTGCAGGGCGGCGGCAGCCGCCTGGACACGGAGGGCTCCGAGGATTGCCGCCGCACCTACGCCGAACGCCAGACCGAGCACGAGCGGAGCCACCGACAGGTCCGCCACCTGCCAGGCAACGACGGCAACGCACAGCAGGGCCGCCAGGAAGACCAGGGGCATCGCTATGGCTGCTCGCACCTGTTCGAGGATGTAGCGCTCCGCTTGTGTGCGGCGTCGACGGCCGCGGCGGTGCGAAACCGATGTGGGGGTCACGCGACCTCCTCCCGCGACACCGGGAGCAGAACCTGCACGGTCTTGCCGACCGTTTCGCCCTGCTCGTCCAGCAGGGGGTAGTGGGTCAGCCGGCCTCGGTAGTGGTTCACCCACCACAGGCCGCACCCCGCGGGAGCGCCCTCCACGACCTTGTCGAAGTCAGGGAATTCCGAGGTTCCGTCGTCGACTTCGATGAGGAGCTGACTGTTGGGGAGAATGACCAGCCTCAGCGGGGTCCCGTCGCAGTCCAGGGGCGCCGCGTGTGCTGCGGCGTTGGTGGCGAGGACGTCCGCTACGCGGCCCGCCGCGTCCTCGTCGCCGCCCCAGCCGATCTTGCGGAGTCGGCCGAGTACCAGATTCCGCGCGGTCTCCCCGGACAGCGGCCAGGTCAAGACGGCACTCAGCTTGAACGGCGCATCGTCCGGCACGGAGACAGGGACACCAGGCACAACCGCTTGTGCGCCGTCACCATGCTCGGCCCCGGTTCCAGAAGGTTGTTGCGTGGGTGTTGAGTCGGTCGGGCGCACGAGGGCGACGGTGCGCTGCGTCGGCGGCTTCACTGGGGAACTCCCTGGTTCGAGGTGTACGAGCCGCGGGCTCGGCGACGGCGGTCGGTGGTGACGGCGGTCTGGGCGATCGCGATGTAGTCAGGCATGGCATACCTCGCGCCCACGCGTGCCGCAGACCCGCCGCATCCGCGCCCGTGTCTGACTGAGCGACTCGTGAAGGCCCGCCGGCTCCGTGACCGCGGCCGCCGTCGGCTCGGGCACACTGAGCCAGAATCGGGCTCGACAGGGCGGCTGATACCCCCTGGTGAGGCACTGGAAGGACGGGCCGCTGCTGCAAGCGGAAAGCGGTGGCAGCCACCGGTCAGCGGTGCCGGATTCGACCGGGACGAGCAGCACGCGGTGGGTGATGCAGCACAGCAGCGGTCCGACCTCGCGGCTTGCGTCGAGCATCGTGTCGATCGAAGCCATGCCGAGGCCCATGCTGACGCGGACGACGTCGAAGTCGCTTGGGAGTGTGGGCGGGAGGGGAGTCTCGCCGGATTGAATCTGCCAAGTATGGCGAGTGGTCAGCAGGGGAATCATCAGCTCTCCGGTCAGGACGGGAATCCCGTCGGTCGGATGGGGCAGAGCGGCATTTCGCGGCACGGGCCACGGCGATCAGGGCAGAGGGCAGCGTGGGGATCTGCAGGCAGGTCCTTCGTCGTGCGTGTCCGCCCACGCCGCTCTCGTGACGCCGTGTGCCAGGGGAACGAACCCGTTTTGGTGCCGGGCCGCAGCAGGACGGGGACGGCGCGGCACCAGAACGGAGACTTTGTCATCGCCCGGCTAAGGGGGAGCCGGCACAGCGATCGGACGGATGAGGGCATGCTCCGAACGGCCGGAGAGCGACGTGAAGACTGCCGGACTGGGGGTGCTCACAAGTCCTCCTCGCTCTGGGAGGAGGAGTACGCGAGTTCCAGCCAGACCGATTTTCCAGTGCCGCCAGCGTTCGCAGTGACTCCCCACCGGTCGGCGAGGGAAGCCACGAGCAGCAGGCCGCGCCCGTGCTCCTGGTCCTCGGAAGCCGAGCCCAGACGCGGCTGGTTGTCGGACGGATCGTGGACCGCCAGGCGCAGTCGCTGGCCGTCGTACGTCGCCGTCATGGTGACCTCGGTCTTCGGGGGGAACTCGCTGCAGCCATGCGTCACGGCGTTGGCCAAAAGCTCCGTGGAGAGCAGGGCGGCCATGTCCGCGATCTCCCCCAGGCCCGAACGGCACAGGAAGGCGCGCAGCCTGCGGCGCGTCGGGGGGATGACAGCCAGGTCGGCGCGGAGTGCGTCCGCGGTTTGGAAGCAGCGCGGCGCCTCGTCGTCCGATGGCTTCCTCAAGTCGCCTGCGATAGCAAGGGTGTTGGTCGGGGTTCTGGTCACTGCGCACGCTCCTCGGACCGCGCCGTCGTGCTCGACGACGGCATGCGGCCGACAGCCGCTGGCTCTTCTCCGCGTCAGGTAGTGCACGTTCGGTTCCTTCTGGCCGGATAGCGAAGGGCTGTTTTTGGTAACAGCCCGAGCGCGTATGCATGAGGTGGCCGATTCCCCAACACCGCAGGGGCGTTGGAGGAATATCGTCTTCACGAGAGAACCGCGTCCGAGGGCTTGGCGGTATCCCGATCGGCCCACGGACTTGGTGCACGTGGTGCAAGATCTTTTCGGGGACAGGGGCCCACTATGGGGCGCACACGCAACCGTCGGCTGGAAGCCGTCATCCAGGAACTGGGCCTGCCTCAAGCACGCCTGGTGGCTCGCTTTCGAGCCGTAGCGGCGGAGAACGGCGCTCACGAACTGGACGGGACGAACCGGTCGTCCATCACCCGCTGGATCGGTGGCACCAAGCCCAGCGGCCGGGCACCCGGTATTTTGTGCGAGACGCTCTCGCGTGGTCTTGGCCGCGTCGTCACACTCGCCGACATCGGCCTGGCACCCGAGTCCGGGACCGAGCTGGAGCCGCCCGAGTGGAGCGTCGACACCTTGACGACGCTGGTGACGCTCGGGGGTACGGACATGGACATGGATCGCCGGCGCGTGCTGGTCAACTCGGCGTACTCGGTTGCCGGCCTGGCGCTGCCCAACGAATCGTGGTGGGAGGAGGCGGCCGAACGCGCACGCAACCGCAAGCCGCTGTCGACGCACACGGTCACCGCCCAGGACGTGGAAAACGTCCAAGAGATGGCGGCGTTCTTCTCCCGCCGCGACCAGCAGCGCGGCGGCCGAGGCGTCGGCCGGAGCGCTCTCGTGGCCTACCTCCGCAACGAAGTCGCCGAGTTCCTCTCCGGCCACTACCCCTCCGAAAACGTGCGTAGGGCCATGAGCTCGGCAGCAGGAGAACTGGCCTACCTCGCCGGCTGGACCGCTTTCGACGCCAGCGAGCACACGGTGGCGCTGCAATGGTTCCGTGTCGCCACCCAGCTCGCCGAGGAAGCCGGGGACGCACCACTGGCCGGGCACATCATCCGGGCCATGGCCCACCAGGCCGTTGACCTCAACCAGCCGGCCGAGGCCGTGCGCCTGTCCGAAGACTCGCTGTCCGCCCGCCGGTACACCAACGCCACCTGGCGGGAACGAGCCCTGCTGGGCGTCGTCCACGCCCGCGGTCTTGCCGCCACAGGCCAGAAAAAGGCGGCATTGGCCACCCTGCTTCAGGCCGAGAGCGACCTCAGCCACGCCTCCGAGGGGGACGACGAACCAGGCCGCGTGTTCTTCTTCGGCGAAGCCAGCCTCGCCCACGAGACCGCCGCGGCGCTGCGCGACCTCGCGCGATCTCAAGGGCGCCGAGAAGCAGTTCCAGCACAGCGTCCGCACCAGGCGCAAGCAGTTCCAGCGGACCCACTCCGTGACACTGGGCTACCTCGGAGCCGTCCAGATCCAGCAAGGCCAACTCGACGCCGCGTGCACAACATGGCACACGGCACTGGACGCCATGACCGGAGTGCAGTCCGGCCGGGCCCGGGAGACCGTCGTACAGATGCGTCGTGCCCTCAGCCCGTTCCGCAACCGTGCGGGCAGCCACGTCGCGGAACTGGATGCGAAAGCCCGTGCGGTGCTCGGCAACGTAGTCTGACGCACACTGCAGAGCGCCAGAACGGCTCAGGAACAGTGGTCTCCTGGCCCCGACGAAGGGCAGCACGTGTTCGACGAGCACATCAAAGTGCCGGTGATCGCAAGGGTCGTCGGCGGGCACACCGGCCGCCTCGACGACTACAAGGGCGGGGTCCAGTCGATCATCCGTCTGAACCCCAAGACTCCCGCAGAAACCCTGCAGGGAATCGAGGAGTTCTCCCACCTGCAGGTCGTCTGGTACTTCCACGCTGGATCGCCTGACGATGTCGCCCTTCACGCACGAAGCCCTCGCGACAACCCGCAGTGGCCGGCCACCGGCACGTACGTACACCACAACCACCGACGCCCCGCCCGCATCGCGGTCTCGTACCCGCGCCTGCTGCGCGTCGACGGGCTGGACCTGTACGTAGAGGACCTGGACGCTGACGACGGCACACCGATCGTCGATCTCGTGGCCGTCTTCAAAGAGATGCTGCCCCGCGGCCCCATGTACCAGCCGAGCTGGCCTGCAGAGATGCTGGAGAACTACTGGGCCAACGTTGAGGATCGTCCGTAACTGGACACCCTTGTGTGCGGGCAGGGTCGGCGCGGCTGAAGTCTGGTCGTTGAGGTTCACAGCCGTGCTCCACTGGGCTCGGCTGTCGCTTGGAGGGCCTGCGCCAGGGGAGCCAGCAGGTCTTTGCCGTGGATCAGCGGCAGCGGGTGGTGGGTCTGGTCGTGCCACGGCGGCTGTTCCCATCGCATGCCGTGGGAAGGCGGCAGGGCGACCCACTGCTCGGGGCCGGACCGGACCTCCAGGGTCGAGGGGCTTGTGCCCTCGGGCAGTGCGTAGCGGCCGGTGGCCGGCAGGACAAGCAGCACGGCCTTGTCCTCGCCGTACAGAATGCACGGCACGGCCTTGCCGTAGCGATCGAGCCACATCACAACTGAGAGACCGCTCCACTTCGGCAGCACAAGGGCATCGAAGGGGACGGTGGGGGCGATCAGCGCGGCCCCGGGCGACGCATTCAGCTCTGCGGCCAGCCCGTCCGCTGGGCTGGGGATCAGCGGTCCAGGCAGCGGGTGCGCGCCGGATCCGGGGCAGGTGCCCGACTCGCCGCACGTGCAGCCGCCCCTGGGCCGGTGCCTATGCCCAGGGGCGATCGACCACCCAAAGATGCTGGTGTACGCAGCACCGCAGGCGGCGGCGTCTTGAGTGTTGATGAGCTGCGGCGACATGGCGATCCCCTTGCGGATGTGTCGTCAGCGACGACACATCACGATGGACCAAGAAACCGCCCGCGACCCGGAAGAATTTTCCGGGTAGTTTTTCAACTCCCGCCGCAGTACTGGTGTTTGACGCTAGTGCACCAGTTCCATGCTGCGTACCAGGGACGATAGGACACTCGCCTGCGACGGAACGCCAACGCCGGCCAGGTCCTGCACCAGGGCGCGGGCCATCGGATCAGAATTCACGTAGTAGGGCGCCTCAACCGATGCTTGCTTCAGCGTCATCACGGCGGAGGGCAACCGGTTCATGCGCCGCAGAGCACGCGCCTTGTCGATCTGATAGTGGATCTTCCGCTCCTTGCTGGGGACGTCCTCCACGGAGACGTTACGTACCTTGGACAGTCCCGCGTCAGGCTGGTTGATCTCGACGCCGACCTCGGCGGCGTGTACCGCGACGGTGCCCCTGCCGAATACGGTGTGCGCGTCGAGGTCGTACCACTCCGCGCCAAGGCGGTCGGCGTCTTCCAGGGCCGTGTCAACACGTGCCCAGGCATCATCTGCCCTGGACCCGCGGGCGTGAGCAATCGCGCAGCGCAGGTGCAGTGCGCCCCGAAGGGAAAGAACTTCGTTCGCTGGCTGACGAGCCGAGGCAAGCGGTTCCAGATCGCGTAGTGCCGCCTCGGCGACGGCCACGGTCTCGGGGAGCGACGCCTGATGCAGCAGGGCACCGCAGCGGTCCCAAGCGACCTGCGCCTTCACCAGCGGGTCATCAATCTGGGTCGCGGCGTTGGCGGCCACCTCGGCGGAGGACCAAGCGAAGTCCGGGTAGCCGAGCTGGTTCAACACCATCCGAGCCGTGCGGGCGGCGTCCACCAGGAGCCGCAGTGCCTCCTCCCGGTCGCTGCCCTCACAGACGAGCAGGGCGGTGTTCAGGTCCTCGATCAAGCCGGGCAGCAGCATGGCGGCCTTCGGGAGGTCCGCGTTCTGCCTAGCGGCGTTGGCCTGGCGGGACCTTGTCCGCATCTCCGCCAGCGGGACTGGAATCCCCTGCGGGTTCAGCCCCGGATGACCGGAGAGGATGAGGCCGGACCGGCGCATGCTGGTCCGCATGGCCGGAATGTAGGAGTGGGCGATGTTTCCGCCGTTTTGCTGCAGCCGGTACGGCTGACCGAGCAGCCACACCACGTCGACATCGCAGTTCTCTGCGATGTCGGTAATCAGCGAATAGCGGTCGAGCGGGATCCGCCCGGTCTCCACCCTGCCCAACCAGTCCCCAGTGCGGCCGAGAAGCCCGGCCAGCTCCTCTAGGGTGAGCCCCTTCGCATTGCGGGCGACCCTAACGCGAGCACCGATGTGAGCGTCCATGTCTTCGGGCATACTGAAGCTCCGTTCTGCGTCGACAACAGAACGGTACCCGGGGCGCCGCCCCGGTGAATGCGCTCAGCGGCCTTCGTCTTTGGCGGAGGCCGCTGTCGTGTTCACGGGGCTGTCTGATCCACGCTGTGCCACCAGCGGCGCGTTGGTGACCGGTCACGACGACGGGGCACCACCGCGCCGCCCGTCCCCGGCCGGCTGACCCCACTCTGGTGCCGCGCCGTCCCCGTGCCGCTGCGGCCCGGCACCAGAACGGGTTCGTTATGGCTACCGGGGATCCGCGGCAAGCCGCAGCGATTGGTCACAAGGCTCTGGATGAGGCTGGTCGGCTCACCTCACGAAGGGCCGCCGACGACCTGCGGCAGCTCAGCGCTTTCGCCAACAAACACCCCAGGGTTCAAGAAGCAGCGGCCCTTCGTGAGCGGATCGCGGCTACCGTCTCTGCATGAGCACCTCGGCATCGGCACCCGCCCGTCGCGCTCTCGAAATTGCCTGTGCTGCTGTCGGCCTGGACGCTGGCAGCGCCGAGCCGGTACGGCTGACCGAAAACCAGATCTGGAGACTTCCCTCCGAACGCGTGATCGTCCGCATCGCGCGAGCGGGGCAGGCCGCAGCGACACGGAGGGAAGTCCGTGTCGCGCGGTGGCTTGCACAGCATGAAGTACCGGCCGTTCGCTTGGCCAACGTGCCACAACCTCTTGACGCTGACGGCCGGCCAGTGACCTTCTGGGAGGAACTTCCACCACAGGAACACGGCACCTCCGTCGACGTGGCGGAGCTGCTCCTCCAGATCCATGCGCTGCCCGTCCAGGAGCTCGAACTCGGGTACCTTGATCCCTTCGTGCGAATTGCGGAGCGACTACAAGAGGCTTCGACCCTCGCCGAAGACGACCGAGCGTGGCTCCACAGCCTCTGCCAAGACCTCACAGCAGCATGGGCAGACAGGCCCGCAGGGAGAGACGACTGCGCCGTCCACGGCGACGCCTGGCCGGGCAACTTCGTCCTACTCGTGGGCGGAGGCAGAAGGGTCATGGACCTGGAGCGGTTCTCGATAGGCCCACCAGAATGGGATCTCGTATCAACCGCCGTACGAGCCACAACAACCGGTGCAGTCACCGAAGCCGAATACGACGCGTTCTGCACCGTGTACGGATATGACGTCACCGAATGGCCTGGGTACGAGATTCTGGCTGGAGCTCGGGAGCTGCGGATGGCGACGTACGCGGCCCAGCACGCGGCCAGCAACCCAGCATGGGCTGGTGAGGCCAAGTACCGAGTCGACTGCCTGCGCGGACGGCATGGCCCGCGACCGTGGCAGTGGAAAGGGATCATGTGATTAAGGCGTCGTGCGGTAGGCAGCCAACGAGACCGCCTGTCAATCCTCGGCTGTTCAGGGCCTGGCAGGCGGCGAGCGACAGCTCGCGCCAACCGGCCGCCCTGGTCCACGACCGTCTCACTGAGCGTTTTCATCATGGCCACCGATCGGGTGACGCTGCCGGGGTGCGCAACGCACGAGGCTCGCGTGCCGTTGGGGGAGGTGTTCGAAGTGTCAACCCACAGGCACAGGAGCCGCGTTGGTTCCCTATTCTGCCGCACTCGACCTGCCGCACGCCCTGGTCGACTGAGTCTCAATGATGGTGTCAAGCCGATTGGGTGGCTGGTGGGGTGGGGGTGAAGTGCCTCTTGTCACGGAGCATGGCCCATAGGACGTCGACTCGGCGGCGTGCGAGGGCGAGCAGGGCCTGGGTGTGGATCAGTCCTTCGGCGCGTTTCTTGAGGTAGTAGTCCCGGGAGGGGCCTGGACGCATCATGGCGGTTTGGGCGGCCACGTAGAAGACGTGTCGCAGGCGGCGGTGGTAGCGCTTGGGCCGATGGTGGTTGCCGGTCCGGCGGCCGGAGTCGCGTGACACCGGGGCCAGTCCCGCGTGGGCGGCCAGACGGCCGGCGTCTGGGTAGCTGGACAGGTCGCCGACGATGGCGAGGAACTCGGCGCCGAGGATGGATCCCATGCCAGGCAGAGATTCGATGACTTCGGCGCGCTCGTCGAGGCGGAAGGCTTCGCGGATCTCCCGGTCGGTGTCTTTGATCCATTCGTCGAGCATCAGGAGCTGGTGGGCGAGGTCGCACACGAGTTTGGCGGCTCGCTTTTCGCCCGGCAGAGCGGTCACCTGGGACCGGGCTGCTTCGAGCGCGCGGGCGGCGACATCGGCTGCACTGCGGACCGCACGTCGTGCCAGCCAGTCCGCGAGCCGTTTGGCACCGGTTCGCTGCAGGGCGGCCGGGGTCTGGTACTCGGTCAGCATGACGACCGGCCCCTTGGCCGTTGAGTAGTCGAAGGCCCGCTCCAGAGCGGGGCAGATGCCTACCAGGGCATCGCGTAAGCGGTTGATCAGGCGTACCCGGTCGGCGATCAGATCGGTTCGATGCGCGGTGAGTAACTGGAGATCAGCCACGGTCTCGTTCGGCAGGCTCAGGAGTGCGAAGTCCCGGCGCATGCGCGCGGTGTCGGCGATGACCAGAGCGTCCTTGGCGTCAGTCTTCCCTTCGCCGCGGTAGGCGCCGGACATTCGGTTGACCGTGCGTCCAGGCACGTACACCACGCTTTGGCCGTTGGCGATCAACAATGCAAGCAGCAACGTTGAGGCCCGGCCGCAGATGTCGACCGCCCATCGCACCTCGTTGGCCATCTCGCACGCTGTGACGATCAGGTCCAGGATCTCGTCTTCACCGTTGACGACCTTCCTCGAAAACACCTTCTCTCCGGTGGCGTTGACTCCGACAGCCCAGTTGGGCCTTGCCGGCGTCGATGCCGACCCAGACCTGCTCATGACGTTCCGTCACCGTCATCGCTCCGTTCCCCAGGAAGCAGCACGCCTTCAGGGTCCGGGAACACTCCGCCGCCAAGCCCTTAATCAGCGATGACCGCAGTTCTCAATCAGCGGCCGGAGCGTCCCGGAGAACCGGGCAGCCACTCACTCGGAGCCATCAACGGCAGGTCACCATCAGCTACACCCAGTCCTCCCGAACCACCACCATTCTTAAGGGGTCACGATGCTCATCGTCACCCGTGAAGGTGACCGCCGCTGCAAGCTCCCGCCGCACCAGCGTGCCCTGGTCGCTCTGGCGTACCTGCGCAAGCACGACCCGCTTGCCCAGATCGCCGCTGGCTTCGGTATCTCGGTGGGCACCGCCCACGCCTACACCACCGCGGTGATCAGCCTGCTCGCAGAGCGTGCACCGGGCCTGCTCAAGGGGCTGCGCGAGACCGACTCCGACTACGTCCTGCTCGACGGCACGCTCGCCGAGTGCGACCGCCTGGGCGACGGCCGGGCCGACTACTCCGCCAAACACCGCCGACATGGCGTGAACGTGCAGCTGGTGACCGATCCTTGTGGCCGGCTGCTGTGGATCTCACCCGCACTGCCCGGCCGCGCACACGACCTGACCGCGGCCCGCACCCACCGGATCATCCGGATCTGCGAACGCCAGGGCGTCCCGGTCCTCGCCGACCGCGCCTACATGGGAGCCGGCCCGTGGGTGACGACGCCCATCAGACGCCCGCCAGGCCGTGGCCTTCCGCCAACCCAGCAAACCGTCAACCGCGCGCTGTCCGCAGCCCGGGCACCGGTCGAGCCGGCGTCGCACGACTGAAGTCGTGGCGGATCTTCCGCAGGTCCCGGTGCAGCCCGAATCGAATGTCGTCAATCGCCGCGGCCGTCCTCACCCTGGAGCGGCAACGCTGAAAACGCTCCGTGAGTGACGTATTCGCCGCCGTCAAAGCGTTGACGCTCGTGGGCATGGATCGTTCACCGGCGTACTTGGCGGGATCAACTCCCGGACACGGCGCCAGAGAGAACGTCGCCCACGCCCAAACCCCGGACGTGGATCGTGACGATGACGCTCCCGCCATCTTGCGTGGTGGTCCTCACCGGTTGCCGCCCCATGTGCTCCGGCTCCTCGAAGCCCCTGAGGCGGAACCGCCGGCCCCGCCGGTGCCCACTGTGGCGACCGTGTTGGTGGACGTCAGCGACGACCGAGCGCACACGCCCCCCAACTGGTTCGAGGGCTGTGTCCGCTACCGGTAGCGGTACTAAGAGCAGCACGAGCAGGCTCACGCAGCTGGATTACTCCGTCGGACCTTGCACTCGGGGGACAGGGTCGGAGGCACGACTTGGTGCAGATCAGTAGCCGTTGCGCCGACCGCGTCGCCAGGCCCAGAATCCGCCAACGGCCGCTATGCCAAGGGCCTGGAACGCAGTGCCCATGCCGCCAGGGGCGCCAGCGACCTTCGACGCGGCGAGGATTCCGGTGACTATGAGGGTGTACGGCAGGAGGAAGATGATGATGCGGCCGTTGCGTATGGGATTCATGCGTCAAGTATGCGCATTTGTCCGCTAGTTGGCCAGGACAATCCTCTGCTCCCGCTGTTTGATGGCCTGAACCGCCGAGTCGCCGTTTGGGATGGCGATGTCCTGAAGGAGCTTGACGACATGCGGGACGGAGGCCTTCGCGTCCTCGGGCTGAAGCCGACACCAGCAGCTCAGTGCGTTGCCGACGGCGCGGACGGTGGAGTCATGCTGTGGCCCGACGTGGAGGTGCCACGAGCGAGCCATGAAGATCCAAATCTGCAGGCCGTATCGGTAGTCCTGGGCAAGCCAGGCGATGTCACCGCGTACGAGGCCGACTGCCAGGGTGTAAAGGTGGCTAGGGCCGTACTGGGTGGACAACTCGGCGAGTAGCTGATCGGCATCGTGGGCGGCTTCCCTGAAGCGGTCCTGGTTGGCGGTTGCGCATGCGGCAGCGAGCCGTCCGCGGTAGGGCTCAGGCAGTGGCTCATACGGCCGGTCGGCTGGTATGGGATCCGCGGTGCGCGGCGATGGGGGAGGTGTCGGCCTGACGGTCGACTGAGGCAGATTTGGGTTGTTGAGGGCCTGCGCCTCGCTGTTCAAGGGATGGCTCGTGCCGTCGGTGTTGACCTGGATCGATGTCGTGTACTGGGCCTGCTCGTCTTGGATCACTGCGCGGAGCGGCATTTCCAGCGCGGCAGCCTCCAACTGGAGGTGGGTTAGAACAGCTTCGTTGAGGGTGACGCCGGGGGGTGGGGTGAAGTACTCCTCGTCAATGAAGCAGATCCCATCAGAGGTGATCCGAACCTGCACTGCATCGGGAGGTATTGCGTTCACTGCTGGCCCACCTTGTCCGAGAGAAGCGGGATGGTGCTGATTCCGCCGGCGCTCGGGAAGCTCGGCTCGGCCCATCCGCGGTACCGCAGCCGCCAAGCGCCGTTCGTGAGCTCTTTCCGCGGGACGATCGCGATCTTGCCTTGGCGCGGGTAGTCGTCCCCGACGTCGTTGCTGGCGACCTGATCGTTGCCCAGGTAAAGGGCGACGTGCCCCGCTGACTCGCCGGTGTCGTAGAAGAGCAGGGCTCCTGGGGGTGGTGACATGTTGCCGGGGTGAGCGAGCCCTGCGTCCACGAGCCGGTTCCAGTGAACGTTGGCGGTTGCGGATCCGGAGGAGCCCCAGCCGTAGGCCTGGGCCACGAAGTTGTCGCACATCCGGTACCAGCCTGTCTCGCCCGCCTCGTTCCGGGCGCTGGCAATCGCCTGGGCGACGGTGCGCGGATTCTTGACCTTGAACTTGGCGTTGGGGTCCTTGCCGCCGTAGGCGGCAGGGTCGTCGCAACCCGTGCTGATCGAGGTCACGGCGTGGGTTCCCCAGGTCTTGGCCACGAGTGAGCCGGCTGCTGACTCCCATTTGGCGTACTCGGTGCGGTACTTCTCTTCAGGGCGTTGGATGCTCGCGGCAACCTTGGTCAGAGGCTTCTTCTGCCAGTTGTCGATCTTGACGAGTTGGTCGTAGAACTTCCCGGCCGCGTACACGGGATCGGTGAGTTCATTGACGGTGCCCCAGCCCTGTGAGTGCCGCTGCTGGAAGAGTCCAACGCTGTCCAGGTGGCCGTGGTGCAGGTTGTCGAGCGTGCTCTCCTGCATAGCAACCGCTACGGCGATGACCGCTGCCCGAGGCGAAAGGTGTCGCGTGCGGGCGACGTTGGTGATCGTGCCTGCGTTGCGCACCTGTCGAGCGCTCCACTTCGCGCTCTTCTGCGTGCCTTCTGGGTTTAGCGGCACGGTCACCTGGGTTTCGCTGGCTTCCTGCGTGCCGTCGAACCTGGGGGCTTCTCCTCCCGCACCTGCTCCGCTTTCCCCGTCTCCAACTGGCTGGAGCCCTGTCTGACAGGTGTTGGCGTTGGCTTCGGTCGCGGCACCGCTGACCGCGAGAACGCAGAGCGAGAGCACCGAAGCGCCTGCCGTGGCGATGCCCACGGCCGTCTTCGCTAGCCCATTCATCCGATCCTCGGCAATAAACATGTGTTGACGGTAATGAGGTCAGTGAACAGCACTCGCGAAGTAAGAGCCACCCGCGTTGAGGTTCCATGAAGGCGCCTAGTGGCAAAGGCGTCGCGGATGTCGCAACGCCGGATCGCAGTCATGCGCTAGCCCTTGAGGCGGTCCAAGGCCTTCCTCGAACGCTATCCGGTGCCGTGTGGAGCATGCCGAAAAGCCAAATTGGCCTGCAAAGTAACGGAATCCTTAGGGTTCTTGGGGTGAGTCAGGGATGGATCCGTCGTCCGAACCTGACGTCTGGTTCGGGGTGTCGCTCAGGGTGCACTCCTGGCGCTGGGTGGTCGTCTCTCAATCTGTAAACGCTTGTTGTCAAGTTTGCATGTATGTACCTTCCACGTCACGGCCCGGGTTCGGGCCTGCCTCCGAAACGAGGGTGGAAGGGAGTCGGGGGATGCCCGTTTCGCAACACCTGGTGGATCTTGCTGCGAGTGGTGACATCGGCACCCTCGTGAACGGGCTGTCCCCGGACTGGGGTCCATTCGGGCAGCTGGGGACAACTGGACGGACGGTGATCCAAGCCCTGATGGCCGGCGTCGTGCTCGTGCTGCTGGGCCGCGCGATCCTCGGCGCCGTGCATCTGAAGGTCGGCGAAGGTCAGCACGACGTGGCCCAGGTCAGTAAGGGCAAAAAGGAGATCGCCGGCAGCCTCGTCGGGGCCTTCGTTGTCGCTTCGATAGGGACAATCTTCACGATCGTGTATGGGATGGGCATCTGATGGCCCGCCAGAGCGCCCCTGGCAGGGGTACGCGAGTCCTGGTCGACGAGACCCCGACGGTCGCCAAGAGCGGCAAGCCCTGGTGGCGCGGGATGGCCGTCACCGGAGCGATCTTCCTCGCGCTGGTCATCCTCGCCGTGTTTATGAGCCTGTCCGGCGGAGGCAGCGGATCGACGTCCGACGGCTCGGCTGGTAGCCAGAGCCAGACCGCACCAGCGGAGAGGGACACCACCGGAGGGGACACCAAGAGCACAGCGAAGAAGCTCGTCAACGGTGTCCCGGTCGGCTACACCCACAACCAGGCCGGCGCCGTTCAGGCAGCAGTGAACTACCAGGTCGCACGATCGTCTGCCGCCTACTTCACCGATGACAAGGCCCGGCACGCGACTCTCGCCGCGATGATGACCAGCCAGGCGCTGGACCGGCAGATCCGCAACGACGATAACGGGATGCAGCAGGTCCTTACATCACTGGGCGTCACCAGTGCCAACGAGGACCAGCTCGTCGCACGCGGTGCGGCGATGGGCACTCGGATCACCACTTATACCGATCAAGTGGCCACCATCGAGGTGTGGATGGCCGGGCTCGTCGGGGTCACGGACAAGAGCGCCCCGATGCCCGTATCCGCGTCATGGACCACGTACACGCTGACACTGCAGTGGCAGTCCGGTGACTGGAAGTTGGCATCGATCACATCCGTCAACGGCCCGACCCCTCTGGATGCAGGCAGCGACGACCCCACGAGCGTCGACGAGTTCCGCACGGCAGATCGGGAGTTCAATGCGCCCCCTTATGTCGGCTGAGACTCGCTACCGGGTGCGCACCCGGCTGACCTGGGTCACCGGCCTCACCGCCACGATCTCCTTGATGCTCGCCCCGAGCCAGGCTCAGGCGAACGACTTCAGTGACTGGTCGTGCAAGAACATTCCGTTCGCGGACAAGGTCTGCAGCGTCGTCGAGAGCACCAATAAGGCGATCGACTTCGCGAGCGATCCCTTGGGGTACATCGCCCAGTTCTTCAACAACGCCGTGACCAGCATCTTCACCCAGATGATGAAGGCGTTGGGCTCGACCACACGGATCGACTGGCAGGACCCAGGATTCCTGCGGACCTACACCATGGCGTTCGCCGCGTCCACGGTATTGACCGTGATCTATTGGCTGATCGCTGTGGCCAAAAGGGCGATTCAGGGAGTGCCGCCGTTCCAGGCGCTGGCGGAGTCGATCGGTTTTCTCTTGATGTCGGTATTGGTCTCCGCCTTCGCGCCGCTGGCCATTGCCTACACCGTGCGCATCGTCGATGAGGCTGCGGAAGCCATGTTCAAGCCCGTGGCCGGAGACGCCGCCGACATGGTGGTCACCGTCACGACGGCGATGCTCGCGCTGATGACGATCCCCGGCGGCGCCATCATCGTGATCTTCTTCGCCCTGGCGCTCCTGGCGGCGGTGGCTGGCGTATGGCTGGAGCTCATCGTCCGCAACGCCTTGATCCTCTCTGGTCTCGTCTTCGGACCAACAGTGTTCAGCGGACTGGTGGACCGCGACCTGTGGGGGCACACCAAACGATGGTTCGGCGTGATGGCCGCGATCATCGCCTCGAAATATGTGACGTTCACGGTCATTGCGCTCGCCTCGGGCACGCTGGCCTCCGACAGCCCCAACAAGAGCCTGGCGCAGTCCTTTGCCACCGTCTTCACCGCGTTGGCGCTGTTGGGTCTCGCCTTCTACATGCCCTTCCAGCTCTCGAAGTTCATTCCCGGATTCGGCGACGAGCTGCGCGACATGTACGCCGCCCGCGACGACCTGAAAGGCCGAGCCAAGAACGTCGGGAACCAGGTGGGCGACTCCTACGGAGAACTCAAGTCGCGTATGGGCGGGGACGACGGCGGCGGATCCGACGAGGACGGCGACGGAGAAGACGCCGACGCGGCGGACGGCGACGCCATGAGCGGCGGAGAAACCGAGGGAGCCACCGAAGCCGGAGCGGCCGAAGGGGCAGCTGCCGCGACCGGTGTCGGCGCGGCGGCCGTGGCCGCGAAGGAGGGGGCCGACAAGACCAAGGGCGAGGCCGAAGCCGCAGTCGGACGCGGTGTCGACGGGGCGACCGCCGGTCTCGACTCCGGCGGCTCAGCGGCACCGTCGTCCGACAGCAGTGACTCCGACGGCAGCGGTGGCCCTGCCAACGGAGGGGAACCGCTGTCTCCCGGCAGCGCGCCCGAAGCCGGAGGAACGGGCAGCGCGACGGCCGGCGGGGAGCCGATGGATCCGGCGAGCCCCCAGTCCTGGCCGCCGCCAGAACCCCCCGACGAGCAGCCGGAACCACCTCCGCCGGACGAGGAGATGCGCTGATGCCCGTCCCGTCGCACGCCCAGGAGTAGTCGTGGCACGCACCTTTACATACCCCCGGCCGAGGCCTCGTGGACTGCTCGGCCGGAAGCTCGAAGCGGATGAGCAGCTCGTCTTGGGCGCCGGGCTCGTCGGCGGACTCTTCGCGGCCTGGATCCTCGCGGGCATCGTGCTGAAGATCGTCGGCTTCGCGCTGATCGCGGGCTCCTGCGCCTGGGCAACTCTGGCGCCGCACAAGGGGCGGACCTACGTCCGGTGGTTCGAGATCAACCGGACCTACAAGAAGCTGCTGCGTGACGGCTCGCTGCTGTACAAGTCGAAGGCGCCGTACGCGGGCCGATTCGCCGACGGCCGCCGCGTCCCCGTCGAGGTGCCCGTCGGGGTGCCCCGGAACATGCAGTGGATCACGGCACGCACCGCCTTCGGCGAGATCGCGATCGTGCTGCAACCGGACGAGCTGATGTTCACCGCCGTCGTCGAGGTGGAAGGGCAGCGCGACTTCGGCAGCCTCGACACCGCGGACAAAGAGGCTTTGATCCGGGCCTACGAACACTTGCTCAAGACCACGGCCGACAGCGGAGGCCGGATCCGCCGCCTTCAGTGGATCAGCAGGGTCATCCCCACGGACCCCAATGCCCACGCCCGGGATGCTGCCGACCGCAGCGACGCAGACAGTCCGTCGTGGCTGCAGCAGTCGTACGACGACTTGATCCGCCGCGTCGCGGTCACAGCAGAAGACCGTCGGTTGCTGCTGGCGGTGGGCATCCCCTATACCTCCGACCTGGTCGCCGAGGCCCGCCGCTACAACACCCTCCACGAGGGATACGCGATCACTCTCGGGCAGGAGATCGACAGCTTCATACGGACGCTGGGACGCGGACAGCTGCGCCACGTGCGCAACTTCGACGAAGCCAGCTTGGCCTCCTACCTGCATCACTCGTACGACCCCAGCCACTGGATCGACGACACCACCGGGATGGACCGGGTCACGTGCTGGCCGGCCGTACTGGATGCCCGGAACAAGAAGTACATGGCCTCCCGCAGCTGGGAGGCCTCCGAGGACAACTGGTACTCGATGACCGCCTGGGTGAAGGAACTGCCCGTGCTCCCGGTCGGCATCAACTTCCTCGCCCCCGTGTTGCTCTACCTCCAGGACATCATCCTGTCGGTGTCCGTGGTCATGGACCTCGTCAGCACCGACCAGGCGATCACCGAGGCGATGGCCGACGCCACCAACGAGCTGGGGCAAGCGGACAAGAAGGCCGGACGCATCGAGGACCCCCGGGAGCAGAAAGCCCAGCGCGCCTCGCTGAGCACCATGAGGGACATCGCAGACGGCGCGGCGGGAACGCGGCTCGCAGCCTGGATCACCGTCACCTCTCCCACCCTTGACGCTCTGCGCAGGGACGCCGACACCGTCCGCGCCGGCGCCACCCGCGCCGGACTGCGCCTGGAGTGGTGCGACGCCGAACACCACAGGGCCTTCGCCAACACCCTGCCCTTCACCGCCGGACTCCTGAAGGAAGGGCGGTAGCGATGCTGGAGATGCTGCGGCGACAGTCACAAACTCGGCGGCGGGCGATGCGCTCGACCACCAGCCACGCCTGCGGTCTCTACCCGGCGGTCGGCGCGGCCAGCATGGACCCCCGCGGTGTGATCATCGGCCGCGAGGCCTACAGCGGCCGGGCGTACATCTACGACCCGTTCATCTTGTACAACCCGCAGGCACGCGTCCGACTCGCCAGCGGACACGCACTGATCTTGGGTAAGAGCGGATACGGCAAGTCTGCGCTCGAAAAGACCTACGTCCTGCGTCAACTTCGTTTCAGGGACCGGAACTTCGCTGTTCTGGACGCGCAGGGCGAAGACGGCGCCGGCGAATGGGACGGCATCGCCCGTCAGTTGGGCATCACGCCGATCCGCCTGGTCTACGGCGCTGGTGACGCTGGCGCAGGGGTACGGATCAACCCGCTCGACCCGCGGATACCTGCCGAGCACCAGTTCAAGGTGCTCGTGTCCATGATGGAGATCCTCACCGGCACCATCTCCTCCCAGACCAAGTTCGCCCTGGCCGAGGCCCACAAGACAGCGACCGACGCCGCGCGCGAGCAGCAGCGTGTGGTGATCCTCTCCGACGTTCTGGATGCCCTGACCGCTCCGAAGCCGACCCTCCTCGGGCAACAGCCAGTCACGCCCGAGGAATTGGTGGAGTGGGGCCAGCCAGCGGCACTGGCCCTTGACGAGCTGTGCAATCCCAGCAGGGACTTGTCGGGCATGTTCGACGGGCCGACGACGCCAGGGATCGATCTCGACGCCCGTTTGATCATCTTCGATTTGACGAGGCTGCCACGCGAGGGCGAAGCCATGCCGCTGCTGATGGCGGTTATCGGGCCGTGGTTGAGGTTCGGCTGGATCAAGCCGAACGACCGGGTCAAAAGAACTTTGATCGTTGAAGAGGCGTGGCACATCCTCTCCCACCGGCCGGTCGCAAGGCTCTTTGAGGAGCTGGTCAGGTACGGCAGGCGCTTGGGGTTGTCCTTCTGGGCGGTCCTGCACCACCTCGGGGATCTGCTTCTGGAGCAGGCTCCTGAGGCGGCGGCCATCCTGAAATTGACGGCAACCCGGGTCCTTTATCACATGGACCGGGACGAGGCCGAGACCACGGCCGACTACCTGGGACTTCCCGACTGGGCGCGCAAGGCGCTGGCGGACGGATCCAACGTGTGCGCGCCAGGGCGGGGCATCTGGCAGGTGGGCTCGCGGATCAACCTCGTGGAACACATCCGGACACCGTTGGAGATCCGTCTGACGGACACCAACCGCCGGATGTCCGAGACGGGGCCCCGCGAGCCTGCGGACCACTACGGCGCAGAGGCGTCGGCTCCCATGATCCGCCTCCGCAAGGGGGCTGCCGCATGATGCCGAAAGCCGCCACGCCGCAGACCGCGGCACGGCTGCGTCTCGGGCGCGACACCGTGTGGATCGTGCCGCTGATCGCGGCGTTCGTGCTCACCGCACTGCTGTGGCTGACTGCGCTCCTATCAGGAGTCCTCGCACACGGACGGCCCGCAGCGATCACCTGGGACTCGGCGGGCCGCGCGGTCGTCGCAGTCTTCCGGCACCCCGGTGACCCGTCGGCCGCTTGGCCGCCCAGTGCGGGCGTTGGTGGCCCGTTCGTGTTCTGGCCCACCTTCCTCGTCCTGCTTGCCGGTGCGATCTGGGGCGTGTGGAAGACGTACTGGTGGTGGAAGCACCGTGGCGCCGATGGCGCCGACGGGATGGCCACCCGGGCCCAGCTGGAGAAGGCCATGGGCGAGCAGCAGGCGCTGTCCCGAGCCGGATCGCTACGTCCGACGCTCACCGAGCAGAACCCCAAAGCCATCACCATCCGCGACGTCGCCGTCTACATCGGAAGCGCCGACCCCTCAGCGATCCATCTATGGATCACTATCGAGGAATCGATGATTCTGGTCGCTCCGCCGCGCGAGGGAAAGACATCCCAGATCATCCTCCCTGAAATCCTCGAATTCCGGGGCACGGTCCTTGCGACCAGCAGCAAGACAGACGTCCTCTACAACACCGCACTTCTGCGGCAAGAACACGGCCCTGTCTGGGTCCTGGACCCCACGGGGCTGTCCGGCTGGCCAAATCAGCTGCGCTGGCCCTTGACCGCAGGGTGCGAAGAATACCAGGTCGCGCGAAAGCGGGCCGAGACCCTCGCGGCAACCACCAAAAGCGAAGAAGGGACAAAGAATGGCGGTTATTTCGCGCTCAACGCGAAAACCCTTATTACCTGCTGGCTGCACGCCGCAGCCCTGCACCAGCGTCCAGTCCTCGACGTGCTGGCCTGGGCGACCGACCCGGACAACCGCGAGGCCGTCGACCTGCTGGCGGCCAAGGGCAAACACCTCCTTGCCGCCGCGCTCGCCGGCCAGCACGCGGCGGCCGAGGAGGAACGTTCCGCCACCTGGCGGACCGCCGAGCAGAGTTTCATCGCGCTCTATGACGAGAAGGTCGCCGAGATCTTCGCTCCCCAGGGGGATGTCGAGGTCTTCGACATCGAGACCTACCTCCGGCAGTCCGGAACCCTGTTCCTGATCGGTGAGGACGAAGAGTCATCCGCCTTGGCCCCGCTGAACGCGGCCTTCGCCAAAGCGATGTTCGACACCGCCAAGAGGGTCGCCGCCCGCAGTCCCAACGGCCGTCTTCCGATTCCGCTCGGCTGTTTCCTGGACGAGCTGGCCAACGTTGCGCCTCTGCCGGAAATACCGAGCCTGATGAGCGTCAGCGGCTCGCAGAACATTTTCATCATGGCCGTGCTGCAGGGCTATGCCCAGGCCGAGGAGCGCTGGGGCGCCCTGGGGGTTAGGAAAATGTTCGCCAGCGGCACCGTGAAGTGCTTCCTGGGCGGGATCAGCGATCCCGAGGAACTGAAGTCCTACAGCTCCCTCGCGGGCGAATTCGACGAGGACGTGGAGACCGTCTCGGACGACGGCGACCGGGTCTCGGTGTCCACGTCGGTCCGCCGCCGCGCGGTCGTGGAGCCGGCCACGATACGGATGATCCCGGAACGCGGCGGGATGGTGTTCCACCGCCGCACCCCCGCCACCCTCGTCACGTTCGTCCGGGCCCACGAGGGTCCGCGGGCGGCAGAGATCAAGGACGCCACCCGCAGGGCGCACGAGATGGTCGACGACCGCGTCAGGCTGGAGAAGGCGGGCGGCGGTCATGGCTAGCGGCTTCGACGACATCTTCGCCGAACTCACCAACATCAACGCCGAGCAGGTGCTTCTCAGCGAGCGGGTCAAGCTGCTGGAGGAGCAGTTGGAGGCCGGTGGATCCGGCAGCGGGGAAGCCGACGGGGAGCAGGAACGCCCGGTCGGTGCCCCGGTGCGGTGGCACGAACTCGACGCCGAGGAACGCGCCGTGCTCTGGCCTCAGTTCGTCCGCTGGGTGATCTGGGTCGCCGACCGGTACGAGATGACCACGGATCAGCTGCCCCGCCAGTGCTGGTGGAAGCACGGCGCGGTCGTCGAGGAACTCACGGCGCTGTGGACCTCCCACGAGTCGGCCTACGCCAGCGGGGAGGACGGGGGGTCGGCGCCGTACCTGTGGCAAGACGCCCTCGCCCGGGCCGTGGAGCGGATGGGCCGGTTCTGGCTCGGCGCGTGCCGAAACGGCCAGCACCGGGCCCGCCACCGCGATGCCACCTGGGATGGAGACGCGGACTACCTCGCCCTGCTCCTGGCCGCCGAAGGCCCCGAGCCCGACGGCGATGCATCAGACCCGCCCGGCGAGGAGCGGCCCGATCCGGATGAGGACGGCAGCGGATGACGGCACGAGCCGGGAGGCAGACATGGTCATGAACAGGTACGGGCGCGCCGCCCTGGCCCACTGGCGTGAGCACTTGCCCGGCCAGTACGGGATGCTGCCGGACCCGCTGGCGTATTTCACCCGCCTCGGGGAGAAGACCGAGCGGCAGGCCGGGGAACTGACGGACGCGATGGCCCTCGATGGCACGCCCGTCGGCGGTGAGACCGGTGAACAGCGCTCCCGATGGCTCCTTGCGGTCAGGGGCGAGGCCGAGCAGGTCGTGCTCCGCGAGCTGATCCGCCCACCCGCCGCTCCTTCCCCGGACGACGCCACCGCTGCCCGAGATCTCACGGTGCCGCTATCCCCTATCTGACCCAGCCCACCAGCAGCCCGTTGGGTCCCTGATGCACACAACCGCCCTTTTCGACGTTGGGAGCAGGCGTTGAGTACACCGCAGCAGCCCGCCGACGACAATTCGATCAACGACAGCGGCTTCCTGCCCGGCCTGGACTTCGGTGACCAGGACCCTCCGGCGCGGGAAGGGGCTGCGGCACGCCCGGACGGCACGGCGGCGGGAGAGGATGAGACGGGGCACCCGGCCCCGTCCACCAGGTCCAACAGTGCCGAGCAGGCAGGGGAGTTCGACGATGAACCGGTACGGCGAGCAGGCGATGACGCACTGGAAGGAGCACAAGCCCCAGGCGTTCGGGGAGCTGGAGATCCCGGAGGAGTTCTTCACGGGACTCGGGGAGGAGATCTCGGCGGAGATCGAGACGCGGGCCCGGGAGCTGGCGGGCCCGGAGCCGGACGGGGAGGGATACCTGCAGCGCCTGCAGCGGCTGAGCACCTCCCGTTTGACAGCGGAGGGCGAAGTGCTCAGGGAGAGGGTGCTCCTGGACGTGGAGCCGGACCAGGAGTAGCACGGCCAGGCCCGCGTACGGAGCGGGAGCGGGTCGCCGCGAACATCGCGGCCGTGCACGTCGTGCTGCGGCTGCGGGCGGAGAACCGGCCAGCTACCGATGCCGAGAGGCAGGTGCTCCAGCAGTGGACGGGCTGGGGCGCCACTCCGTACCTGTTCGACGAGCGCAAGAAGTTCGCCGCCACGTTCGCGGCCGAGCGCGCCCATCTGCGGGACATCCTGTCGGACGACGAGTACGCCAAGGCCCGCTCCTCGACCCTGAACGCCCACTACACCGATCCTGCCTACGCCCGCGTCGTCTGGCAGGCCCTGCAGCGATTCGGTGTGCCGACCGGAGCACAACTGCGGGTGCTGGAGCCCGGCGTGGGCGCCGGGCGCTTCCTTGCCGATGCCCCTGCCGATGCCGAGATTGTCGGCGTCGAAGTCGATCCCATCACCGCCGCCGTGGCGCAGGCTCTTTACCCGAGTGCGCAGATCCTCGCCGAGTCCTTCGCCGACACCCGGCCACCCGAGGAGGACTTCGACGTCGTCGTCGGCAATGTCCCGTTCGGCAAGTACAAGGTCACCGACCGCAAGTACAACCCCGGGCGGCGCCACTCGATCCACAACCACTTCATTCTGAAAAGCTTGGAGTTCACCCGGCCCGGCGGCATCGTCGTCTTGATCACCAGCCGGTACACCCTCGACGGCACCGACCAGACTCACAAAGAGGCCCGGGAGCGGATGGCCGCCCTCGGCGACCTCCTCGGCGCGGTCCGCCTGCCCAGCGGCGCCCACCAGGAGGCCGCCGGCACGCCGGTCGTGACCGACATGCTCATCTTCCGGCGCCGCGCCGAGTCAGAGCACGCAGCCGAAGCCGACTGGCTGGACATCGAGCCGACCGTCCTGCCCGGCTCCCGGCCGGGCGTGGCAGCGCAGCCCATCGAGATCAACAACTACTTCGTGCAGCACCCGGAGATGGTGCTCGGCACACCCAAGGCCGACATCGCCCGGCACGGCCCCGACCTCGTCGTGCAACCAGACCAGCCGGTGGACACGGCCCTCGCCGCCGCCCTGGAGCAGGTGGCGCAGCGTGCCCAGGAGACGGGCCGCACCTTCACCGAGCGGATGGTCTTCCACGGGGCGCTGGAAAGGTACGACGGGCTGCTGGAACTCGGCCCCGAGGGCACCTTCACCGAGATCCGCAACGGCCGGCCCGTCCCGCACGTACCTGCCAAGACCCAGGCCAGGGAGCTGCGCGAACTGATCGGCCTGCGCGACATCGCCGTGGCCCTGCTGGACGAAGAGTCCGAGCACCACCTCATCACCCCGCGCATGACGCAACTGCGGGCCGAACTCAACCGCCGCTACGACGCGTACGTGGCACGGTTCGGCCCGATCAACCGCTTCAAGGTCAACAACCCGCCTTCCGGCGAAGCCGCACAGGACGACAACGCGACCGAGCGCCGGACCTACCCGCGCATGGGCGGGTTTCGCAACGACCCCTTCGCCCCGTACGTCTTCGCGCTGGAGAAGTTCGACGAGGACCACCAGAGTGCGACGAAGGCCGACCTGTTCGCCAAGCGGGTCGTTGCCCCGCCCGAGCCGCTGACCCGGGCGGACAGCCCGGAAGACGCGGCACTGATCTGCTGGGACCAGCACAACGAGATCCGCCTCGACGTCGTGGCCGCCCTGCTTGGCCTGGACAGCGAACGCGCAGCACGCGAGGCGCTGGGCACCCTCGTCTACGACGATCCGGCCGGCGGTCTGGTGCGCCGCATGGAGTACCTCTCGGGCAACGTCCGCCGCAAGCTCGCCGCGGCCGAGAAGGCCGCGGCCAAGGACCCCAGGTTCGCCGTCAACGTCGAGGCCCTGCGCGAGGTCATCCCCCGCGACCTGCAACCCGCAGAGATCCAGAGCCGGCTCGGCGCCGCCTGGGTCAGCGCCAAGTATGTGCAGCAGTTCCTGCGCGAAATCCTGGAAGACGACGACATCAAGGTCAGCAACCTCGGCGCCCGCTGGAGCGTCAAGGGCGGAGACACCGCAAGCCTGCTGGCCCGCACCGTCTGGGGCACCCAGGCCCGCTCCGCCCAGGCCCTTGCCAGCAACCTGCTCAACAACCAGGAAATCCTGGTCACCAAGAAAATACCGCCCGAGGGGCAGGTGGTGACGGACCGGCAGGCGACGGCGTTCGCCCTGGCGAAGTCCAAGCAGCTGGACGACCGCTTCCGGATGTGGCTGTGGGAAGACCCCGACCGGGCCGAGACCCTGCTGCGGTACTACAACGACCGCTACAACGCCATCGTCCCCCCGACCTACAACGGCGTGCAGATCACGGCCCCAGGACTGTCCCAGGCCTACACCCTGCACCCCCACCAGAAGGCTGCGGTTGCCCGGATCCGCGCCTCCAAGCACGGCGTCGGGCTCTACCACGGCACCGGTGCAGGCAAGACCCTCGAAATGATCGTCGGCGGGATGGAGCTGACCCGCCTCGGCCTGGCCAAGAAGCCGGTCTACGCCGTGCCCAAGGGCGTTCTGGGCCAGTTCCAGCGCGAGTTCCTCCAGGCCTACCCCCGGGCCCGGATTCTGGTCGCCGACTCCTCCGACCTCACCGGAGAACGCCGACACAAGTTCGTCGCCCGCTGGTCAACCGGCAACTGGGACGCGGTCATCATCAGCCACACCGCGTTCAAGAAGATTCCGATGTCCAAAACGGCCCGCCTGGACTACATCAACCGGGAGGTCAAGCGCCTGGAGGCGCACCTCGACAACGCTGATGGCGACGACAAGTACACCGTCAAGGACATCGAGAACCAGATCGCCACGCTAAAAGGGCGGATCGAGGACGAACTCAAAACGCCAGGCGACTCGGGCGTGGAGTTCGAGCGCACCGGCAGCACCTACATCTTCTACGACGAAGCGCACACCCTGAAGAACCTCCGGGTGATCTCCTCCATCCGCGAACTCGCCCTCGAAGGCAACCAGATCACCGCGGACATGGACATGAAGCTGTCCTATCTGCGCAAGAACTACGGCGGCCGGGTCACGACCCATGCCACCGCCACGCCGGTGGACAACTCCCCGATGGAGATCCTGACCGCCATCAAGTACCTCGCCCCTGACCTGCTGCGCGACGAATGGGGTATCGAGGAGGACGACCAATTCGTCTCCACCTACATCCAGCCCGTCAACCGGGTCGAGATGAGCCCGGATGGCAACTCCTTCTCCACTCGCGCCCGTTACGCCCGCTACGTCAACCAGACCGAACTCAAACGCGTGTTGTTCACGGTCGCCGACGTCAAACTCAAGCGCGATCTCCAGCTTGGCGAACCCGCCATCATCGGCGGCGAGATGCGGATCCTGGAAGCCGAGGCCTCTCCGGAACTGCGCCAGCTCATGCAGTCGCTGGGCAAGCGGATGATGGGCATCCGTCTCGGCAGCCCGGACCTGAAGTACAACCGCAAGGGCAAGCTGGTCGAGGACAACACCCTGTGGATTTCCACGGACGGGCGTTTGGCCTCGCTCGACGTCCGGCTGGTCAACAAGAGCACCGACGAAGCCCAGAAGGTCGACGTCGCCGCTGACGAACTGTTCCGCCTCTGGCAGCTGCACAAGGACGACGTCTACTACGACGACGACGGCAACGAGGAACCCAACCGCGGCAGCCTGCAACTCGCCTTCTGCGACCTCGGTGTGCCCGGCCCGGACAAGGAATTCGTGTTCTACGAGGCGCTACGCGAGGCACTGACCGCGCGCGGCATGCCGGGCAGCCTCATCCGCTTCGACCAAGAGGCGAAGAACCCTCAGCAGAAGGCCCGGCTCGACAAGGACGCCCGCGAAGGGCGGGTCGCCGTGCTGGTCGGCAGCCGCTCCGGCCTGGGCACGGGCCGCAATCTGCAAAAGCGCGTCATCCACGTGATGCAGATCGACCCCACCTGGAAGGCCACCCCGATCATCCAGAGCCTGGGGCGAGGCAAACGCCAGGGCAACCAGAACAAGGAAATCCACCACACCGCGATCGTCACCAAGAAGTCGTACGACCCCTTCCTGTGGCAGAAGGTCGCCACCAAGCAGGCGTTCGCCGAGGCGATCCTCGACATCAACGACACCAGCCGCATCCTGGAAGCCGCCGAGGACGGCGACGACGGCCGCATTCCCGCCGGCGTGATGTTCGCCGTCGCCGCGGACAAGCCAGAGCTGGAACAGCTGGAGCGCGTCGAAGGCATGCTCGCCAAGCTGCGCCTGGACCAGCAGCTGTGGCACGACGAGCAATTCGCCTACGAAGTCACCGGCGAACAGGGGCGACGTCGCGTCCAGGACCTCAAAGCTCGCATGCAGGAGGCCCAGGCCGCCATGGAGCGGCGCACCGCCACCCGAGGCGACGCCTTCACGATGACGGTCGACGGCCGCGCTTACGACGAGCGCCGCGAGGCCGGCGAGGCACTGGCCCAGCGACTCGAACGGCTTGTCCGCTCCTCGGTCAACTCCGGCGGCCGGCCGCAGGACGCCCTCGTTGGGGAACTCGGCGGCATCCCGGTCCACGCCCTCGTAGAGCGCAGCTTCGAGGGCCTGATTGTGGGGGTGTACTTCCAGGACGTTCCCGTGGACACCATCTGGCTGTCGGCGAACGACCTAACCAAACAAGATCGCGTCGGCCTGATCCGCAAGCTGGAAAACGCCCTGGACAGCTTGGAGACCGTCCACGCCAAGGCAGAGCAGCACATCGCCCGGATCGAGGCGAACATCGCGCGGGCCAAGGAACTGGTCGGCAAACCCTTCCCGCAGCAAGCCGAACTCGACAAGATCGAGGCCCAGCACCGCAAGCTGACCAAAGCCCTCGGCGTGCAGGGAGCCGCGGAAACAAGCGAGCCGGAAGTCCACGACGCGGCGGTCACCGAACCAGGCGCCGACCTGGTCGACGCAGCCGTCCATGACGCCATGGTCATGGCTGGTGGCTCCACCGACGGCTGGGTGGAGGTAGATCCGGCGACCCTCACGCCCGACGACCTGAGCGACACCACTCGCGGATTCCTGGAAGCGTTGACCGACGGCACGCGTGCCCGGACCACGCCAGATGCCGCGCCCGCCGGCTCGGATACCGGTACGACGGTACGCACTGCGGCCGGCACGGGCGGAGAACCTGGCCATGTCGCCTCGGCCCCGTGGCCGTATCCGGATGAGGCTGCCGCCGTTGCAGGTGAAGACGCCGTCTTGGCGGACTTCGCCGCCTGGTTGAAAGTCGACGTCGTCAAGGGGATGTCCGGCCGGGGCCAGGAACTGGCCGGTCAGATGGAGCAGGCCGGGATTGCGCTGGCTGAGGCCTTGCACCATGCGCGTGAGTCCGACGACGAGACCCCTGTGCCCGGCGGCGATCCGTGGGCCCTGGATCTCTTCCATGGTCTTGCTCGCGCCTGCGAGGACTTCCTGTCCCATCTGGACTCCCCACGATTCAGGCCCAACGAGACCGGTCGCGCGATGAGGGATCTCACAGAGCAGGTGGCCCGCTCCGCCCGCGAGCACATCACTTACGTTGCACCGCTGGAAGGCCGCCAGCGCTCTGTACAGCCGACCACAGCACCAGCGAATCCTTCCCCCTCACGTCAACCGGCCCCGGGCACCACTTCGCCCGACACGGGCCAACCGTTCGATCCAGACCGCTGGTATCAGCACACCATGCTCGGCGGGACCCTCAGCGACTCCCGCGGCACGTTCCTCAACGACATAGTGCAACAGCTCGGCCATGACGGGTCGGACGTCGCGATCGAACCGGACGCCACCGGCGCGGTCGTGATCACCGGACCCATCGGGTCGGTGAAGGTCACACCGCTCACCGAGGAGTTCCCTGCCAGCGTCGCCCAGGCGTACGAGGCGGCCATCGACCAACTCCTTCAGGACGCCCGGCGTGCTCTGCGCGCCAACGGCAGCCAGGCCGGTGACCTGTTCGATGCCTGGCTGACCGAGCAACTCGGAAGCCGGGCCAAGTCGTTGAAGGCCGCCCTCGCAGGTGATGGCGACGAAAACGCCTTCCGGCAGGCGATGAGGGTGCACTTCTACGAGATCGCGCCATGGGCCCATCCGGACACGGCCGACCGTCCCCAGCCGGGCCCCCGAACACAGCAGGAAACCGCGGCCGACGCCCCACAGCCGCCCCGCGCCCACGCACCAGAAGAGACACCAGGCGACGAAGCCTTCACGTCCCCAGCCGAGCCGGCCGAGAATTCGCCCGCCGCAGGAGAGGACCATCAGAACAGCGCACCCCCGGCAGACACCGGCCGTACTGCGCAGGAACTTCCCGGCTCCGCAGATGATGCGGAGCCGGTCCCGGCGACACCACGCGCGACCGCCCAGCGACCCGGGCACGTACCGAACACCCCCTACACCGACCGGTCCGAGTCCTGGGTGGCCGAGCAAGCCGCACTGACCGCCTACCGCCAGTGGGCGTCCGACCATGCCCCGCGCCTGGCCACAGGTGAGCGAGCGGACGGCCTGATGGCGGCGGCCGACACCGCGATGACCTCCAGCCGGACGGGACGGATCGCCCGCCTGCTCGGCGTGGAGTTGGCAACTGATTGGGCGCACCTGCTGCGCATGGCCGACCAATGCCGTGCCGTGGTCGAACAGTGGGAGCGGGAAGACGGACGGAGCACCGAGGGGAACTGGGAGATCTACACGGCCCTGCGCGACCACGCATCCCGGTACCGCAGCACCGTGGAGGACCGCAGCAGCGACGCCTACCAGCAGTGGGTCCGCTCCCCGGAACCTCTCACGCTCGACGAAGACGCCGTGGAATTCATCCCCGGCATCCTCCCGTGGGACCAGTACACCGTCGCCGGGCCCCGGGGCCTCCGCGCCGGCCCGGTCAGCGGCCGTGACCTCGCGGCCGGCCTGGCGCAACTCGCCGCCGACGGCACGGACCTGGAAGAGAGCGAGGACGGACTCGTGGTCGCCGGCCCCGGCGGTGTCCGGTTCTCCGTTCAGCTCGCCACAGCGCAACCGGCCACCCCTGCGCCGTCATCCGCCACGACGACCACGCCAGCACCGCAACCGACGACGAGCGCCGTCCCCTCACCGGGGCCGGATTCGACAACCGATCCGCAGGCCGAGACGCCCGTAGCCGCGGCCTCCGCCCCGCAGGCCAGTGAGGTGGGCGAGGGCTTCGGCTCGGCGCTGCCCCAGGTAGCGAACCTCGCGATCGTCCTCGAAGGCTACGCGGACGCCGCGGAATTGGTCGGTGGACGCCACTACGTCGCTATGGCCGCCGAGCAGCTCCGGCAGGTCCTCGCACGACACGAGAGCGACCACCCGGGCCCGAAACCGGCACGCCACGACGCGATCGCGGCGGTCGCGGCGATCACCGGGAGTGAACCGAGCACGCCCGCCGACGTGTTCAGCATGTACGACCGTCTCGCCGAGACCGCTGTACAGCTCTCTGACGACCCTCGTCACGACGTGAGGACGGCTGCTCAGAAGGCCGTCCAGTACACGGAGCGCCACCTGGCCCGTATGCAGGCACGACGTAACGACCTCGTCGACCTGCTTCTGGACGCAGCAGACCTCGACGACGACCACACCGCCGTCCTCGACCACGACGACCCACTCCGGCTGACAGCTCCCTGGTACCAGGACAGCGCCGAGGTCGGCCGTGCTCTGTCTGACATCTTCGACAGCTTCCCGAAGTGGCCGCACGCCTACGACGACCATGGCGGGCCGTACTCCGACCAGTTGCGTGGAGCCATGCTCATGCTGCGCCGGCCGCACGACACGGTCGCCTCAGCTCTGACCGATTGGATGGAGGTCACCTCCTACGCCCTCGGCGCCGCACAGGAGGCCGAGGACGGAGTCAGCCGGTACGCGCTGCGCGACCTGGCCCGCAAGGCATTCCAGCACCACCAGCGCCTCGCGGCCCACGAGCTGGGCATGGAGGAGATTCCGTACGAGGCAGCCGACGACTTCGTCGGCGGCGCCAACAAGGCGGAATCCGCGTGGAACTGGTGGATGGCAACCGACACCGCCAAGGCGCTGCTCGACAGCACGCCTGAAGGGTCCGCAGCCCGCGAGGCCCTCGACGCCGCCCGGGACACCCGGTATGCCGCCGATTTCGTCACACTCGCCGCCGAGACCCTGGACGAGGTCAACCGGCACGTGACGGCGATGGCGCACGCAGCGTACGACCTGGTGCTGAACCTGCGCGCCAGCGACTACCGGCATCCCGACGACGCCAAACGGTTGGGCGACCTCGTCCGCCGCTCCTACGAACACGCGGTCGCCTGCCGGGCCTCCACAGCACGCCCGGAGACCGTCGCCGCCGTGCAGGCCGGCGTTGCCCAGCGCCGTCAGCGGCTCGACGCCGAACACGGCCCCGTTCCCGAGCGGAAACAGACCCCTCCGTCCACTGGCACCGTCCTGGAGATCGAGCACCACTACCGGGGCACCGTGGTCCGTGGCACCACCAGCGAGGACGCTGACGCGCCCGTACGTGCTGCTCTGGACCGCCACAAGTTCCGGTGGAGCCGCAACCAGGGATTCTGGTACCTGCGGCGCAATATGAGCCGCCCCACGCGGGACCTTCATGTACGGAATCTCACCGATGAGCTGACCCGCATGGGACGCCGGTTCCGCATGGTCGAGGAGCCCGAGCAGGACACGGCTCCCGAGGTCGTCATCCCCGTTGGCGAGCCGTACACGTCGAAGGACGATGCCCAGCAGGACTTCTGGGAGATGTACGGCGCGCTGTCGGGGCTCAAAGACACCCCGGCGGGCCGACGTCTGATCGGACGGGGCCTCACCGACCAAGGAGTGCAGACCCGACCGGACGGCCAGGCGGTCTGGCTGGCCATGGAGGAGCTGTGCGACGGGCCAGTGGGGCGCGTGAGTGATCCGTTCACGCATCCGGCCGGCACTGTGGTCGAGCGCTGCACCAAGCTCGCCCACACCGTCCTGGTCCTCGCCCAGAATCTGGAGGAGGAGCGCTACCGGGCCCCCGTGGTGATGGGCCACTTCCGCACGATGAAGCAGCACGCCGTGCAGCTGGCCTCGCGTATCACCGCGACCGCCCAGCAGGGAGACGACTGGCAGCAGATCTTCGGGACTCCCGCGCTCCCGGCAGCACAGACCGAGGGCGAACGCTCGGAATCGGTCGGACAGGAGCCCGCTCCCACACCGGACAGCCCCCGTCATCCCGACGTGCGTGAGGACGAGCAGGCCTCCGTGCCGACCAGCCAGACGGCTGGGCACGAGCCAGCAGCGGTGCAGCAGCGCCGCATCGAGATCACCGTGGCGGCCAGGAGCGCCGCGGGACACCTGCTGGTCAACGTCTCCATCCCCGCCGAGCGCACCGGCGCCGCCCAAGAGGTTCCCGACCTGCGCGGCGCCGACATACCGGGCCTGACACTGCCCGCGCATGCCGCGCTGCCCCTCCTGAAACGACCGGCGAAACTCTCCGACTCACTCGTGTCCGACGATGAGGTCGACGCCTGGCTCAGCGAGCACCTGCCCGACAGCCCGGTAGCACCGGCCTGGAACGCTCCCACCGTACGCACGGTGATCCAGCGGACGGTCCGCGATCTGCTGCGCGACTCCATGGCCCCCGACCCCGAGGACGTCGCGGCCTGGCTGGTGAACACGGCGAGCGAGAACCCCGCTCTGGTCCAGGCCGCGCACGCCAACGAACAGGCCGACTTCCTCGCTGTCTTCGCGACCGCCGCCGACGAACTGATCACGGACGGCGGCTCGGAACACCTGCTGTGGACCTACCTCAAGGAGGACGGGCGCCGCCAGGTCCTCGATCTGGCAGGCCCCCGTGCACACCGGCAGCTGCGTGCGCAGGCCGCGGCCCCCGTCCCGCAGGAGCTCGGCCCGCTCGTTCCCGATGAGCAGCCTGCAGCTGCGCCCGCTGGCGGCGAGAGCGAACGCGAGCGGAAGCGAGCCGAGTTCCAGGCCGAGAGCGCCCGCTGGTCCGCCGCGATGCGCGACGACGCCCAGGAACGGGCTGTTCGAGCGGCCCTCGCCGATGACCATCTGCGGGCGCTGCTTGTGGACGGGCGGCCCCGCGAGGAAGCCCGTCAGTTGTTCATGGCCTGGCTCAGCGCCGCCGATCTGTCGGCAACAGGCGCAGGAGGTGACAGGTTCCGGGACTGGTTCCGCCACGACCGCCAGGGAGTGGAGGAGCAGTACGCGGAAGGCGCCTTCGAGCAGGTGTACGCAGCCGTGGCCGCAGCGCCGACCGATCAGCCCGCCGAAGCAGGCGCAGCCCGCCAAGCCGGCGCAGCGACGGCTGAATCGTCTCCACCGTCTGCCGCGAGCAAGGGCCGGCAGACCACTGCTCCGCGCAACAGCAACGCCGCCGAGCCCTCGGCACAAGCGGTCAGCGAGGCCTCGACCGGTACGCCCACCGGGCCCTCCCTGACCGAAGAACACCTGCACTCACTACCCCTCGGCCCCGAGCACCGCCCCGGTGAGGACGTCCGTCTCGCAGTCCTGGCGACACTGCCCTTCCGGGACGGGCAGGTTCGCGACGCGCTCCTGCTGCTGCAACAAGTGGAGGGCGACGGCGACGATCTCCTCGTGTACGGGGCGCAGATCGTGCCGGCGAACGATCACGTCGTCAGCAGCGTGCATGGCCGCTGGGCCCCTGAAGACCTGCTGTTCTTGCCGGACTCCCGCGTGCTGCCGCTCGCACGCCCGATCCCCTGGGCAGAAGCCGAAGCCCTGGCCGCGCTGCCATACAACGAGGCAGTGCGGCGCCTTCCCATGACCGGCGCAGACGAGGCCAACCGGCACACGCCGGAGGCGCTCGCACCGACCGAGAGCCCCGCCTCTGCAGATCAGGCAGACCCGGCCGAGGAACAGACCGCCGCGGCCGTGGCCGCCGACCCGGAACAGACAACCTCCCACGCTCCCCGGCAGATCGCTCCCGCTGCGCCCGAACTCATCGACACTCAGCAGATGTTGAGCAGCGCCGTCGAACCCCTTACCCAGGAGCACCTTCGTACGCTGCCCCGCTACGACGAACGCCCCCCGAACGACGCGGAGATCCAGTTCGCAGTCGTGGCTACCCTCACGTTTCCCAACGGTGTGATCCCCGATGCCGTGATCCTGCTTCAGGCCGCTGACGAAGACCGGCAGTACGGCGAATTGCTGCACGGTGTCCTGATCGCCCCGGAGAGCAAACTCGCACTCACCTCCAAGACGGGGTACACGGTGTTCCCCCGTGACCTGCTTCATCGGGCCAACGCCCGGCTGCTGCCAATTGAGGGCGGCCTGACCTGGGAGCAGGTGGAGGAACTCGTCCAGCTCCCCTATGCGCAGGCCCTGGGACAGCTGGCCCTCGCCGCCCCCAACACCCTCGCCACAGGCGCAGCCGCTGGGGATACCCAGCAGCGCCCCGACCAGCCCGAGCCAGGGGCCGCGCCTCTGCAAGACCTGATCGGCGCCCTCGGCGACCGCGTCGTCATCGGTCACGTCGGCCCCAGCAGCCCCGCACAAGGAGGGAGTGCCGCACCGGCTCCGGCGCCGAAACCTGCACCTGCGCCGATGTCCCCGGCCGACGAGCAACAGGAGGAGAGCGTGACGGCAACCGAGCCGGAGACAGCGGCCGAAGGACCCTGGACGAGCCGGATCAAGATCGTCAGCGACAGGACCGGTACCTACGTCACGGGCACGACAGGCGCCCCCGCGGAAGACGGTCTTCGCGAGCTGTTGAAGCGGGATCGGAACTTCAAGTACGAGAAGGGCCGTTGGCGCTACAACGGCATGCGCGGGCAGAAAGAGCAGGTCCTGGAGGAAGTCCGGGCCTTCCTCGCGGCCCGGGACGCCCAAGAGGGCGCGGTCGCGGCCGTGGCCAGCGGGAAGTACCCGCCAACCGCTCAGCAGCAGGCGATCATCGATGCGGCCGTCGAGGGCAAGCACGTTGCCGTTCAGGCGCTCGCGGGCACCGGGAAGACCTCCACGCTGGTGATGATCGCTGCGCAGATGCTGGAACGGCGCATCGGCTACATCGCCTTCAACCGGTCCATCGCTGACGAAGCGGGCCAGAAGTTCGGTCGCAACGTCACCGCCCGGACCAGCCACTCCTTCGCTCTGCAGGATCTGCGCAACACCCCCTACCGGCACAAGGTGTCCATCGCTGGCTCGCGCAACAGCGGTGCCCGGCGTCCCAAGGACGTCGCGGCTGCGCTGGGCATCACCGGTGAGATACGGGTCGGCGACCGAGACGGCAACCTTCAGTACATCGGGCCCGAGGAGATCGCCAAGATCGTGATGGGGGCGCTGCGCCGCTATCGGCAGAGCGCTGATGCCGAACTCGGGCGCCAGCACCTCGGGGAGAAGTGGGCGCACGTCCCCGCCGCGCGCACGCTGCTGGACTACGCCCGGCGGGCCTGGGCGGACATCGCGGATCCGAACAGCAACAAGATCTTCTTCGACCACGACGACTATCTCAAGATCTGGGCCCTGTCAGACCCGCGCCTGAACTTCGACACGATCTTCTTCGACGAGGCCCAGGACATCAATCCCGTGCTGAAGAAGGTGATCCAGGACCAGGGCGCCCAGATCATCGTCGTCGGCGACAGCAACCAGGCGATCTACGAATTCCGCGGTGCCGTCGACGCTCTGCAGGACTGGCCGGCCGACGTGGTCCTGCCCTTGACACAGAGTTGGCGGTTCGGCCCCGCCGTCGCCGAGGTGGGCAACGCATACCTCGCTCTCCTCGAATCCGACCTCCGGCTGGAAGGCGCACCCACACTCCACACAGTCCTGGGAACCGTCGAAGAGCCCGATGCGATTTTGACCCACACCAACGTCGGCGCCATCTCCGCCGTCTTCGCCGGGTTCGAGGCCGGCAAGCGCGTGGCACTCGTCGGCGGCGGCCGGGACATCGAAGACATCGCCAGGGCCGCCCGAGATCTCCAGCAGGGCCGCCGCACCAAGCACCCCGAGCTGTCGGCCTTCGAGAACTGGAACGAGGTCAAGGAGTACGCCGAATCCGACGAGGACGCGACCACCCTGCAGACGTTCGTACGGCTCGTCGACCGCTACACACCCCAGGGCCTGATCAACATGATCCGCGACCTGGTCCCGGAGGAAGCCCGCGACGAGGAAACCCGCCCGGAACTGGTCGTCTCCACCGCCCACAAGTCCAAGGGCCGTGAATGGGACCAGGTCCAGATCTGGAGCGACTTCCCCCAGCCCAAGGAGGACACCAAGACCGGCGAACTCATCCTGCCCGCACAGGACAAGCTGCGCCTGGCCTACGTGACGGTGACCCGAGCCAGGAAACGCCTCGACATCGGCTCCCTCGGCTGGATCCACTCCATCGGCACTCTCGCGGACACCCTCCCAACCAAGATCACTGCCACCCCGGCACCCCAGCAGACCGCCCCCGTCCCTGTCGGGGGCGCTGACGAGACCGCCGCCGTCCCGGAGCCGCCCCTGCCCCCAACGTCCCCTGAGGCCACGGAGACCGAGACACCGGACGCCGTCCCCGAAGAGCAGCCGGAGCGCGCGATCACCGAGGCGACAGGCAACGAGCCCACCGCCTCTGTTCGCCAGGCCGCTGCCGCCCCCGCGGAGCCTGAGCCGACCGACGACACTGAAACCACGGCGGAAGCGACCGCACGAACCGCCCAGACGGAGGCCAGCGCCGAGGAGCAGCCCGAGACGGCCGCCCCCACCTTGCAGGACCCGGGCGAACCACTCAACGGCGCAGACCAGCCGTCCCTCTTCGCACGTGGGGCAGACAACACGCCCGCCGACGAGCAGACAACCGCACCCACAGCACAGGACGCCGACCCGGGCATCGCGCCCTTGCCCTGGGACGACCAAAAGATCAAAAAGCGCGGCACCGCGGGAATCCGCCGCGGACAGAAGAAGGAGATCCCCAACCTCGCCCGAGAGATGCGCGAGGCCCTCGGTGACAACCAGGTACGCGACGTCTGGGAACAGGACAACCCCTGGGCTCAGTTCGAGGAGAACCTCCGCCACACCCAGGACGAGCTCGCGCAGTCGGACCCCGCCCTGAACACCCTGGTGACGGAGGCTGCCGAAGAACTGCGCATCCAGATCGACCAGCTCGCCGCCGAGGCCTTCAACGCCTTCGAGACCCTGATCCAGGCTCGCCCTGACGACCCTGACCAACTGGCCGCACTCGACGCCCAGCTTGCTGAAGCGCACCGTCTACCAGAACTCACCGACCCGCTCGTTCGCCAGGCCCTGATCCTCTGCATGGAGGCCGTGGACACGATCGAGCGCGCCGCCCGCAGTCGCAAGCTCAGGGCCGCCGCCGCAAGGGATGCCCTGGAGCAGGTCATGGGGCTGGCCGGCACCGCGTACAGCCCCGACGGCCAGCAGATGTGGCCGAACGTTGACGCGGCCCTGGCATCGGTCAAGGTGCAGGTGGATCGGGCCCGCGAACGCATTGCTGAGCTGTCCAACTCGCCGGTCACCGAGCAGTACGCCCGCCTCCGCGCACTCATCGCCACCCACGAGGCGCAGCCGACTGGGGAGCCCCAGGCCACGGACGCCCCGGCACTCCCTCCCAAGGCAATCGAGAACACCGGCGACGCACCGGCCTCCGCCGAGCAGGAGGAGCGCACACCTGAGCCACTTAGCGACCGGGACATCGGCGCGGCACTGAGCAAGATCAGCCCGTGGGACTTCGGAAAACTGATCTTCGAAATAGACCAGAAGAAGAGGGCGACCCCGCAACTGTACGAGGGCTGGATTCGCCTGCCGTCGGAGCCTGGTTACAACGAGGCGGGCAACGAGTTCGCCAGCGCCTACTCCCGAAGCGGAGCCATCGAGATCGAGGTCAAGACCTCCGACGACGTCATGGCGCCGATCCGCGCAGGACGGCTGACCCTGGCCAAGGTCATTGCGTGGCTCCGTCCGGCTCTGCCGCCGGAACGGCGTGAGCTGGTGGCGGCGGCGTGGCGGGCCGGGAACGCCATGTCCCGCAGCGAGCGGGGCTTTGAGGTCATCGGCGAGTCGGGCCGCTGGAAGGCAGCCGACAAGGAGCTACGGCAAATCCTCGGCGACACCAAGGCGACCGTGATCAAGGAGGCCCTGGAGGCTCACCTCACGGGGACGGCAGACGAACGAGTCGCACGGATCCGGGCCGCCGAGAACTGGGAACAGGGGCAGATGCTGCCGATCGACTTCGACGGCATGCAGGACTCCTTTGCCGACATCGCCACGTTGGAGCGGGTGACCGCGCTCAGGGCAGTGCTGCCCGACCGACGCAACGGCGTCTGCCGCCTCAGCGAGCTCAAACCGGGTGACTGCATCACCGACGTGTCCGAGGAACGGCTGCCGTTCATCGTGCGAGAGCGCCCCGTCGTCACCGCAGACACCGAAGTCTTCATCGTCGGAGACCTCGTCGCCGGGCCGGGTGACTTGCGTCCCTACACGTGGGAAACCGGCGGCTACCCGGACGACCACGTCGAGCCCCTCCTGCTTCCGCAGTCGCTGGCCGGGCTCGTCGACCTGCCCGCGGACGCACCACGCTCCCTCGCGGCGCCCGCACCCGCCGCCCCAGTGACAGCAGGCGGTGCGCTCCCCGTGGCGGAGACGACGCCCCCCGTTGCTGGATCGTCAACCACCGAGCCGGACTCCGCAACCGCGCTCGAAGAGGCTCCCCGCGACACCGAGCACCAGTCCGAGGTGCCAGTGGCGACTGAGGCCACTGGCCCGGCACCCGGCACCGACACCGTGCCGCAGCACCTGCCGTATGAGAGCCAGGAGGAGTTCCTCGACGACCTCTGTGTAACGGAAAGCAGCTACGACGCCTGGGCCAACTCGGCCACGGGCCAGCTGCTGCTGTCGGAAGCCCGGGAACTGCAGGAAGAAACCGGGGTCACGGACGCCAACGAAGCGGCCCGTATCCAGACGGCCTTCCGCGGCGCCATCCTCGCAGCCGACACCACGCACTCGTCGGCCGACGACGTGCTCAGCGCCTGCCGGGACCTGCACACGACCGTCGCCGAAGCCGGCCGTTCCCTGGCGACACGCACGGCGTTCGCCTCCGAGGAAGATCGACAGCTACTCCTCGGGGTGTACACGCAGGCACATGAACAGCTCGCCCGTCTGAAGGCCACCGCAGACGTACAGGCCCTGCTCGACAGCGAACACGACGGGGCCAGGCTGCTCTCCCGCTTCAAAGAGACGCGTCTGGCGGAGCGCCCCAACGCTGCTGCTGGTCCCGAAGCTGCGCCCGCGCAAGCGCAAGGACTCGGTCAGGAACCGCCGAGTGCGGAGTCCACTCCGCATCTGGATGCCGACGCTGCCACGGCAAGCACGGAAGCGGAATCCGGCCCGACCGATCCGGACGAGCCGGTGGCGACCGCCGTGGTCGCCGAGCTGCCGACGGCACAGGAGGAGAGCACCCCGGAGCCCGCAGGTGCACCCGAGGCCCAGGAAACGGAGACGCCTTCGCCGGCCGAACCAGCCGCAGACGACGACTTCGACTTCTTCAGGGACGTCATCGGTGACGACCTGGTTGTCAACGGGGTCGTCTACAGCAGCGCCGAGTGGGAGCCGGACACGGAAGAGGGTGTTCGCCGCCGTACCGAGGAACAAGACGGGCCGGTGTCCGCCGAGGAACTAGCAGCGATGGAAGTGGACCGGGAGTACGAGGCCCTGATCGAGGAGGAACACATGGCTGCGGCCGAAGCAGTCACGGGAAACGAGGTTCCGGGGCAGGACGACTTCGACCGGCACTTCGAGGACATCGTCGCCCTCTTGCGGGGCTCTGAACCTCCGGCCGAGACGCAAGCCCCCATACCGCGGCCGCGATTCAGCGCCGAGGACGAACAGAGGCTGCGGGAGCAGTACGTCGCCACGCGTCAGGCGCTGTCAGAGATCCTCACGAGCATCGACGCAGACCCGATCCTGCCGGCGGCTGAGGATCCGGCGGTCGAGGCCGGTGACGCCGCCGCCCTCGAAGCGGCGATGGGCAACGCAGAGGCCGAGGCGGGCTACTACTGGGGCACCCCTGAATGGACGATGATCCGATCGATTGGCCAGGCAGGGCAGCAGCTTCGTGGAGCCGTCCGGGAGGCGTTGCTGACCTACGCGGAGACGACGCTGCGCGACATCCGCGCGCACGGCATCAACCGGACAATCGAAGCCCGTACGGCGCGGGCCATCTCCCATGCGGCGATGCACCTGGCGCGGCGCTTGGAGCGGTCGGGCCAGCGGGACTCGCGTGGCTGGCGGGCGGTATGGGGTCTTCACCGGGCCGCCGCGACCCGAGCAGACCGGTTGACCGGGCTGCTGCCCGCCGGTCAGCGCATCGACTTGGCCGATCAACTGGGCCGCGCCTGGCAGTGGTTCACCGAGCGGCTCGCCGCCCGGCGCCAGGACACGGGGAACAGCACGGGCCGTGACGACCAGGGCCGTATGCGCACGATGCTGTCGAACAGCGTCGAGTCGATCGGCCGCCTCTACGGCGCCGCCTCAGAGCGGCTTGGGATCCTGGCGCAGCATCCGGTGTGGCGACGGATCGCCTCGGTGTGGTCAGCGGTGCGCGAGGCCGTCAACAGGGGCTGGCTCGGGGTAGGCCGCTTCATGGCGGACCGTACAACGTTGGGCACTGGCCGAGCATTGTGGGTTCGAACGCTGGAGATCATTTCGTCCGGGGCTCAGGCCTTGATCAACCGGCTGTCCGCGAACGGCCAGCAAAACGGGTTGCGTTGGAACCTGCTGCGGGTACTGCGCCACGCCGCCGAAGACCACATCAGCCACATGCACGGTCACCTGCCCGAGGAAGTGAGCACCCCGCTCGGCAGCTACGAATCCGCAGTCGATGAGGTGGCCGAGCAGACGCCCGCAGCGGGCGAGGAGACGGCACCGCAAGCGCCCGCGCCGGAGGTACTCTCCGCCGATGGGACCGAGCCGGCGCCGGTCGGTGAGAGCCTTGCGGGGGATCCGGACCGGTTCCGTGCGCTCGTGCTGCAGGTGGCGGCTAAGGAGTACACCCTGGCCCTGGACCTGAGCTACGACCACGGCATCTCGGCCGACGAGGCCGACGCCCTGCTGGCGCGCATGGAGGAACTCGGCGTCGTCGGGCCCCAGCGCGAAGGGGGCGTCCGGGACGTCCTGGTCACGCCCGGCGAGGCGGAGAGTCTCATGGACGCGATCCCTGCGGCCGACGGTCCCGCGCCTCGATGGCAGCCGGTCAACGAACCTCTGACCCCGGCCTGGTTCGACGAAGTCAGGACTGCCGTACGACGCGACGTCCAGCCCGATCGCGGGCTGTCCCGCCGGGACTTGATGAGCCTGCTCAACCATGAGAACGCGCGCCCAGGCAACCGGACGGACGTTGGCGGGCGTGCGAACGAAAGCGTCGAACTCTTCCTGCAGGGCCGCGGCGACGAGGTACCTCGGCACCTGGCGGGCGAGGGCTTCACCTACGTGCGGGGCTTGGCGGACAGGGACTGGGTGCTCCGGGAGACCGCGCCCCCCGCGGCCTCGCCGACGCCTGCCAGTGGGCAGGTGGAAGCGGCGGGAGAACAAGAGGCCGCTGCGGGGCCGCAGTTGCCGCGCCGGCGTCGGCCGACGGGGACGATTCGGTCGAAGATCGAGCAGGCGGCTGCCGGACGGCGACGGCAGCCGACCCCCACAGAGGGAAACCGGCCGGCGGTCGCCGCGAACACATTTGCAGCTCAGGCTCAACGGATGCAGGACCGCGCGGACTTCGCGCGGGCTGCCGCGACCAGCCCGGCCGAGGAGCGGGCCGCGGGAGTCCTGCAGACGATCGCGGCGAACTCGCGGGCCACTGCTGACCGGATCGCCGGAGTGGCCCCCGCCGAGGGACCGCCAGCCTCTCCGCAGGCCGGGCTGACCGCCGAGGCCTTCCTTGCAGCGCTGCGGACCACGGCCCAGGCGCGGGGGTCGCAGATCCCCGACGATCTGCTGACAAGTGCCATGGAAGCGGCTCAGGAGGCGGTCGCCGCGGCGCCGCAGCGTTCCGCGGGCTCCGCCGCAGCAGCGCCTCGCCCGACACGCAAGGGACAGGCTGAGCGAGAGCAGGCCGAGCACCGACTTCACGGGCAGCAGAATGCCCCGAGCGGCGTCGGCCGCAGGTAGGGCACGACGATGCTCGGGGCTCAGCGCGGTGGGCGGTCAGGAAGCGGGATAGACCGCGATCACGTCGCGGGTGCGGAAGACGCCGTGCCCGTCCGCAGCCACATACAGCGGGACCTCGGACGCGGCAGGCAGCGCCTTGGCCGTCCCGGTCCGCACGCTGACGCGGGCCGCGCCGCGCTCGGGCGTGTCCGTCCCGTCCTGGACGATCGGCAGCCGCCCGTACAGGGAGGTGGCTTCCGTGTCGTCGACGGCGTGCACGATGCCGTACGCCGTGCCGTTGTCGGCCACGGCGGTCAGATCGATGCCCTTGGTGCTGGCGGTGCTGGTGAAGCAGTGTCCACGGCCGGTGGCAAGGTCGAACCCGGCCTGCCCGGAGACGAGGAAGTCACCGTTCGGCGAAAGGCGGGTGGAGGACTGCGCGGATCCGGGCTGAAGGGTCAGCGTGTCGGCGGAGGTGCAGCTGACCTGCGCCTTGATCTTCCCCGTGGCGAGATCGTGCACCGCCAGGGTGGTCTTCTTCGTGTCGGAGAGCGCGGGCGGGTCGGTCTCCGTGTCGCTGGTGTGCCAGGCGGCCACCAGGTACTGCCCGGTGACGGCGAGCGGGATCCCGACGTGCATGCCGCTGGGGGCAACGCTGGTGCTGGTCCAGGCGTTACCGACCTGGAATCCGTACGTGCACGGGGTGCCGCCCTCGGCCCACTGGTCGCAGCCGTCCTGCTGCTGGAAGGCGGAGGCGACGCCTTGGGCAGTGGCGAAGGCAGGGGATGCCTCGACGGTGCACGACCCCGTGCCGCAGCCGGAAACCGTCACCGTCTTCTTCTGAACGGTGCGCTGGGCGCCCGTGGACGCGTCGATCACGACGCCCTTGTCGTGCACGCCGTCGGTCACCGGGCCGACCAGGAAGCCGGAATCCGTCGCCGTGAAGGAGAAGGCGGTGTCGTCAGGCGCCGCCAGGTCGAGGTGATGGTCAGCGGTCGCCTTGCTGGCCGAGTCCGCCGCGATGACGTCGATCGTGGTCGTACGGCGCGACGTGTTCAGGCCGCTTTCGTTGGTCTTGCCCTGACGGGCCAGCACCACCTTCTCGCCGGCCTTGCCTTCCTGAACGAAGACACCGGTATGGGCACTCATGAGTGCCTTGGGGGTGAAGGCCCACACGGTCTTGCCGTTGGCGAGGGAGAAGGCACGCACGCGCGAGCCGTCGGCGGCTGCCTGAATCACCAGACCGGTCTTGGGTGCGACGGCGACCAAGGGGAAGCCGCTGGATCCCGCCTCGGCATCGGTGGCCTCGGGGCTCGCCGAAGTGCTCCAGCCGGTCTCCGTGGCGAATCCGTCCGGTACCGGGAGCCGGACCGGTGCCGCGGCCTTGTGCGTTGCCCCGGCCGTCGGATCGGCTTCGCCGCCCGAGGCGTCGTTGCAGCCGGCCAGCGCGCCGAGGACGAGTGCAGCCATTCCCGCAGCGACCGCCCGGTGTGGTGCGCGGCGCGATCTTGGTGCCGGGAACGCACTACGTGCACCGGGTGGCAGGGGTATGGGGCAGTCAGTCATCAAGTCCTCCGTTCTGGGACGTGCATCGCAGCCGGTCGAAGCCACACTCTCACATCTTTTCATACCCCCGGGGGGTATTTTGTGGTGGGGTTGGCGCGACAGTCGGATGACTTCTCCACAAGGGGAAGCCGCCGTTCGGCGACGTTAGAGGTGAACGGCGCGGATGACCGGCGACTTCGCCGCAACTAGTCAATCAATGCGTGTACTTGCCGCATCACCAAAGGAGAACGGATCGCATGGCCAGCACACCCCGGCCCGATTTCGCGCGCGTGGCACGCCTGCGGGGCGCCGAGCAGGGAGTGATCGACGAAGCTGCCCGCCAGGGGCTGATACCCGAGGACGTCGCTCACGCGCTCACCGCGCCTGGCGTAGGTGACCTTCTCTTGTTCCAGAGGTTCGACGTGGTAGCAGACCTCGACGCCCTCGCGGGCCCGGGATCGGGCTTCGTGGACGTTCCCCGTCATCTGGTCGACGGCGAGGTGCCCGCGCTCGTAGACGTGGCGGATGCAGCGCAGTGTGCCGCGCTGTATCGCAGACTCCTCGTACGCGGAACCGCGACAGAGCAGGCAGCGCTGATCAGCCGTGACGTTCTGCTCCGCTTGTGGCCCCAACGGCTCGCCACGCAAGCCGTCGTGCAGGTGTGGGAGCGGCGGTTCCCGGAGCTGACCGCACCATGAACGCCGAGGGAATGCTCGCGGTCGCCCGTATCGTGCTGGTCGCATGCGGCCAGCACGGCTACCACCTGTCCGGCTCGCTGGCACTCCAAGCCCTCGGCGTCGCCGGGGCCCGGCCGGCACACGACATCGACGTGTTCACGGACCAGGTCGAGGACACAGCGGCGGTGCGGGCGGCCGTTGCCGGCGCGTTGGCCGCCCACGGGTACCGAGTTGAGGAGGTCCGGACCTGGGCCTTCCACCCACTCGCGCAATGCGACCAGAACAGCGACCTGCTGGTCACGCACGCCGAGTACGGCACAGTCACCGTTCAAATGGCCCGCATGCCACGCTACTTCGGCTCCCACACCGTCGCGGGCATGCCGGTCGCGGCCATGGGCGACCTCCTCTACGCCAAGCTGGAGGCTCCTGAACACCGCCTGGCGGCCAAGGACTTCGTGGAACTAACTGTGCTGAGTCGGCACCTGGGGCAAGGAGACGTCGACTCCTACTTGGCCGAGTATGTGAGCGGAATCGCGGGGCTTCGACAGCTCCCCGAGACGCAGGTGCGCCAAGACCTGTACGTCCGGCTGGCCCAGGTCGCCGACATCCCGGACGCGGCGTTCACCGGTTACGGGCTGGACCCGGAGGCCACGATGCTGCTGCGATCCGACCTGCTGGACTGGGCAGACCGGATCGCACCGGCCGAGCTCAACGAGAGCCGCCTGGAGCCAGGTGTAGCCGCCGGTCTGGAGGGCATGGGACAGGCGGACGTGCTGGCCACACTGGCCCGACTGGCGCGCGCGGACTCCCTGGCCTTGCTGCCCCCTCCCGAGCTGAGCAGCCGACGTGGTCAGGTCATGGACCGGGCGCTGACCGCCTCCTATGGGCTCCGACAACTGGGCGAGCAACTCCCCGGAGGCGCACCGGTTTCTCCGGACGCCGCCGAGGCGATGCACCGTGTCCAGGAACTCATCGAAGAGGTGCAGCGCATCACGCTGGAAATCCAACGTCGCTCCCGGCTCACAGCACGCCAACGGGCGGAAGAGGCCGCCGTACGGCATGCCCTGGCCGAGCAGCTCGATGCTGACGAGATCCCGGACCCTCACCATGCGTCGGCTCAGCTGATGCTGCAGGTCGGCCGACGGCGTCGGCACGCTGAGGCAGAGGAAGAACTCCAGCACCACCGGTCGATGACCGGTCCCGGTTACGGAGGAGTGCGGACATGACCGCCTCCAAAGCCGCCCCGCTGCGAGACCAGCACGACCGTCCCCGACCAGCCGACACGGACAGTCCCCAGGGAGAGGGCGCAACCCGCGGTGACCGAGCCGACCGTGTACGGCTCGCGGACAAGTCGCTCCCGCTGTTCGTACTGCGTGAGCACGCCACCGACTACGCTGCGCTCTTCGCCCGGGCCAGGGCCGAAGTGGGCCACGGTCAATGCCTCTGTCAGACACCAGCCCTCCGGCTGGTCATCCGGTGCAGCCGGGCCGGCCGCTACCACCTGGCCGGATGGCCCGGTGAAGGCGAACTCCACGACCCCAGCTGCAGCTTCTACAAGCTCGCCTCGGAGCTGACCGGCCGCGACGCCTACAGCGCGGAGGCCATCCACGAGGGAGACGACGGCGTCGCGATCCGCTTCTCCGCCGCACTCGCCCGCAAGCTCAGCGCCCCCGAGCCGGCCAAAGCCTCCACCGAACAACGCGACAGCCGCGCGCGCCGTACCGTCGGTCTGCTCGGCCTTCTCCACTGGTTGTGGGAGGAAGCCCAACTCACCGCGTGGCATCCGCGCTGGCGACGACGCACCTGGTGGGTCAGTCACGCGCGGCTGAGCGAGCAAATCGCTGGATGCTCCATCAACCACGAGGAGTTGGCCGAGGCCCTGTACGTCGTGCCCCCATTCCGGAAGGAGTACGCCCGCCGCAACGCCGCCGCCTTCGAGATATTCCGCATCTCCCGGCTGAAACGACGCGGAGACACACAGCGCCGCGGGCTCATCCTCGGCGAGATCAGAGATATCAGGCCGACCCAGTACGGCATCCGGTACGTGCTGGCTCACCACCGCGGCGCCCTGTTCGCCACCAAAGCCCTCGACAAACGGCTTCGCCGTTCATACCGTCCCGCTTTCTCCGAGAACGCGATCGAACACGGAGCCCGCCGGATCGGCCTGTTCCTTGTAGAACTCAGTCCCAGGGGCAACATCCGGGTGGTCGACATGGCCGCCATGCTGGTCAGCCGACTCTACATACCCGCCGACTCCAGCCACGAAATCGTCATGGCCAACGCCCTTGCCGACAGCGGCCGTGCCTACGTCAAACCCGTGCGCTACGACGGAAACGACGCCGTCTTCCCCGACTTCGTGCTCACCGACACTCGCCCAAACTCCTACGTCGAGGTCTACGGCATCCATGGCAGAGAGGCCTACGACCAGCGTAAGCGTGTGAAGCAGGCTCACTACCAAAACCAGGGTGCCAGCTTGATCGAGTGGGACGTGACCGAACCGATCCCTGACCTGCGGAGGCGCTAGAGATCATTAACTGCTGCGTGAGGATCCGGCGAACTCCTCGGCCAAGTCCTGGGTGTCCGGCGGCGTAGGGGGGCTACCGCAGGGCGGCGACGAGAGGTTCCCAGAGCCCGTGCACCAGATCGGGCACAACGAGGTGCGCGTTCTGCCGGGCGCGGGTCATCACGACGTACAACAGTTTGGAGCCGGTCGGGTAGGGCTCTCCTTCGGAGCCGTGGAACTCGTTATTTCCGAGGAGCAAGATCGTGGTGTCGGCTTCCCTGCCCTTGGTCTGGTGGAGGTTCATGACCTGGATCGGGGCTCGGCGGGCTGTCCCTGCCCCGACCAGGGCTTCGTCGCGTGTCCGGAGCAGCTCCTGCTCGACCGCGGCAGCGTCGATGCAGTCCTCGCCGAAGCGACGCAGCGCGATGCGCGCCTGACGGGCCGCCTGAAGCCAGGTCTCCTGGCCGCGGGCGGCTCCGACAGTGGTGTAGGCGTTCGTGACCACCTCGGCGAGCTTGGCAACATCGGGCTGGCCACCCTCGCCGACCGAGGCTCGCAGGTCGCGTGCCAGTCGTTTCAGTGCGTTGCGGAGGGCCGGGTTAGTCGTCGGGTTGAGCATCTGTTGGGCGAGCGGCACCACCCTGTTGCCCTTGCGCTCCGTGGCCTGGACGTAGACGGCCAGCGCACGGAGCACTCCGGAGTCGGGGACCTTCAGGGCGTACTTCACCAGGGCGAGTTGCGCAGCGAGTGCCTCACCGTGTGCCTCGGTGAGGCCGACCTGCTCGTGCACGAGTCCGTCGGCGAGGAGGGCGTCGGAGAGGCTGGAGGTCGCCACGTTCGTGTGGGTGAAGATACTGACGGTGTGGCCGTCCTTGCGGGCGCGGCGTGCGAGGTCGATGACCTCGGCGTGTCCGTGGCCGTCGTTGTAGTCGGTGACCGAGATGCGCCCCGCGGCAGCGGCTGTGCGGATGGCGTCGTGGGTGAAGTCGCGTCGCATTGCGGCTTCGGCGGCGGCCGGCAGGGTTCCGCTCGGGTCGCGGTAGCTGAGCGGCGGCAACGTGATCTTGTCGGCACCCGGCAATCGCATTGCCGTGGCGATCCGTGTGTCGGCGTTGATGTGTTTGAAGCCCGCGTAGATGCACTGGTTGGTGTCGCCCAGCAGGATGCGGCGCGCGGTCGGGGCGATCTGCTGGAGGAACTGCCATTCCTGGTCGTCGGTGTCCTGGAACTCGTCGCAGATGACGAGGCCGTACCGGGTGCTGTAGTGGCTGCGCACCTTGTCCAGGGCGAGCAACTCCATTGCCGTCGGGACCAGTTGGCTGTAGGTGAGCCCGGGCCCGGCTCCGCCGACGAGGCGCTGCGCTTCACTTAGGACGGCGAGTGGCGGGGGGTATCCGTGGTGCGCGCCGAAGCTGTTGATGATGCGCCAGGCGAAGCCGTGGAAGGTGGCCACTTCGAGGCGGGGGGCCAACGGTCCGATCACGTCGGACGAGCGGTCGATGATCTGCGCCACTGCGGTGCGGGAGAAGGAGAGGAAGAGGACCCGCTCCGGGGCGGGCAGCCGCGTCCTTCGGCCAGCCTGGTGGGCCGCTCGGCGTCGGAGCGCTAGCCGTTCGTCGGCGTCTTCGAGGTGGCGGCGGGCGGCTGCGACGGCGGTGGTGGTCTTGCCCGTGCCAGCACCCCCGAGTACGACGAGAACCGGCGTGGTGCTCTCGATGACGTCCTGCTGTACCCCCTCGGCCTCGTACGTCACGCTGCGTCCTCGTCAGGGCGGCCGACACTTTCAAGGACGACCATCGTGGGGCCGTTGTAGCTGGAGCTGGCTGCCGTGGTGATGGCGTCCAGAATGGCCGCCAAGAGTGGCGGGTGCACCACCCAAGCGCCCTCCTCCGGTTCCGTCCCATGTTGCTCTTCCGCGTCCGCAGGTTCCGGCTGAAGCTCGCGGTAGAGGGCGTCGAGGAAGGGCTCGTGCAGGCCCTTCTTGTGGAGTGTCACGCAGAGGTTCGTGACGGTCTGCTCGGTGGCTTCGACGGCCAGGGGATCCGGCTGCCCGAAGACGGTCAGGACCGAGCTGGCCGCGGCGAGCTGAGCCAGCCGGACGCCGGCGGTGATCGCGCGTTCGATCGCGGTCTTCTCCGGTAGCTGGATGACGACGTCGCACGACTTCTTTACCTTGTCGAGCTGATCAGCCGACTGCTGCGAGGGCTTGTCGGCGTCCACGACGCCGATCACTCGGAAGCCGAGCTGCTTGGCGAGATCGGCGATCTGAGGGACCTGGTCGATGCCGCCGTCGGCCCCCGTCCCTGCAGCGACGAGCCGGACACCGTAGGCGGACAGGGGCAGCCTGTGGGGAGGGTAGCGCCGGTTGGTCATGCCGAGGACCGCGACGTCGTGCGGCCCCTCGGTGACAGCGACGACGGGCGCGGTGAGCGCGGGCAGCAGCTGCGTGTGGAGCTGGCGGTGGGCGACGAGCTGCTTACGGTCGCTGACCTGCGGAAGCTGGTGGTAGGTCCGTTGGCCGCCGTGGCGGACGAGGCGAACCACGTCGCCGGGTTCGAATGCGCGGGCCACTTCGGGTCGGCGGGTCGACAGCCAGGCTTGTCCGGACCGGTTACGGATCAGCGAGGCCAGATGCTCGGCGGTGGCGGCGTCGAGCTGGTCCCCGAAGTCATCGGCGAGTACGACCGCGCCGGGGACGTCCGCGAGCAGCATGGCCTCGGCCATGGAGAGGACGGCGGTCACGGTGCTGCCGTGGGTCGTCAGGGCCAGCGGTCCGGCGGTGTCCAGCCTTAGCGCGGCCCGCAGCGTACGCAGCAGTGCGCTGACGGATCCGTCCTCGGCGAGAAAACCGACGTCCCCGGCGGCGATCGGGCTGTCCCCGAGGCGTTTCCCGGTGCCGCCCACGGCGAGCACGGCGTCCACGGCCTCGGTGATGGCCGGGTCCTTGGACAGAGCGGTCACGGCCTCGCCGACGGCTTCGCGCAGGACTTCGAAGGCGGCGACGGCAGCCTTTGGGTCGCGCTCCTCGATGTACCGTCGCAGGCTGCCGCCCGCTCGAAGCTGCAGGGGGACTCCCGCATTGAGGGTGATGACCGGAAGCGCGCGGCGCACGGCAGCCGGCACCCGTAGAAGATGGTTGGTCTCCGGATTGCTGCGCGCCGGATAGTAGACGACGGACTCCAGCGCCTCGGTCTCGTGGTCGTAGCTGAGCCGATAGGTGAGACGAACACACTGGGGAGCGGACGGGTCCGCCTCGTCGTCCTCGGAGGCCATCCCCGTTGCATCGAGCGGCTGGAGGTAGCCATCGACCAGTTGCTCGATCTCCGGGTCGAGATCAGACAGGGTGACCTCCACCTCTGCCGTGGACGCCCGGACTGGCGCCGCCGACTCAGGCGATGCCGCCTCCGAGCCTGCTTCGAACTGGGAAGTCTGGTCCTCGCCCTCTCCTTCCTCAGGCGCCGTCTGGTGGAGATCCGACAGGGAGGGGCCGTGTGCAGCTTCCGGGTCGAGTACGCGCGCCAGTGCCTCGATGACATCGCTACGCCCAGCGCGGGGCACGCCGGCCACGACCGCGTGATCGCGGGGGCGCAGGTCGAGGGACTTCCAGCCCCGGAAGTCCGTGATCAGCAGTCGGGTCACTCGCACCCCACCATCATCGCGGACAACCCCCGCGGAAAGCGCGGCATTTGCCGCAAGACGGCTAAAGGCGGTGTGTGACGTAGATCAGAACCGCAGCCGATCTGTGACCCGTCTACTCCAGCAGCTCCGATCGGATCCGGTCCCAGCTCGGCCGCGGGCTGTCGACGGGGTGCACGAGGGTCAGGAGGCGGCCTTCGAGGAACACATCGAGCCGGTCGGTCTGCGAGGCCAGACGGCGGCGCTGGGCCCGGTGGTCCACCGGCACTCGCTCGCCCAGGACGCCCAGCAGGACCTCGTGGTGTGCCTGTCCGACCGCGTCGCCGCGGATCCACCGGCCACGGACCTCTACGCCGGAGAACGTGCCAAGCGTGTCCTCGCGTGCGAAGGACCGCTTCATCGCCTCCTCGACCACTACCGCGGCTCGGCTGATCGCCGTTCCGGCGGCGGCCCCGGTTGCATCGGCCGACCCCTCGCCGCCGGACTCGGGCGCGGAGTCTGCCCCTGCCGCGAGAGAGTCCTGCTCCAGGTCCGTACGCCGACGGGGATCCCGGGGAACACGGAACCGCCAGGGTTGTGCGCTGCCTGGTACATCGATCCACCCGGTCTTGAGTCCGGCCGTGGCCGGGGAGTCGTCGGGCAGAAAGATGTCGACATAGACGCCGCCCGCGCCGAGCCAGACCCAACTCATGAAGTAGGCATGCTCGTTGTGGTCGACGGACCACTGCGCGAGTTTCTCCAAGCGTGCCTTTTGCGGCCGGGTGCCCTGCCCAGCTGGGAGCATCTGCTTGTGGTCGCGGCGTCGGCCCCGTGCCTCTCCGGCGAGCGGCCCGGCGGCCAAGTCGTACAGAAGGTCGGGCCGTACGCCCTTTTTCGCGTAGGTTCCGACGAGTTTTCCAGGCAAGACGTCGAAGCTGCTAAGGCCGTTGGCCCCGGGCTTCCAGTCGAAGAGTGCCTCACTGGCGGCGCTCATCACCCCCAGCCCGGTGCACTCGCTGACGAAGCGTCGGATGTGGCCGGAGCTGGAGTCGAGCGCGGAACAGTCGACCCCGAGCGCACCGCCCGAGCTGCTGGTGATGTAGCTGAGGAGGAGGCTGATCTCATGGTCACGCACACGCTGGTCAACCGTTTTGCGCAGGTCGCAGGCGAGGGCGTTGATGTTGACCAAGGCGGCCAAGGACACAGGCAGGGGGCCCTGCCCGACCTCGACGGCCTGGACGGCTTCCGCCCCCGCGCTTCCCTTCTCAACCGTGAAGCGCCACACCCGGGCGCGCACCGAACTCATAGGGGAAGCCTACGGCCCGTCCGCAACAGCACGACCGAACGGATCACTCCGCCTCTGCGGGGCATGCCCACCGACGTCCACGGCCTGGCCGTATCGACGCCTCGTGTGTCCTCGTCTACGGCCTGATCCCCGAGGTCAGCCACGGAGCACGCCCACGCCCCCGCTACCCACCGCGCCCCCAGCCGGCCGGTTCGGGCGGGCGGTCCGGCGACCGGGCCGCCCGCCCGACTACGGCAGGAGGATCGGCATACAGGGCACGGCGCCAGAGGCACCGCCGGCGGCTCGGCCCTCCCTCGGCTTGCTACCCCTGGTTGCCATGCCGCTGTGAAGGCAGAGAAGCGCTGCCCGCTCGGTAATCGGGCGGACAACGGACGGCGTGAATAGGACTTCTAACTCAAAACGGGCGTCACTTCTGGAATGGCGCCGGTCCTGTCAGTGGCACCATCTACATTTTCGTGTGTGGACCAGTGCCATCACTGGTCAGCCTCTCAGCGGGTGCCCCCTGTATCCGCGCTAGGAAGGACAACTCAAGTGGTCGACCTGAAAAAGGACGTCTGGGCCATCGCGGACACCCTGCGCGGTGTCTATGCCCGCAACAAGGCGGGCGACATCATCCTGCCCATGACGATCCTGCGCCGCCTGGAGTGCGTCATGGCACCCCACCGCGCCCAGGTTGCCGCGATCATCGCCCAGCAGCCGAACGAGACGCTGCGCGTGAAGATGATCAAGTCCTTCACTGGCGGTGTGAAGTTCTACAACACGACGAAGCACACCCTGGCCTCGGTGTACGACTCCGGCGACGACATGGCCGACAACCTGCTGGAGTATGTGCGCGGGTTCAGCAGCGACATCGACGTCTTCGCGAACTTCCACCTGCCCCAGCACATCGAACGGATGAGGAAGGGCGGCATCCTCGCCACGATCGTCCGCCAGTTCCGCGATCTCGACCTGTCGCCCAAGGCCGTGCCGAACTCCAAGATGGGTGAGCTGTTCGAGCACCTCATCTATATGGACTTTGAGTCGTCCAACGCTGAGTCCGGTGACCACTACACTCCGCGCGACGCGATCAACCTGCTTGTCGACTTGCTGTTCGCCGAGGACGACAATGCGCTGTCCGGCGACGCCATCCGTAGCATTTACGACCCCACCGTCGGCACCGGTGGCATGCTCAGCGTGGCAGAGGAGCACCTGCACCGCATGAACCCGGACGCCGAGCTCCTCCTGTACGGGCAGGAACTGCGTTCCGAGTCCTACGCCATGTGCCGCTCCGACATGCTCGCCAAGGGCCAGAACCCCCAGAACATCGTGCTGGGCAATACCCTGACCAAGGACCTCTTCCCAGACGACAGGTTCAACTACATCCTCTCCAATCCGCCCTACGGCGTGGACTGGAAGAACATCGCCGAGGACGTGGAGAAGGAGCACAAGAGGGGCTTCAGTGGTCGCTTCGGGGCCGGCCTGCCCCCGACCTCCGACGGCGCCCTGCTGTTCGTCCAACACGCCATCGCCAAGATGAACCCCGCTGACAGCCAGGACGGCGGCGCCCGAGCCGGCATCGTCCTGAACGGCTCCCCGCTGTTCTCCGGCGGCGCCGGGAGCGGCGCCAGCAACATCCGAGGGTGGTTGCTGGAGAACGACTTGATCGAAGCCATCGTCGCGCTGCCGAACGACATGTTCTACAACACCGGCATTCCCACGTACCTATGGATCTTCGACAACAACAAGCGCCCCGAGCGCAAGGGCAAGGTGCAGCTCATCGACGCCACCGCCCTGGGCGCCAAGATGGACAAGTCCCTGGGCTCCAAGCGCGTCAAGATCAACGACGCCGCCCGTGAGCGCGTGCTCCAGCAGTACGCGGACATGGAGTCCTCGGACACGTCCAAGATCTTCGACAACCTCGACTTCGCCTTCTGGCAGATCACCGTCGAGCGGCCTATGCGGCGGAACTTCGAGACCACACCTGAACGGGTCGCCCTCGTTGCTGAGCACAAGACCCTAGGCAACATCGACGGCCTCATCGACGCCCTGAACTCCTTCAACGGGGGCCAGTACCTCAACCGTGAGGACTTCCTCAACGACCTGGGCAAGCACCTCGGTTCCCGCAGCATCAGCTTGACCTCCGCGCAGCGCAAGGCCCTGTGGCAGACCCTCGGCGAGCGCGACGAGAACGCCGACATCTGCCGTTTCCAGTCCGGTAAGAACAAGGGGGAGCCGGAGCCCGACGTTCCACTCCGCGATACCGAGATCGTCCCCTTTGGCTGGAATGGGCACCCCAAGAAGCACGACGCCAAGGACGCCACCATCAAGGCGTACTTCAACGCGGAGGTCAAGCCGCACATCGAGGACGCCTGGATCGACAACACCAAGACCAAGGTGGGCTACGAGATCCCCTTCACCCTCCACTTCTACAAGTACGTGCCCCCGCGCACCCTCGCTGAGATCGACGCCGACCTCGACGAGTCCCTGCAGGAGATCCTCGGCCTGCTGCACAAGGTGGAGGCAAGCAAGTGAGCACACCTCTTCCCTGGGGAGACACCCAGCCGCCGTGGACGATCGGTAAGGTCAAGCACCTGGGGAGCGTCACTCTCGGCAAGATGCTCCAGGCAAAAGACACAGGCCAAGACGTCCTTGCTCCATACATGAGGGCGGCCAACGTCCAGCCCGACGGCGTCCTTGCTCTGGACGACGTGAAGGAAATGTGGTTCTCACCCTCTGAGCTGGACGACCTCACCCTTCGGCAGGGTGACGTGGTCGTGGTCGAGGGCGGGCAGGGGGGCTTCGGACGTGCCGCGTACGTCGGTGAAGACCTCGACGGCTGGGGGTTCCAGAACTCGATCAACCGTGTCCGGTCGAAAACTGGTAATGATGGACGATTCCTTGCGTACTACCTGATCGCCCTGCGCGCCACCGGGTTCATCCGGAGGTACTGCAACGTCGTCTCCATGCCGCACCTGACGGCCGAGAAGCTGGCCGCTATTCCCCTCCCGCTTCCCTCCGGTCCTGAGCAACGCGCCATCGCTGACCACCTGGATCGCGAGACTGCAGAAATCGACAGGCTCATTGCCGCGCTGGAGCGGTTCATTGGACAGCTGCAGGAACGACGTCAAGCTGTCGTGGAGCATGAGCTCGTGGAGGTCGTGCCGGCGGCGCCCGGTACACGGCTGAAACACCTGGTGCGGTCCGTTCGACAGGGGTGGAGCCCGCAGTGCTTTCCTTGGCCTGCTGATGGAGTCCAGACCTGGGCAGTCCTGAAAGCCGGGGCAGCCAACCGCGGGGTCTTCCGACCGGAAGAGAACAAAGAGCTCCCCGAAGACCTGGAGCCGCGTCCGTCGACCGTGGTGCGGCGCGGCGATCTCTTGGTCGCCCGAGCCAACACCCGTGACCTTGTCGGTAGCGCGGCAGTGGTGTCCGGGGATTACCCACGGCTCATGCTGAGCGACAAGCTCTACGCTCTAGCCCTCGACGAGTCCAAGGCGTTGCCCCGCTATGTCGCCCACCTGCTGGCCAGCCGCCGAATCAGGGACTTGATCGAGATGGCCGCGTCTGGCGCGAGCTCTTCGATGCTGAACATCAGCAGGGACGACATCGTGAACCTTCCGATGAATGTTCCTGAGCCCGCTGAACAGCGTCGCATCCTCAAGCACCTGGACGAGGAAACAGCGGAGATCGACCTTCTGATCGCGAAGACGCAGCGGCACATCGAGCTCGTCAGGAAGCGCCGTAGCGCGCTCATCACTGCGGCCGTGACCGGCCAGATCGACATCCCCAAGGAGGCCTGAGCCATGGTGGACCTGACCTACGAGTCGGAGTTTGAGCAGCACATCTGCGAATACCTGGCCGCCCATGGGTGGGAGTACTCCCCGAACGGGGAGGGGTACGACGCTGAACGTGCCCTGTTCCCAGAGGACGTTTTCGATTGGTTCAAGGACCTGGACCCGCAGGCGTGGAAGCGCAGCATCGGTTCCGGCCCGCGGGCAGACTCAGCGAAGGAGGCTCTGCTGGACCTGATCGTGCAGCTACGCTCCACCCCGCTGGACAACAGGGGCGGTGGCCCTGGCGGGACCCTGCAGTTGCTGCGCTCGGACGTCCCCGTGGGGCTGCGCGACGAGCTGAAGATGGTCCAGTGGCGCCCGGCGGACCCGACGAACGCCACGCGCATGGCCGCTTACGACAAGGTGCGTCTGCGGATCATGCGGCAGGTGCACTACTCGCGGCAGAAGCCTCACGACAGTATCGACTTGGTCGCGTTCATCAATGGCGTCCCGGTGGCCACCTTCGAGCTGAAGACCAACTTCAAGCAGTCCATTGACGCCGCCGTCAAGCAGTACGCCCAAGACCGCAACCCGAAGGGAGAGCCGCTGCTGGCGTTCGGTACCGGGGCGCTGGTGCACTTCGTGGTCACCGAGTCCGAGGTCCGCATGACCACCCAACTGGTCGGTGAGGACACCTACTTCCTGCCGTTCAACAAGGGCAACAACGGCGGCGCGGGCAACCCGGTCAACGAGCACGGGCCGGCCACCGCGTACCTGTGGGAGCAGGTCATGGCCCGCGACACGTGGCTGGACATCTTCGGGTCCACGCTGTTCGTGGACGTCAAGACCAGCACGAACGCGATCACGCGTGAGCGCAAGACCTCCACCAACGTCATATTCCCGCGCTTCCACCAGTGGCAGGCCGTCTCGCGGATGGTCGAACAGATCAAAGCGGAGAGCGTGGGGGGACGGTTCCTGATCCAGCACTCGGCAGGGTCGGGCAAGACGAACACGATCGGATGGACTGCACACCGCCTGTCGAACCTGCACGACCACACCGGTCGCAAGGTCTTCGACACGGTCGTGGTGATCACTGACCGCACGGTGCTGGACGATCAGATGCAGCGCGCGGTTCTTCAGATCGAGGGCAAGCCAGACTATGTCTACAACGTCGACAAGCGGGCCCGCACTGACCAGGGCTCCAAGTCACGTGCGCTACTCAAGGCCCTGCAGGACCGTCGCCGCATCGTGGTGGTGACCATTCAGACCTTCCCGGCCGTGCTCAAGCTCCTGTCGCAGGACGACTCGCTGGCCGGGCACCGGTTCGCGGTCATCGCGGACGAGGCGCACTCCTCGCAGGCCGGCGCCACGGCGAAGAAAGTGCGTCAGGTACTGCGCGCCGGCGGTCAGGAAGTCGACGAGGGCGCGGAGGTCGACGCCGAGGACACGATCAACGCGTTTGCCGACGCCCCGACCCCGAACGTGTCGTTCTTCGCATTCACCGCCACCCCGAAGCCCAAGACGATCGAACTGTTCGGGCGCCGCGAGACGCCCGACGCGAAGCCGTCCGCGTTCGACGTGTACTCGATGAAGCAGGCCATCCAGGAGGGGTTCATCCTGGACGTCCTGCCGCGCTACCAGAACTACGGGACCATTTACCAGATCGCTGAGGCGATCAAGAAGAATGGTGTCAACGTCTCCGCTGACGACGAAGACAACCTGGTCGAGAAGGCCGCGGCAGCAAAGGCCCTTAAGAGGTTCGTACGCCTGCACCCGACGAACATCGCCCAGAAGGTTGAGATCATCGTCGAGCACTTCCGTGCCAACGTGGCCAGCCTGCTCGGCGGCCACGCCAAGGCGATGATCGTGACCTCGGAACGCAAGCACGCGCTGCGGTACAAGCTGGCGATCGACAAGTACATCAAGTCCAAGGGTTACGACCTGGGCACCCTGGTCGCGTTCTCTGGCACCCTGGACGACCCGGAGTCCGGCATCCACGACGAGGTCTCCGAAGCCAAGATGAACCCGGGAGCTGGCCCGGACCTGGCCGAGGCGTTCGCCGAGCCGAACTACCGCGTCATGATAGCCGCGGACAAGTTCCAGACTGGGTTCGATCAGCCGTTACTGTGCGCGATGTACGTCGACAAGCGCCTGGACAACATCCAGGCGGTGCAGACCCTCTCGCGTCTGAACCGCACCTTCCGATCAGGCAACCTGGTCAAGGACCGGGTGTTCATCCTGGACTTCGTCAACGAGCCCAAGGACATCCGGGCGGAGTTCGCGAAGTATTACGAAGAAGCCGAGATCGAGACCGAGACCAACCCGAACCAGCTGCACGTGCTGGCGGTGGGGCTGCGAACCTTCGGGATCTTCGACACGCAGGACGTGGCCCAGTTCGTCCAGGGCGCCCAGGACGGTGACCGCAATGCCATCACCGCAGCGATGAGTCGGGCGCAGGACCGGTTCGCCCAGGCATGGGACCAGGCCGAGCACGACGAGGACACTCAGGCCGTGGAGCGGCTGGAGCAGTTCCGGAAGAACGTCTCCTCGTTCGTGCGGCTATACGACTTCCTGTCTCAGGTGTACGACTACTCCGGCTCCCCGCTGGAGGACCTGTGCGCGTTCTGTCGTGAACTCGCTCAGTGGATCAAGGCCGAGCGGACGCACGACGAAATCGACATCTCAAGCGCACGGCTGGTCGCCATCGAGCAGAAGGACAAGGGCGTCACGAACGCCTCGGTTACGGAGAAGGGCGACAAGCTGACCGGGCCGAGCGCGCTGGGCACGGCCAAGGTGAAGGACCCTGAGATGGTCCCGCTTCTGGAGGTCATCGACACCCTCAACACCTTGTTCGACGACCTGTCGGAGTCCGCCGTCGCCGGACTGATGGCGCTTGTTATCCAGGCGGCGAAGTCGGATGAGGTGCTGAGGTCGCGGGCGCTGGAGAACAGCCTGGAGAACTTCCTGAAGTCCGAGAAGGTCCGTGACCGGATCCTCGACACCCTGCTTGCCGCCCCCGGGGAGTTGGGGAAGGTAGTGGCTGAGGTCGTCGGCGATGGCAAGGGCCTGGACAGCATCATCGCGGGCGCCTTCCACGGCGTGCGTCTGGACGCAGGGCAGGAGGACAGCTGATGGAACGGTCGAGGTGCTCTGCACCTCGACCGACGATCTGGACTGCCAGCCGCGAACGGCCGCCCGTCGCTCCGTCCTCCGCCCGGCTGAATGCGGGCACGTTCGTGTCGTCCATACGACTGGCGCGTTGATACTCCGACCCGCTGGGGCTCTGGTCGGACGAGACCGAATGGGAGAGTTCCTCCCCCACGAGGCCCGGGGGCTGGTCAAACCCCGCAGACCATACGGCTATTGACCGAGGCGTGTAACCGCCTGGCCCACCGGCCCTGCGAGTCAGGGGACGGGGCGGTACTCGCCAATACGGACGAGCTGTTATGTCCTGTCGAATGGCAGTCAACACGACCTGCCGTCACGCCTGTGAGCGGGGCGGGTGCGCACGTCGTAGCTTGAGGGGTTCCCGAAGGTGCCTTGAGAGCCGTGCTCCTGCTCAAGCCGAAACCGACCCCCAGCGGTACTCCTCGACGGCCTCGTCGTAGGGGCCCAACAGCGGCTCCAGCTCCGTACGCACCAGATCGGCGTCGCCCGGCGGGAGAGTCAGCGACGCCCGCCGCATGCGGACGCTCCACGTAGCCGGATCTGGGAAGACCGACAGCCGCGGTACCAGATCACGCAGAACCAGCCCCTCACGGAACCGGGCCAGTCCGGACACCTCCAGGTGACAGCCTTCCGTGAAGGAGCGCTCGCCAAAGGTCACCGGCTCACCCAGAGCCCGCACCGGACTTGCGACCGCAGCCCTGCCGATGACGCGTCCGAGGTCACGCGTCGGGTTCCGGAAGCAACTCCTGGTGGTGTAAAGGAAGATCTCGTCACCCTCTTCCAACACACGGGCCGCCCTTGACCGCCCCGCCGGGAACGCCATCCGCTGCTCGGTCAGCACCCAGCTCAGGGCGGCTCGGTCTCCGATAATCAGCAGGTGCGTCGACGGCATGTGAATCACGATAGCCGGGGCGTCTGGCCACTCGGTGCACCGACCGCTGACCTGCCGTGTGACGGCAAGGACATAGGTCAGACCGGTCACGCGAACCGCGGTCCGAGCTCTTAAGTACCGGCCTCCATGGCTATTGCCTCGCGTCTGCGACCAATTCGCCGGCCATCAAGGCACGTATGGCTTCTTCGAGGATCGCTGTGTACCTCTTGAGTTCGTGATTCTCCTGAACGAGCGGGCTGTCGCGGTCTGGGTGTGCCGCGAAGGCCTCGTCCATCTCGCGGAGACGGGACTCAAGTTCCGACTGCTCTGGTGCTTGTCCAGAGGTCACGGCCATCCGGGCGGCTCGCCGGGCGGCGAACTGCGTGAGCAGTTCCCGCTGCTGCGCGGTGAGTCCTTCGTTGGTGTTGGCCTTCGCGTCCTTCTCGTCCATTGCTTCTTCTCCTCACTCACATTCCCGGTCCCCTGCGTGGTCCCGAGTTGGGGCCGCGGCGCCGGTGGTGGTTCTGTTCGTCCTGTGCGGTGTCGGCCCGCCGCCGGCGGACGGCATCGTCCGACGGCACGCCTGGTGCGACGGGGGTCAGGCCGCGCCGCGCTCGTTCGGCGTCTCGGTGGGCGCGGACTTCTTCCAGGCGCTGTTGGATGCGGGCCCGCTGGAAGAGCGTCATGGCCTCGTGCAACTCGGCCCACAGCTCCCGCTCTTCGGCCTCATCAGGAGTCTCTCCCAAAGGCTCGCCGGAGTCGATCTGGTTCAGCATCCGATAGGCGGCGAGAGCTGCAACGAGTTGCTGCCACTGCTCCTGCTGAGTGCTGTCCTCCGAGTCCGGCGCAGGTATCTGCTCGACCCATTCCTCAACAGGTTCCTGCCCCTCCAGCGCCCGGCGCAGGGCGAGTTCGGCGAATGCTGCGGCGGCAGCCGATACCGCCTCCCGGTCTTCCGGCTCGGTCATATGGGCGTCGAGCAGCCGGTACTGGAAGTTCTCGGCCGTGCGGGCGGCGATCCGCATCCCGCCGGACGGCTCGTCGGGCCGATGCCGCGCGGCGGCGGACGCGCGGGCACGGCGGCCAACCTCGGCGATGCGCTGCTGGAAGATCGACCAGGCATGGGCGTCGCGGGGATCAGCCGGCTGCTCACCAATGCCGGGAACGTCGTCTGCCAGAGCATGGCGGATGCGCCACACTTCGGCCACCGCTGCGGTGCGCAACCACTGTTCGCGCAGTTCGGTTCCCGCGGCGGGGACCGGGCCGAGGACCCGAGCCCACGACGGCGGGGACTCGACCAGGGAAAGTCCCATCTGCTGCAGTCGCTCGGAGAGTACGAAGCGGCGCTCGACCAGGTGCTGACGCCAGCCCTCTGGGGTGTCCATGTCTCGTACGGCGGCCGACGGAGCAATCCAGTCAGGCAGGTGGCCGTTGTTGTCCGGGACAGGTGCCGGACCGTCCGGGAGCTCGTCGCGTAGCCGCTGTTCAGCTCGGATCTTGGCGGCGATGAGCTGGGCACGCCTGAGCCGTTCCCTGGCTGCGTCCTGGCGGTGCAGGTTGACAATGCGCTCGGCGCGCGTGACCTCCACGGGCTGCGTTGCCGTGTGGCTGCCGCCGCGACCGGGTTCACGTTGCCAGTCCTCGCGCATCCGTTCGCGTACGGGCATCTTCCTGCGCAACCGCTGTTCGTGCCGCAGCAGTGCGTGTTCCGCGGCAGCGGCGCGTTCGGCGGCGTGGTCGCCTTCGTGTTCCGCGCGGCGGATCCTGGCGCGCACGTGGGCAATGGCCGCGGCGAGTTGGGCCCGGGTGAGGTGCCCGTGTGCCCGGTCGGGCCACGCGGGATGGGGAAGTCCGTCCACAACAACCGGCCGGGGCTGGCTGTCGACTGCGGCATCCGCACGCAGCAGTTCCTCCAGAGCGGTCCGGCGGTGCAGCTCGGCGAGTTCCAGAAGGCGCTGCAGCTGCTCCCTGCTGAGCGTCTTCAGCGGGCGACTGCTGCCCGGCTCGGCCTCCCTTCGGGCGGCACTTTCGGCCGCCTTTCGCCCCTCCTCAATGCGGTAGTCGATGCGCCAGGCCAGCACCGCGGCAGCGTCTTCGGCGTCGGCGAAGTCCCTCTCGTCAAAGGCGATCCGGATGAGCCGGCCGAGGTCCCAGCCTTCGGCCTCGGCCGCGCGCAGCGACCGCTCGGCGACATCCCAGGCGTCCGCGGCGATGAACATCTCAGCCTCAGGCCCGAGGACACGACGGATGAGGTTCTGCAGCCGTTGGCTGGTGGCCCGGGCGTAGACGTCGGTGTATTCGGCGACGAGCTGGCCGATGCTGTAAGCGCGTTCCTGTTCGACCTCGATCATCTCGTGGGCCGAGATGGAGGCCTGGCTGCTGTGGGCCACGCTGTCCAGCACGTCACGCATGCTCTGGGTCTCGTCGGTGACGACATAGACGTGGTTGGACTGGCGACCGCGGGTCGCCTCGACGTAGGCGGCTTCCCGCGAGGTGCGGGCGGTAATGACGCCATGGGCGGCATCCACAGTGATGCCCTGGGCGCGGTGGGTCGTGTACGCGTACCCGAGCTCGGCGTGCCTGCGCAAGTAGCCGCTTGACAGGACGATCCGCCCGCCGTGCCCGGTGTGGCGGACGCGGACGTTGCCGCGCCGGTCGATCCGCTCGATCAACCACTGGTCGCCGTTCTTCACGAAGTCGCGGCCCCCGAGCAAGGAGAGCTTGCGCTGGTTCTTCCGGGTCACGATGACGTCTCCGACCGCGGCCTGGAGCTCGTCGCGCAACCTGGCCGTCCAGCTCAGATCGAGCCGTCCGGAGGCGAGTTGGAAGGCCTGGGCCCGGAGGTTCAGTTCGCGGACCATCTCGCCGTCGTCGGCCATCATCAGTGCGTTCACACCGGCCTCGATGTCGCGTTGCCACGCCGCGAAGACGGCGTTGAGCATCTCCTCGCGGCTGCCGCCCACAACCCGCCCCTGCTCCAGATACCAGCTCCAGGCATCGGCCGGGTCACCATCGCGCAGGACAAGGGTTGCCTCCCCTTCGCCCTCGGTCTGGAAGCGGTGAAGCTCTTCCAGTTCCACCACACCTACGTCGCGGGCGAGTTGGCGCAGCAGGCCCCCCGACTCAACAGAACCGAGCTGCGCGGGATCTCCGATGAGCCGGACCAACGCGCCGGCGAACTCAGCCTCGGCCACGACGCGTGCGAGGTTTTTCGAACCCGCCATGCCCGCCTCGTCCACCACGATGACGTCGCCCGGGCGGAGCGCGTACTCCTCTGCGGAAGCCTTCTTGCGCTTGCCTCTGCGCCGCCTGAGTACGCGATGGACGATGCTTCCTTCGGTCAGCCGCTCGCGCTGGGCGAGCCAGCCATGAAGCGTGTACGCCGTAGTGTCGAGGTCGCCTTCGATGACCTTCGCCGCGCGTGAGGACGGGGCAAGAGGTATGAGCCGTCCGCCCCCGGCGGCCACCGCATCGCGTACAAGCTGCAAGGCAGTCGTCTTACCCGCGCCGGCCGGGCCGATGCCGCCGACAACGAGCCGGTCGGAGCAAGCAAACGCCTTCGCGAGCCGACGCTGCCCGGCGTCCAGCTCATGGCCCTGGAAACTGTCGGCGACCTGCGCGAACCGGTCCCCGGCGAGCGCGGGGACCACCACGGTGCGCGCCGCGTTCAGGACCCGATCCTCAGCGGCCAAGACCTCCCGGGACGTGTACAGGACGGACTCGCGGCGCCGGTAGATGCTCGTGCCGTCGGCCCGCAGAAGAGGGGCGAAGGGCCGGTGCAGGTCGGGCGGCGTGATGCTCAGTGAACCATGCGACAGCACGCGTTCGGTGATCCGCTCGGCGAGCCCGTCGGCCGCGGTGCTGCGGCCCCGGCTGAGCCGTACGACGTGGCGTCGTGCCTCGGCCAGCACATGCCGCTCGCCCCACACGGCTCTCTCCTCGGACACCACGGCAAGGACGTCCTCAGCAGCCTGCGTCACGTCGATCTCAGCGAGACCACCGCTGCCGTCACCGGAGTGGGACGCGTGGGCCTGCGCCGTACGCAGCAGCGCATCGACCCGTTCCCGGCCGACCGCGGCGATGGCTTGCCTGCGCCACATCGCACGCAACTGGGCCAGGGACCGCCCCTTCGTCTTGGTCGGCCTCGTCTCCAGCGTCGCCTGCTGGATGAGCGCCATCCGGGCCGCCGTTCCCGGCTCCTTGCCGTGCTCCTGGCGGTAAGCCTGTAGCAGTTCCTCCAGCCGCCGGCCGATGTCCCGCGTCCGCTTTGAATGCGGCTGCAGCACCCCGCGGTCGAAGCCCTTGATTCCCATCACCGGACGCTTGCCCGGTGTGACCTCGCGCTCCTCGGCCTCCAGCCCGAGCTGCGCGCACACCTTCTCGACCAGGAGCTGGTTGTAGTACTCGGAGGCGGCAACTGCCATCGCGTACAGCAGTTTCCCGTCGATCGACCGCCACTTGCCGTCGGCCCCGCGGACCTTGTTCGCCACAACCAGGTGGTGGTGGAGAAGGGGCTCGCCGAGCCGGTTGTCGTGGTGACGGAAGAGGGTGGCGACCAGTCCGCCCTTCACGTCCTCTTGGGCAACGCCGTTGATGCCGGTCCGGGTGGCGAGAGCGTGCTCCTCGATCCAGGCGACCGTCTCAAGGACCGCCTCCTCGTCGCACTCGATCGTGATCCGGCAGACATCTTCGTCACCGTCGCCGAACAGTCCTTTGCTGATCTCTTCCGGCCCCCGTAGGACGAGGTCGTAGGCGGCAACCGCCTGTTGCTTCGAGGCGGTGTTGGCGCTGATGTACCGGGTGAGTTCCTCGGCGTCCTTGGGCGAGCGGCCGAAGCCCGCCCGGAAGGCGATGGCGCCGGCCTTGGCCCGCAACTGCCTGCGCTCGTCGGCGGTGGCCTCCCGTCCCTGGCGGCTTTCGAAGGCCTCGATCTCATCTTGGATCTTCGCCGCGAGCGGGCCGGCGTTCTGGTCGTACCGGTAGTAGCGACGCCCCAGCCGGGCTCGGCGAGTGGCCTCAGCGGGCGAGAGGCCCTCGTCCACAGCTGCCTTGATGATCTCGTCCGCGTTCGGGTGCAGCCCCTCGCCGTACAAGGCCTCCATTTGCCGCTCGGTCACCGTCCCGGACACGCCCAGTTCAGCGATTCCACCGCCTACCCACACGCCCGGTGGATTTCCTTCTGCCGTGTAGTAATCGCCCAGGTCGCGGTCTGCGGAACGGCGCACATCTCCGGTGACGGTCTCGCTCGTGTAATAGCGATAGCCATCCCCAGCTGAGAGTTTGTGGATGGTCATCATGCACTCAGATTACCTTGTGTCATTGTGAATGCAAGAGCTTTGACCGCGAAGAAGGGGGGTGCAGGGATGGGGAGTTGGCGAGCGAGGAACGAGTCGAGCCAACTCACCGACCTGCACCTTCCTTCTTCGCGGACCGCGAAGCGCCCACGGTTTTCCGCAGGTCCGCTCTCCTGAGCGGACCTGCGGAAAACCGCGCAGTTAGCGTTATCCACAAGCAAGATCAACTCATTCTGAATGCCTCTGAATGCCTCTGGGTGTGTCATTCGAAAATGGCCATCAATTTCCCCCTGGGTGAGGGTCGATTCATCGGCCACAATGACCCGGAACCCATCGCTGAGGGGAGGCGAGTTCGATGGCACAACGGAGGCAGCGGAAATCGGCGCGCGAGGTCGAGGCCCGCGAGCGAGTACGCGCGCGCCGGGCCGCGCACTGGGAGCGCGAACGGAGGCTGGAGGACCTGGCCACCGACTACGAAGTGGCGGCGCAGGAGATCGAGGACGTCACCACAACGACTGAGGAGAAGATCGCCGCGTACGCTGCCCGGCTTCGTGGCGCGGCCGAGGTCACGAAGCGGGACCTACAGGGTCAGCAAGCCGAGAGCGTCGGCCAGATGCTCGAACTCGACGGCGTTCGTTCGGTCGCCGATCGGCTCGGAGAGCCCGTGGAGACCGTCCGCAAGGTCGCCGCCGCCAGGTCCGGCAAGACAGAGGAAGCCGGGAAGCCGGACCATGGCGCCGCAACGGCGAAGACGACCGCACAAGGGACGGCAGCGGGCCAGCCTGTTACCGATCCGATCACGCCCAAGAACGAGGCGGTCGCGTCCTCTCCTGACCCGGTGCTGTCTGAGCCGGCTGAGCAGAGCGCGGCATCGGTATGAGAGGGGAAGGGATGACACCCAACGGGATGACCGAACGGCCGATCGAAGACCTCGACCCCGAGTGGATCGGCCTCAGGATGGAGGTGGAGGACGAAGGGGGGACGACGATCGGTTTCCGGCTTGGCCGTTACGAGAAGACAACGGTCGACGGCAAGCCCATGTGGCGCCTCTTCAGCGACCAACCCTCCTGGAGCGTCACGGTGTACGGGGGGACCAAGCTCCGCTGGGTACCCCAGCCACCCACTCCTGGGAGCCAGACCGGTCACTACCCACAGCAGCCGGTACCGGCCGCCCACCCCGCGCCGCAGGTGCCCCAGTACCCTGTCGCAGCGCCCCCCGGGCCGACTGCTCGAAACCCGCAGTCCTGGGTGACGCAGCCGCCACACCAATAGGGACGACAGAACAAGCAGCGAACGCACAAAGCCGCGGCCCCTGTACCGACGAAGAGGATGTCGGTACAGGGGCCGTGGCTTGGTGTGCCCCGGGCCGGCTGTCTGCTCTGCGACGCTCAGACCTCGAACGGGAACACGTAGGTGAAGAAGTCGGTCCCGTCCTTGTCGTGCAGGAACGTGATGCGGTTCCCTTCGATGCGGCACAGGCGCGCCTTCGGCCATGCCGTGTGGGTCTCCTGACGGTCCACTCCGGGCCGTGTGGCGCGGATGCGCGACATGCTGATGCTGTCCAGCTCACGGGGTCCGCTCCGCTCGGGGAAGCGGTGGTGTTCGACCGTGAATGTCTTGCAGTGCATGGCGCGGCGCTTGAACTCGGCGAGACTGATGGGGGGCGCGGTCGCGGGCTCGTCACGGTGCAGGGAGACGCGGTGCGCTTCCTCGCGACTCATGGCGTACAGGTGGTCAAGCCCCTCGGGCTGCGCCGTGCACTTGTCGGCCGTCCACTTGTACTCGGCGGCGCCCCGGGCAAGCGCGGCCTGCCATGCGGTGTGCTCTACGTGGTCGCCCCACTCATCCCAGGACCACAGTCCGCCGATCTCGTACCGGCCGTGCTCGTCCGGCCGGACCGTGACGGTGCTGCCCGGCTCGATGTCGTCGGCGTCCACCGTGAACGTCAGCGTGCCGTCGTCGGCGAACTGGGCGGTGATGCCGCACTCGTCGCGGTGCATGTCTGACACGATCAGTTCGGCTGTCTCACGGGTGAACAGGTGGGCGGAGTACGGCGTCCAGTGGTCGCGCAGCGGAAGACCGACGTACGGGCCGTAGCTGGTTCCCTCCACGGTGAAGAGCTGGATGCTCAAGGGCGTGCCGTCGGCGCGGCAGGTCGGGCGCGGTTCGGCGGTCGTTTCATCGGGGGGCGTGGCGGTCACGATGCTGGGTTCCTTCCTTGTGAATCGTGGGTGCGTCAGGGGGAGGGAGTTGGCGGTCCGGGACACGTGGCACGGGCTGGCTCTTCGGCTGGTGCGCGATGATGTGGTGCCGGGAGAGAACGTCACGCAACTGGTCGAGGGGCACTGAGAGTTCGTTGGCCGCAGGCTCCAACTCGGCATCTGTGAAACGGGGCCGCCGTGCGGCGTTCGCCTCGCGGTCGTTGCGCATGCGCACCTTGCCCTGTCCGGCCAGCACGAGCAGGCGCCGGTGCACGCTGGCGTGGTGCACGCCGTACTTACGCCCGAGGGCGGGCGTGGACATGCGCAGCACCGTGTAGTCGTAGATCAGCGCGTCGTCGTCCCACTCGATTGGTGCGCGGCTCATGCTCTGCTCCTAGGGAGAGTGGCGGTGGCCCGGAGCGGTGGTGTCCCGGGCCGGATGATCAGGAGCGGCGCGAAGCCATGCACGGGCACTCGGTGAGGCGGTCCCAGGGGAGACGCGCGTGCCAAGCGACCGAAGCCCCTTCCGCCAGGGCGTGAAGGTCTCTGGGGGCGATCCACGGGAGGTCTTGGAACGCCAGGAGCGCGACGTCCAGCCCACCAATCACGTCGTAGCCGAAGGGCAGGGCACGGCGCTCAAGCGAGAGCCGGTTTTCCTGGGTGTTCGGCATGAAGGTGGAGGACGTGAAGGTTCCCCGAACTTCGAGGAACTCGCGGTCGGTGAAGTCGTCCAGGCCCACGTGTTCGCTGAGTCTCGGCTGGATCAGGTCACGAGCGCGCTCGATGTCGGCGTTGACCTCCTGTAGGAGGATGGCGAACTCATCGGCCGACATGATCCGGTCTGACATTTGGGTGCCTTTCTCGGCGTAAGGGGAGGGCGTCAAAGGGTCGACGGTCTGTTTCAGCGGCGGCTCATCACGCCCCGGGACGTGCGGGGCACGCGGGCAACGGGCGCGGCGGCCGGGGGCGTTGCCGGTTCCGCCGGGGCGGCGGGCGCGCGCTCGGGCTCTTCCTGCGCGTCGCGCCGTACCGGCGGGTCGTAGCGCTGGAGGATGCGGGCGACAGCGGCGGCGGCGTTCGCATCGTCGGAGAACAGGTCGCGCTCCCAGAACTCCCATGGCCTGCCGCGCCGTCGTTCGAACTCGCCCAGGTACCCGAGGTCTCCCCACTCGGCGCCGTCCGGGTAGCTCGACCGGCACGTCCAGCCATAGCCGTTCAGGTTCTCGGGGTTGATCTCGGTGACGACCAGGTGGCCCCACGGGGAGTGGTAGACGATGTACGGCGATGCTTCCGGCTTGCGGCGCGGGTCACGGGGTGCGAGGGAGCGCAGCACGCGCGCGCCGGGGTAGAAGTTGTGGCCGCGCAGCGCGCGCTGTGTCTCGAACAGCGGCAGGTCGGAGAGCGGATGGAAGCGGGGGATGCGCAGTCCCACGGGGGTTGCTCCGTTCGGTGGCGGGCGGCCCGGGGCGGTCGTGCCCCGGGCCGGCTGACTGCTCTGGGTCAGGCGTCGGCGGCGGCCTTGTCGTCCGGGAGCGGGTATTCCGAGGCCGGGTTGATCAGCAGCGCCTTGAGGGCCCCCCGGAAGATGTCCAGGGCGGCGGTGTCGTCGGTGTGTCCGTGCGCCCGGTCGTGCGCCGTGTTCAGGGCCTTCTCGATCTCGGCCATGGTGAACAGGGTCGGGCGCGGTGCTCCGTCCGTACGGCCGGACGTATATGCGGGCAGCAGCGTGTAGTGGTCGACGCGCGCCAGATCGGCGGCGGGACCCTCCGCGTGCCGGTCGCCGGTCGAGATCCGCCGGGCGTGGGTGTCGGTGGCGCGGTACCACTCGATGCCCCAAGGCCGGTCGAGAGCGACGATCAGGGCGCCGTCGTCGTCCCGGGCGAATGCGGGCTCAGCGGCGATCGTCTCGGCCATCAACGCGATCTGCTCGGCCAGGTGCCTCTTCGCGGCGGCCTGGGTGGAACCGCGTCCGACGAGCGCGGCCAGCCTCAGGCGCCATCCGTCACCGCGCCGGGCGGGGCGTTGCGTTGCGATGCCGGTCAGTGGGACGGCAACCGTCTTGGCGTCGGTGGCGGAAGCATCAGCGGGCATGAGGAATCCTCTCGGTTCTCGGGAGTTGGGGCCGGTCCGTGAGCTGGACACCGGCCCATACGCGGCCCCGGGGACTGCACCACCCCGGGGCCACCGCGTCACACGCGAGCGTGGCTCGGGTGGCGGAGCACGAACAGCGCCTTCGCCTGGTCGGTGGTGGAGCGAACGAGCCGGGTGAAGTTCTCCCCGCCCCACACCGTCCACCGGTCGCCGCCGATCTGCGGCGACCACGTGAGCGCGTACCGTTCACCGTCGGACGTGGTGACGTCCCACCATCCGCGCTGCGTGCGCGCCGTGACGGTGGCGCCGTCGATAGCCGGAATCTCCGGACGCGGACCGTAGCGGCGCTCTACGTACGACAGGTAGTCGGCCGTCGGCTCGATCGCGATACGCCACCGGCGCCGGGAGGCGTCCGCCCCTACCTCCGTCCACGTCCAGCCGAGCACGGGACGGAACCCTGCCTTCACCAGCGCACGGGCTGCCGCTGCCTCCGCGTCGTCCTGGGGGACGTCGTGGCGGATGTCCAGCCGGATTACGTGCGCCGTGGTGCGCAAAGTGCCGGACTCGTCGAGCAGCCACACCACCGTTTCCCGGGTGCCCCGGTTCCGTACCAGCTCCGCTGTCACCGGCCGCGTGCGCTCCTCGGCCCGCCGGTCGCGCTCCAGCGCCTCAGCCTCCGTCCACTCCCGCCGGTCGGTGCCGTCCGTGGCGAGTCGGTGAGCCGCGGGGTGTTCGTCCTGCGTGGTCATGTCGTGGTGTTCCTCTCTGTGGGGTTGGGGCCGTGCCCCGGATGGGGTGGCCCGGTGCTCCCCGGCCCGACTCGATCGGGCCGCACACCGTCTGTGGCGGGGGGCTGCGGTGCCTAGAAGGGGGGTTCGTCGTGGCGGCGGGCACGGGCGGTGTGAAGCCGGTTGTTCGCCTCGGCCAACCTCTCGCCGTCCGCGACCTCGAACGCGCTCCGGTCGACCGTGTGACCGCACTCCCACGCCGTGCACACGTAGACCGGGCCTGTGCTCGCGTACAGGCCGGGCACGGGCGTGTAACCGCCGTAGTGGCACTCGGAGCAGATGTGCGGCGTGAACACCTCATGCCCGATGAACAGCTCTCCCGTGTGGCGCTGTTCAGCGATCCGGGCCCGCGCCCGGCCGCGCTGGATGCATGCCTTGTCCTCACACGCCCGGCTGCCGATGACCCCGTCGGTGGAACCGTCGTACAGGGTCACGGTGCCGGTGTCCTCGCACGAGCCGCAGAACGGGGTGCCCTCGGTGGCGTGTTCGAGCATCGTGAGCGCCACCCGCTCAGCCGGTGAGAATTCGAGGTAGCGCACCAGGGCGCCCAGGGTGCCCGGCTCGACACCTTCGGGCCGTCCGTGGCAGGTGTGGCGGCCGGTCTTGTGATCGGTGACGACGTACCAGCGGGTCCGGTCGCGCACCGGAAGGCCGTTGCCCTCCAGCCGGTGACCGGTCTCGATGAACAGGGACTGTCCGGCGGTCTGGCCGTCTACGCCCTCACGCGGCTTTCCGGCCGACTGGGGGCCGTCGAGTCCGAGGACGTCACCGGCCGCGTTGAATGCGTGCACCGTGTAGCCGTTGGGCTCGGTCTTGCTGGTCATCGTGCGGGTTCCTCTCACTCGGGGGGACTGCCCGGTCGGTCTCCGGGCGGGTGGTGGAGCCGGGGCGCGGCGGCCGTGCCCCGGCCGGTTTCGTGGCGGGGGCACGGTCGCTCGGGGCGGGTCAGTCGCCCTTGCGGAGTTCGCGGATGGTGTCAGCGACGCGGGCGGCGATGTCGCCGAGTTTGTCGCTGGACCACACATCGACGACGTCGGTTCGGTGTGCCTCGGGGAGGGTCTCGACGTACAGGACTCCGCTGTCGGAAACGGCGAGGGTGTAGCCGCCGCTCTCGCCGTCTGCCTGGAGGTAGCCGCGCACGCCCCACGAACCGGAGTCTGCGAACCACTCGTCGCCGAGGAGATCGGCGGCGGCGCGGCCGATGTCGGAGACGGCGAACGGGTATTCGGTGCCGGGCTCGGGGTGGTAGTGGCCCGCTTCGTCGCGCGAGAGAGAGACGGCGTACGCCTTTTCGTACGCCACGATGGCGTCCAGCGCGACGCGGCTGGCGATCCGGCGGTACTTGCGGCGACGGGCGACCTGGGCGAAGCACACGGCGGCGATGGCCTCGTGAACCTGCTTGGCGGTGTCGGCCCAGACCGCGAGGTGGTTGCGGGATGCCGCGTACTCCCGCATCACGGTGAGGCGCATGGCGAGCAGAGGGGCCACGCGTACAGGGAAGGCGGAGTATCCGCCGTGCGCGGCGCGCGCCTCGACGGCGTGCGGGGCGATGGCGATACGCATGATTGGGTCCTTTCGAAGCAGGCCGGTTGCTCCCCGGCCGGAAGCTGCGGGGCGCGTGGGCGCCCTGGAGAGCGGAAGAGGGGGGATGGGTGCCGGGCGCGGCGTTCCGGCCGGCTCGTGCGTCCGACGACATTCACGAGCGAGCTCGCGCGTGGGCGCAGCCGCGCATCCCGGCGATTCGGTAGATCCCGGCTCGCTGCTGGCAAGCTGGAGCCGGGCGCCGCTCAGTCCATGCTCAGCGGCTTGTACGGCTCGTTCCGCTCCCAGTCCTCCGTGACGTCACGGCCGTCGCGCATGACGTTGATCGTGTAGCCGTACGGGTGGATCACACCCGACTCGCGGGCCGTCTCCTCGCCGTGCTCCTTGACGTCACGCTTGACGGCGGAGGTCAGGGCCTCGTAGGCGTCGTGGTAGTCGTCGAACGGCTCGATGTCGCCGGTCTCGCACACCATCCAGAACTCGGTCTGCTCGGTGTCTTCGGTGTCCTCGGCCAAGGTGAATCTCCTCGGTGGATCGTGGGTTCCGGGGGCTTTGCCCTGCCCCCTCTCGACATAGGTAAATCTATCTTCCTTGGGTGGGGTGGTCAACGTGAAATCCTGGCCCAACAGGGGTCAATCTCTGCGGATTTCACCCTGGCCGCAAGGCGGTGGAGCCGCGCATAGTTTCGCGGTGCCGCGCCCGGCCACGGCGCTGAGCCGCCCCCGGTCCGGTGCCGGTGGATGCCCCCCTCCCCATCCCGGCAAAGAAAAAGCGGGGCCCGAACGGACGGAGCGCAAGGGCGCGGCGCAGCCCGCCCTTGCGCTCCGTCCGCCGAGGGCCCCACACTCGATCGCCGGGATGCGAAGGTGAGAGTGTCGACCGAGGCCTGTCCGTTCGGGGGCTCCGCGGTCGGCGGGGTCACATGGGGGGCGCGAGAAGCTCGGCGATGTCCGTCTCGTTGTAGTACGGCGTGTCCGCCACCGTGATGACTGGCGTGGGGGCGTTCTTGCGCTTGAGGAGGGTCTTCACCCGCTCCCGGCGCTGCTCGGGCGTGAGTGCGGCGGACGTCTTGGGCAGTCGCTCGGCGATCTGGCTGCGCGAGATCAGACCGCGCGCGGGGAGAACAGCCTCGGCTGCCTGCCGCAAGTAGCGGGCCGTGACGTCGGCGCTCACACCGAGTTCCCGGGCAAGTACCTGGGTGGTCAGGTCTTCGCCCTTGTCGATCGCCGCGTTCAGGCGCCTGATCACCTCTTTGCGGCGGGTGTCCTTCGTGCCGGACTCGGCTGAGATCTCGGCGGGCCGTGGGCCGGTGTATCCCGGACGGGTAGTGTCGTACCAGAGGAACCAGGCGGAGACCTCGCTGGCGTCGAACATGCGGTCGTACTCGTCGCGCGGTGGAAATGGGCGCTCGGGGTGGTCCCGGTAGTCGGCGGCGAGCAGCCGTACGGCAGTCGGCGTCACGCCGCGAAGACGCGCCATGTCCACCCAGCGCCACCGTTCGCCGGGCGTGTGGGGCATGCGATGGGGCTCTGCGGCGAGCCGAGGCCCGGGGCTCACTTCCGGCGCCCGCTCGTTGGGGCCGAAGAGCTTCTCGCGCACCCACTGAGCGCCCTCGTCAAAGGGGAAGAGCTGGACCCGTCGCGGACCGGTGCGGGCTGTGGAAGCGAAGTCCGGGTCGGCGTCCAGCCAGTTCCGGACCGTCTTCTCGGCGACGCCGGCGAGGTGCGCGAAGTCCTTGCGGGTGAGCTCCTGGGCGTCGCGCCGTAGCTCGGCGAGCCGCTGTTCGAACTGTGTTCTGGTCGTGGTCATCGAGGCTCATCCTGTCTTATGCAAGGCCCTACACTGTCTGGTACTGCAACGGGCTCTCCATGGAGATCTCCGATTGTGGGTTCCAGGGGCCGGCGGCTTTGCCCAAGTCAGCACACTTCGGTGGTGCTGGTACGGACTTCGTCCGTGTCGTCGGCCCCGCTTTCGTCTCCGGACGCTTCGGCGCTTGTCCGGCGCGAGGCAAACCACTCGGCGACGGCCTCCGCGCACGCGGCGGCGTGGGCCATGAGGTCCCATCCGGGCTGTGCCTCATAGACCCGCTCGATATCGCAGTAGTCCGAGCCGTCGTAGCCCTCGTATGCCGTGGCGTACCAGCCGCCCGTGTACTGGGCAACGGGGCCGCTGACATAGCGGGGAGTGCAGAGGATGATGTGCTCGCTGTCCAGGGCCTTGTCCTGGGAAGGTGCGGCGGGTGGGCGATGACGAAGTCCTCTCCGAGTTCCAGGAACCCAGGGACTTCACGGACGGCCAGGGCGTGCAGCAGCACGGCGGCGACGGGAATGGCCGCAAGGTTGTCCATGGGAGGCATGCCTTTCAACGTGGTCGGGATTGCGCTGCCGGAGGCGTGGGCGAGGGAGTAGACAGTGGCCAAGCCGCCCAGCTTGACCAGCCAGGACTGGTCAGCGGGGCCTGGCGTCTACGGGGCTTAGGACGCCGACGCTGATCGCGAGAGCCTCCACGTCGGCATCTGTGGAGGGGACTGCGTTGGCTGTGGGCCGGGGCCGGGAGGAGACCAGGCGCAACCTGGCCGGGGCGATCAGGCGCAGGGCCTGGCGTGCTGCCCGCTCGAAGCCCGCGCCGGGGTCGGCTGGGGTGCTCGCGGTGGTGGTCATAGGAAGACTCCGCTCGGGGGCCGTTCCTGGCGGGCGGGAGGATTCGCCCGTCCGCCAGGAACGGCGTGGGTTCCGGGTCCGCCACTCGGCTTGCCCTGCCGGACGGTGGACGAGGGGTGCGGTCAGCGCGGGGACGAATCGCTCCGGGTGCTTCCGGGCTTCTCCGGGCGCGGCCGGAGGAGCGTGCGGCGTCGCTCGGCATAAGCGGCGACTTCCCCGGTGCGCAGGAACGTGGTTTCGAGCGGGTTCTCCTGGACGTGCCACATGCCGCTGCCTTCGTCGCCGTGCGGCCGGAAGTCAACGATGAGCTTCAGGTCCGCCAGGGTGGCCAGGGCGATGTGCGCCTGCTGCTCGGCGCGCGGGAGCTGTCCGAACTTCAGCTGGTTCAGGTCGGCCACGAAGAACCGCAGTCCGTTCTTGAAGAGGTCTTCGGAGCTGAGGTTGAGCCGCTCTGCGCACAGCAGCAGATCGGCCAGAAAGCGGGCGATGACCTCGCTCACGTCGGAGGGGGCCAGGGCCGCGAGTTCCTCTTCGTCGACGAACCTGCCGAAGTCGAAGGTCTCGAATTCCCCACGCAGTTCCCAGATACGGTGCTGCAGCAGGTCGAAGTTGTTGAAGCTGCGGCGGGTCCAGTAGTGCAGGACGTCGCCGAACAGGGTAGTGATGGCGTTCTCCGCCTCGCTGCGGAAAGCAGGGCTGGTGCGGAGTACCTCCCACCCGGCCGTCCACTGGTCTCGGCCGTAGGCCAGGACGGCGCGCATACCGCGGACGGCGGGGTCCTGGTTGAAGACGGCGCCGACACACGAGGTGTCGAGGTATTCCCACACCGCGGCTTCGCCGCGGTCGGTGCGGGTCTTGATGCGGGACGGGGTGTCCATGCTCGGTTGCCTTTCGGGTGAGGCCGGACGGCAGTTCGCCGGCTGGAAAAGTGATGGGCCGATACCGGGGACGCGGACGGCCGTGCGCGTGTCCGCGTCCCGGACTCGGGGGATGGGTCAGGTCCTGGGGAGGTGGGCACGCGCGTTGTCGCGGATCCACGACGCGGCGAACTTCGCGCAGTCGGCGGACTCCTCGGCGATGCCCCCGGGCACGTGGGAACCGCTGTACAGCGTGTCGATCAGGTCGCCGTGGGCGTCGTGCAGGGTGATCGTCCACGGCTCGTCGTGGGCATCGACCGGTCGATCGGCGCTTTCGTCAGACTTGACGAACAGGCGCGGGCCCGTGTGGACGTCTTCCCCGGTGGCGGCGATGTCGAGCGGGATCACGCGATACGTGATGCCGCATTCCCGCATGGGGTATGACGGCACGCCGTACGCGCCGAGGGCGGCGTGCAGCACGTCGCCCTCGGTCGGCGCGGGCTCGTCGACCGGGCGCATCTCGATGTAGCTGCCGGGCAGGGCCACGGTGTACGTGCACGACGCATCGAGGAGGATCCGTGCATACGGGATCTTCTGCCACTGGCCGAGGACGAACTCGACGCGGTCGGCAGACAGGGAAGCGGGGTGCTCGATCTCGTCGCCGTCGTGGGAACTGGCGTAAGCAGCCGTGTAGTTGACGGCGTGCGCGACCGGATTCGCCGGTGCGATCACGGTGCCGTGCGCGGGCACGGGGTGCAGCTTGCGGTGAGCCGCGCCGAGAGTCAACCGATGAGTGGCGGCGACGACCTCGTAGGCGGCCGTGAGGGCTGTCTCCTCCCGGAGGGACTGCTCGCGGTCCATCCGCTCCGTCTCCGCAGCTTCGAGCCACTTGCTGCTGAAGTCGGGAGGAAGGAGCCGCTGTTCGGAGCGGAACTGGAAGAGACGGCTGTCTGTGCTGATCTGTCGCTGGTGCCTCGCTGCCGCCCTCCGGTGGAGGGCCAGCACGGCCAGGGTCAGATCCAGCTGATGCCGCGCGGCCGTGAGCCGCTCCCGGGCGGCGGTACGCATGGCGTGACTCTGCATGGGGTGCTCTCTCAGGTTGTGGGTCCGGCTCCGGTGCGCGGCTTTGCCCTACCGCGCACCGGAGAGATGTGGATCTGTGCTGCTAGTCGAGGGCCTCGGCGTCGAGGGCCTCGGCCAGGGCGCCGAGCAGCTCTCGCAGGGAGCGCTTCAGGCCGTTGGATCCGGCGGCCTCCAGCACGTAGATGAGGAGGTTGACGCAGATCTGTCCGGCCAGCTCGGGGGCGCAGGAGGTGTTGAACGTTGCCCAGCCGTCGGGCGCGGTAGCCCAGCCCGGCGTGACGACGTTGCCCTCACCGTCGATCTTGGTGCCGTCCTCGCCGACCCAGCGAAGGGCGTAGGTCAGGTGAGCGAGTCCAATCTCCGCCTGCGTCGACTTGATGAGAGTGGAGTAGTCGGTGGGCGCTTCGATGGGGAGAGGCCCGTTGAAGTCCATGGCTGATTGCCTTTCACGGTTGTGGGTTCGGCGCCGGTGCGCGGCTTTGCCCTGCCGGGCTCCGGCTGGGAATCGAGACGGTCGCTCTGGCGGCCTGACGAAGCTGAGAAAGCCCTCGAAGGCCCCGTTTTGACATAGGTAAATCTATGTTCTCCTGCCCAGGGGGTCAACGGTGTTTCGCTTCTCTGGGACCCCGAACCTCGGGCCCCTTGGGGATCTCCAGGCATCCATGCCGCGCCGAGTCCCGGAACGACCTTGCGGCGGCTGGGTTCGCTGTTGCCCTGGTCCGGTCAGCTGCGAGCGAGTTCGATGATCCGCCGCAAGGTGAGGTTCTTTTTGAACGGCTTGCCCATGCGCTCCTCGGCCCCCGCGTACTCGTCGAAGAGCTCCGGATTGACCCGAGCGGACTCGATCAGGTCCTCTCTCTTCGCCAGCGGGCACGCCCGGCAGCTGAGCCGCCCCACCCGCTCGTAGGCGGGGTGCCAGGGGATCCCGTGGTCACGGTGGATCTCCCAGACCTCGGAAGTCTTGAGGTGATGGACCGGCAGCCAGGTCGTAACGACGCGCAACGTCTTCGCGGTCATCCGGTGCTGCTCGACAACCGGCTTCTTCGCGCGAGCCCGGGACTCCTCGGCCCGCATACCCATGGCGTATCCGGCCCGGATGGGGCGGCCGAGCCGCAGTTCGGCGCCGAGCTCGTCGACGAAATCGCGCCCGACGGCCGTTTTTGTGTCACTCGTGCAAAATCGAGCAAAATACCCCGGCCAGTTGCCGTGGTCCATGATGCGGTCCCACAGGGACGGCCACCGCTTGCTGCGGCGGACGGCGAGCGGCACGCCGTACAGGGCGGCATGGCCACGGGCCACCTCCAGCGCGCCCGGCCACTCGATCAGGTGCCCGTTCGGCGTACGACCGAGGTCGCAGTGCAGCAGCTTGACCTTGTGCAGCTGGCCCGCCTTGTCGGCCTGTGTGCACACCTCGTGCACGAGGGCTCCGCTGTCCTTCCCGCCGCTGTCGCCGACGACCACAACGTCGTGGTCTTCCCAGTCCCACTCGACGGGAGCCGCGGGTGCGGCCGGCGGGGCGAAGAGTTCGAGTTGGGCGCCGCACGGGCTGCCGCAGGGTGGAGGGGGAAAGGTGTTCTTCGGCATGGGTTTCTCCCAGAGTTGTTGAGTGGGGCCGCCTGGGAGCCGGGCAGCAAGGGCGGTGAGTCCGGCTGCTGTGGCCGTGCCGAGGCGGCGCCTGCCACGACAGCCGGCTGGATCAGCGGGGCGAGATCAGGTGCACGTACATGGTGATGACGGCGTGCGCTGCGGCCTCGCTGAGGCGCAGAATCTCCAGGTTGCACACGGCGGTCATGTCGGGGCCGGACAACTCCAGGAGTGCGACCTCCACTTGCCAGCGCGCGGACAACTCGGAGGTGTAGGTCGGAGTGTCGGACGCCTCTTCGTCGTAGCCGGGGAGGGGACGGCTGTCGACCACGCCCAGGAGACCGGCGGTGTGCTGGTCCAGCCACCTGGCCGCGTCGCCTTCGTAATCCGTCGGGTCGTGATAGGCGGCCTCCTGGCTGTCGGGGGTGCCGCCGACAGCGGTGAGGATGGCGGGTACCAGGTCGAGCGGCAGGAGTGTGAAGCGGACGTTGTGCCCGTTGCGTGTGTAGGTGTTGGACCACCGGCCGGAGGTGGCCGCGTGGTTGAACGACACGTCCACCCACGGCGACTCGCTGGGCCGGGAACGCGTCACCTGGGGCCGGATGTCTCGGGTGAGCAGGAGCCGGATCGCGGCTTGTCCGGTGCGGGTGTGCTGGATGGTGCGGGCGACTTCTTCGCGGGCTACGTGCCGGGGGTCGGGGTAAGGCATGGGCGCTCCATCAATGTGTGGGCGCCGGGCCCGGTTTGCCCTCCGGGCCCGGCTGGATGGGTCGGGGTGGAGCCGCCCTTCGGCGGCTCCACCGGGAGTTACAGAACGGCGGCCACGCGCTCGCCGAGCCACTGCGCGACGTTGCAGCTCACCGCGTTACCGGCCTGGACCGTCTTGGCTGCGTCGCTGGTGCCCGTGACGATGTAGCCGGGCGGGAAGCGCTGGGCGTTCATCTGCTCGCGCCACTTGAGCATTCGGAAGTGGCAGTCCTCGATGCGTGCCGCCTGACGCAGCAGACCGGCCGAGTCGTGCGTGGAGAGGGTGTGCAGCGGCTCGGACGTCGGCTTGGCCTTCGCGCCCTTGCGGTACGGGATGACCAGTCCATGGTGGTTGCCACCCGCCATGACCGCGGACAGCGGCCGGTCGATCTTCCGCGCCTTGCCGTGGTTGCGGAGCTCGATGACGAACGGCGGAGCCGCCAGATCCGGCGACGACGTGGCGTACGGGAGGACCCCGGGCGGGAGGAGCAGCCCTTCCCCGATCTTCGCGCACCGGGACGGAAGCGGGGCCGTGTCCGGCCGGAATGCCCTGCCGTCATGTCCGCTGTGGTTCAGGGTCAACACCGAGGGGTCTTCGGGGAACATCTCCAGCCCCGCCTCAATGCGAGCAATGGTGCTCTCGGCAAGCGGCTCAAGCCCGTGCTCGGCACGTTCGGCGATGCGAATGCCTTCGTCGTCCCAGTTGATGATGGAGGACGCGGGCTGGACGTACGGCTCCACGACCCCGTGGCCGCAGGGGCACGTGTAGTCGTACTGCACGCCGTACTTGCCGACTCCACTCCTCCGGGGCTTCTGGCCCTTGCGGGGCTTACGGGGCTTGCGCCAGGTCTGCACCGCGTGAACGTCCTCGTCGCAGACCTCGCAGAAAGCGAGCGGCGTCGGCTTCACGTCTGGTAGCCGGACCCCGATCCGCGTGAACACGATGTACAGCCGGTCGCGCCACTGCGGAGCGGGAAGATTGAACTCGTCTCCGATGTGCGCGGACGAGACACAGACGATCTGGTATTCGTAGCCCAGCTGCGCCATTCCAGCCAGCCACCAGTCGAACAATTCCCAATCGGTCGCGAACTCGATGACGTTCTCGACCAATACGGCCTTGTAGCGGTGGAGTTGCACGGCTCGGATGACTTCGAACGCAGTGGCCCGTGTCCGCTGGAACGCCTTGTCCGGGAGGGATTTCCATTCCTCGTCGTCCAACTGTCCCTTGATGCGTGGGCGGCCCCCTGCTGGACTTATCTCCGTACAGATGGGACTCGCCCAAAGAATGTCCGTCTTCGGGAGCCGCCTCATGTCGTAGTACTCCATCTCGGCGCAAAGATGCTCTGCGTCGGGATGGTTGGCCGTGTGCGTGTCGACCGCAACTTGCCAATGATTGGCCGCGAGTCTGAGTTCAAGGCCTGCGTTGACTAGGCCCGTACTGGAGCCGCCAGCGCCCGCATACATGTCGGTGAAAGTGAGACTCAAATTCTCTTCCTGCGAGTGTGGGTTCCGGGGCGCGTCAGGCCCGGTTTGCCCTCCGGGCCTGACGCGTTGAAAGAGTTCGGAAGCAATCACATGCCGACGGTCCGGGACGTGAGCCAGACCGCGGTCTCGATGACGTTCTCGACCGTGACCACCTGGAAGCTGCGTGTCTCCGCAGCGCGGATCAGGTCGTAGGCGGAACGGGTACCGAGTTCGGCCGCCAGGAGGCGGGTGATGCGCAAGCGGGGGTCCTCGGCGCTGAAGGCGGGCCGTCGGCCTGCCGGGTTCCAGCTCGGCAACCAGGGCGGGGACGCCCAAAGCAGCGGGGCCGTCTGAAGGTGGTCAGGAAGCGTGGCCGGTTCCGGGCCGCTGGTGTAGCCGGTCAGGGCCCGGCGCCAGTGGTTGGGGGCCGGGGGAATGCGGGGGGTCATGTGTCCATCCGTCCTTGTGGGTTCGCGCGTGCCGGGCCCGGTTTGCCCTCCGGGCCCGGCACGCTGGGGGGTGTGCGTCGACTGCTAGCCGCCGTAGGTCTCGATGACCTGCAGCTCGACGGCGAGGAGGCGGCTGATGCGGGTCACGATCTCGGCCGGGACGGCGATGGTGGCGCCGTTGTAGCCGTCGGCGTCGAAGATCGTCATCAGGGCACCGCCGGGGGTCGCGCGGTCGGCGCGTCGCAGGCCGGACAGATCGGAGATGAGGCCGTAGAGCTTGTCCGGCCCGTCCTCCTGTTCTGCGGGAGCTGGGGCCCCGAGCGGGTGACGGCCGCCGTAGCGGATGGCCGTTGCCTGGAGGTAGCGCTTGGTGTCGTTGATCATCTGGTGAAGGTCGGGGCCGTGGTGGACGACGGCGATGTGTTCGTCTACGCCCTCGTGCTGCACGTGCCACTGCTTGACCTGGTCGGCACGGCTGGGAAGGCCCTCGGGTCCTCCGGTGATCAGGTGCGTGGAGTCCGGGAGGTCGACTCGGATGAGGAAGCCGACGCCCTGAACGGGGACGACGTTCCCCCTGATGCCGTGCTCGTGCAGTGTGGTAAGGACGGGTGCGTACTGGGGGCCGATCTCATCGGCCGAGTAGGCCATGCTGATCGCCCAGTCCACGAACGGTTTGGCGTCGCTGGTCCAGGGCAGTTCACCGCGGTCGACGACAGCCTCCTGTGGGTTGCGGCGCATCCAGAGCAGGTTCAAGACCGGGCGGGACGTGGGCTTGGGCGGCGCGGGCCACAGCGTCACCTGGTCCCCAGAGCTGGGGAGGGTGAATACGACCTGCTTGCCGTAGAGCCCGTGTGCCTCAAGCTGTGCGCGTTCCCGGATGGCGGTCGCGAGGTCGGTCATGGAAATGGGGTTTTCGGTCACGTAGGTGACTCCATTCCTGAGCGTGGGTTCCTGGGGGCTTGCCCTGCCCCCATTGGAATTGCGGTTCTTGAAATCACGTCAATGTGCTGCGGATTAAAATTGAGCTCTCTGTGGAGTTTTCAAGGATCGGTAACCGGGGTGGATCTATTTGCTGTCGAGCTGGGCGGGCGAACTTTCGCCTTTCACTTCCGCCCCCTTCCGACATAGGTAAAGCTACGTTTCTTTGGGTGGTGGGTCAACCTCAGAACGCGAGTATCGGGAGGGGAGTTGGATGCGTTTTGCGTGCCGGTCGAGTTGCGGCCGAGGGTTCCCATCTATGCGGTCTGCACTCGGCCACGGTGCGGTACCGACTGCCGTGTGGTGCCGTTGAGTACCCCTCTCCCCTTCCCGGCGAAAGAAATGAGGGGCCCGAACGGGAGGGGTGCAAGGATGCGGCGAAGCCCGTCCTTGCACCCCTCCCGCCGAGGGCCCCACACTCGGAAAGCCGGGAAGAGGGAATGCCCTGGCCGGCTCGCCGTGACGCCGAGGGAGTGAAGCCGGGCAGTGCCGTCTGCGGGATCAGGCGGGGAGCCTGAGCTGTCGGCAGGTCTCCCGCCACAGCTTCTCGAAGTTGTCCTTCTGTTTCTCGATCACCCCGCTCGGGGCGATTGCGTGGAACTCCTCAACGGTAGGGAAACGTGAACCGCGCGAGACGGCCTGACTGCGGACATGGCCAAGGGGGTGCAGGAGTCCTTCTTCGACGTGCTCGCCGCCGTCCTGGGCGCGACTGCGTATGAGGTGATCGACCTGCGCGCGCGTTCCCCTGAAAACGACCTCGACTGACCGGCTCGCCTTCCCCTTCCGGGACGCGTCGCGGCACGCTTGCTGCGGTTCGCGGCAGACGGGTCCGTGCCACTGCACGCACGGCAGTGTCCGCTCGCCCGTGTCGGGGGCGAGGCAGCCGGGCCACGGGGAGCGGCAGGAGTCGCCGTGCCGCTCTCGGCAGCTGTCGGTGCGGGCCGCTGGGAATACACGGCGTATCCGGTACAGAGCCCATTCCGCGGAAGCCAGATGGTCCTCCAGCGCCCGGAGCGCCGCGGTGTTGCCGTCCTCGGCAACCCGGTCGTACAGGGTCTCCTTCGGGTAGAACGAGCCGTTCTCGTTCAGCGCCATCGACGTGTACTCCAGGGCCAGCACCTCGACAGCCTGCTGAAGGTGGTCGCGCAACCGCGCCATATGGGCTGGCCGGGAGGCGCACGAGCCCGAATAGACACAGAACGTGCAGTACGACTTGGGCCACCACAAGCCGAATTCGGTGAACAGCCGGGTCTCCACGACGTCGCGGTCCCAGCCCTGCTCGATGAGCGGGTACTCGACGGTGCAGATGGTCCTGCGGGCCTTGGTGTTCTCCTTCTGCTGGCACGCGTCATACGTTGTGGCCCGCTTCCGCTCGCGGGCGTGGTAGCCGACGACTTTCCGGAACGGCCTGTCGGGGAACTCGGCCAGCCCCCACTGGTCCAATGGCCACCCCTTGTATTTCAGCGAGCACGTGTTCCCGCCGGCGGCCTGGACGACGGTGCCGTTGAGCGAGAGCTCGTCCATGAGGGTCCAGCGTCCACGCGGGATGAACTTGTGCGGGGCGCGGGAGTCGGCAAGGACTTCCCAGCCGTCCGCTTCGTACGGACCGCACCGCGCGACCTGGATATAGCGCACCCGATGCCGCCGGAGGAGGGGAAAGATGTGTTCCTCGACGAGCCTGATGGTGTCCTCCCATTCCGAGCCGACAGTGGCAGTGATCACGATTAGGTCGGAGAGGTCTGGCTCCAGGCCGTAGCTGAGCGGGTCGCGCAGCATTTCAATCAAGACCAGTGTCGAATCTGCCCCCAATCCGTAGGACAGGACGGTCGGCGGCTTGACGCCGACCGCAGTGGGGAGATGCTCGTCCCAAAGGTCGAGTTGGAGCAGTTCGGGGCTGTGGGCACCCATGTGATGTCTACCTCTTGCCGAAGGTGGGTTCCGGGGGCCTTGCCCTGCCCCCGTTACGACGTAGGTGAATCTGCGTTCGGGTCCGAGCAGGTCGGGCACGTCTTGGCGATGCCGCTGCTCTCCGTCAGGTGGGAACGACCGCCCGTAGTCCAGGCGTTGGGCACCGGATGCCGCCCGCGTGGGAGGCGGGCGGCATCCGCTCGGCCGGTGTCAGGTCGTCGGCCGCCTGGCTGCTTCGGTCCGACCGGCAGCCGGTTCCGAGGGCCTCACGTCTTGGGCTGGTCGGCCGTGAACCGCACGCTGCGGATCGTGGTGCCGTCCCAGGCACTTGTGTTGCTGTGGGACTTGATGTCGGCTTCGAATCGGGTTTGCGCGACTGCGCGGGCCGCAGCCTCGGTCGGGGCCTCGTCTGCTGGGATCGAGTACTCCCATAGCCCGTCGTCCCCGCCGTCGTCGGGGTGCTGGAACTGGATCACCCATCGTCCGGTGGAGGCGAACACGACTCCGCCGTCGAGCGTGATCTGCATGGGCACGGAGTCCTCGCCCCAGAGCCGGATGCCGATCTCGGTGAGCCCGTCAAGGTGGACGGAAACCCGCAGGACTCCGGCTTCGTCGATGTAGAAGAAGCCGGTGGCCCCTGCGATGGTGACGTTCGGGTGGCAGGGCATCTCCGGGTCGCTGTAGTCCGCGGCGGAGAAGTGGGCTTCCAGGTTCAGTTCCCGGCACACGGATGACTCGCCCTCGTCTTCGGCGTTGGCCAAGTGCTGGCGGATGGCCTTGGCGACGCCGCGGGCGACGTCCTCGGCACGTTCCTCGGCGGGGGGCTCAGGGAAGCGGGCGATCTCGCCGAAGAAGGTGAATTCGCCGAATTCGCCGAAGCGGTCGAGAGCGGCCTCCAGAACCAGATGACCGTGGTCGTCGACGTGGAGGGTGAAGGTGCCGGTCTCGGGCGCTGTCAAGCGGCCGTTGACCCCGTAGTGGCCGCGCTCGGCCGCCCAGTTGCCGCCGAGGATCGTGGCGGCGCGCTGCGCGATGGCTGCTGGAGTACGCAAGGTCTAGCTGATCCCTTCGTTTCCGGTGGGAGCTCGTGAGGGCACGCGGTCGGCATGGCATCGCGCTGACGGAGGCGCCGGGCCGAGGTGCACCGACGGACCTCCCTGACCAGGTGTGGCTCTGCCATTGCGCGAGGTCGCTCCCCGCGTTGCTGGAGGACACTTCCGCCGCGCATGCGTGTCGGTGCCGGTTTCAAGCCCTGGTCGTGTCCGGGGGTCCGAGGACGCTTTCGACATCCCCGATCCGAGGATCATCGGCGTGCACAGTCCACCTGGCAGTCGTTCCGTCCGCCAGGGTGATCTCGATTGATGCGCTCGGCACGTCGGTGCCCCGCAGCTCGGTGATGGCCTCGTCCTGATTCGTCACGAGCAAACTCCTACCTTTCGTCGGTGCGCGTACGGAGATTCGTCGGTGCCCCGCCGACGGGCGGGCCCGCAGCCGGGGGCCGGGCAAGGTGACGGCCCTGGCCCCCGGCGGGGGCGTGGTCAGTCGAGGACGATGAAGTTCTCGGGGTGCTCGATGGCCATCTGGAGCATTGCGGCGTCAGGGCCGCCCTTCGCCATGATCAGCGTGCCGCCGAAGCGGGTCATCTGCTCCTCTGTCAGCTCGCTCTCGCCGCGCTCGGTGAGGAATTCATCGACCGCGTCGAGCACGTCGTCGGGGTGGGTGAACTCGCCAGCCATTCCAAGCAGTCCGGCCGGAGAGCCGTCGCGCCACAGCTGCGCTGAGAACGAGCGGAAGACCGGGTCGAAGACCGCCTTGAGTTCGGTGGTCTCGTTCAGCCGGATCGGCGACTTCAAGTCCTTCAGGTCCACGGAGACTCCTGGTCGAGAGTGGGTTCCCGGGGCTTTGCCCTGCCCCGTCCTTACATAGGTAAATCTATCTTTCGGGGGTAGGGTGGTCAACCTGAAAAGGGGCCTTGTGCTGGGCAAATGCGATCGTTGATGGTGGTCTGTGGTTCGCTCCGTCCTGCGTCCCGCAGTCGGATGGCGGGCTTGGCCTGGCGTGGTGGGTTGCCGTGGAGATCGGCCCCGGCCCCTCCCGGCGAAGAGAGATTTTGGGGGGGGCCGCCGGACGGAGTGCAGGGGAGGACGGTCAGTTTTTCTCCGCGACGTAGGAGCGGAGAAAAAGTGAGCGGCCGACCTTGCGCGCAGTCCGCTGCGGTCTCCCATAATCGGCAGCCGGGAGGGACACCACCCGCACTCGGCCACGTGCGCCAACCACCCATCGGTCCGGACCCATTGCATTGTTTTCAGGAATGGCCATCACCGTTCCGGGAGCCGTATCACACGCTGTACTGGCGGCCAACTCAGATGCGGGAAAAAGCCAGGAGGGCTCATACTCCCTTCCCATGACGACCGCACAGCCGGCTCGCCGGTTTGGCCCTGACTTCGTGGCTGAACAAAGGCGCCGATACGGCCACCGCCGTCCTGAGGGCCGGCCTCTGTCCTACGACCTCGCCGTGGAGAACGAATACGAGACCTGGCGGGTCTGGCTGGACGCACAGTTGGCGCTGCTGCCGGAGAAGGACGCCGAGACCTACGCAAGGAACCTCTGGCGGGATCAGAACTTCTGGAGCGATCACATTGAACTTGCCGCTGGCGAGGCACTCCGAGCGTCAGGCCTCCGGGTGGAGTACGAACGACTCTGGGGCACACAGACGCCGGACTGGACCGTGCTTGACGAAGCTGGTGAGCCGCTCGCCCTGGTCGAGGTCCTGACACATAGCCCGTCGAAGGAGATGTACGGGAGAATGCGGGCCTGGCACAACCTCGTCGAGCGAGTCAAAGAGATCCCCGTACCGGTGGTGCTGACCGTGGCCGGCCCTCATGACCGCCCTCTGGAACCGCCGGACGCGCGCACGGCGAAGAGGATCGCCCAGGAGCTGCGCCGGTACCTGCTGTCTCCACTGCATCGGACGGAGTTCCCGAGCCACGGCTACACCTTCCTCCTGCAGGCCGATCGGCAGACCGGGATGACGATGCGTGCGCCGGCGATGCGCACGATCCTGGTACCGCCCAGCAGCATGGCCGGAGTCGTCTCGGCTCAGCCACTGGTCGCGGGAATCGACGAAAAGGTGCGCAAGTACCGTGCCCTGGCTGAGGAGACCGGCCTGCCTCTGATCGTCGCCGCAGGCGCCGACAAGTTCACAGGCCTCGGCATCGAACAGCTCGACTGTCTCCTCAACGGCGAGCACACGGTGACCGTGCAGTTCAACTACGGCGACACCTTCATCCATGCCCCCATCGATCTCCAGCCCGGCAACCCGCCCCGGTGGGCTATGCCCCCCGAGCTGGCCGGCGTGCTCTGGGTGGGCAATGCCTTCCCGTTCACGGCCAGATGGCGGCCGAACGCGACAGCCCTGACACCTGCACCAGACCGCCTCACAGAAACCTGGAAGCGTTGAGGCCCACGGCGTGAAGAGCCCGAACGTGCTGAAGGGATCCTGCTCGCCGTCTACAAACCGTACTTCCGCCGTCGTGGTGGCCTTATCGCCTGACGGCCACCGGCAATTTCCTCTCGGCGGGTACGGGCACTCCGGTGCTGTGCGACGCAGCGACATCTTCAGCGGGCCTGTGCGCGGATAGGGCGGGGAGCCCCACCTTCACCACCTGCTCAGGCGCCAGGCCCAGCTCCCCCTGGAACAAGTATCCGTAGCAGGGCCTTCCGTCGAAGGGATGCCGGGCGATCACACGCCCCTTCGGGACACCATCAAGCCGGACCTCGTAGACAGCCCCGGTTGTTCGTGGACACGGCTTCCCAGCCCTCGTTACGCGGCTCGCCCTCGTCCCACACGGAACGCCAGCCCGAACACGAATCGGCGTCCTCGGAGATCCTGATGAAGCCCATCGCCTGCCCTCCGTCGACCGTGCCGTCATCGTAGTTCGTCGGGTTGACCGACGAGCCCCGGTTCAGCCAGGGATGCCGGGAGGAAGCCGGGCCTCGGGTTGATCCTGAGGCTCCGATCCGCAGTGATCGAGAAGACCAAGGATTGAGGAATCAGCTCGCTGCAGGCCGGGACCGATCGTCCACCGTCACCACTCTGTCGGTGAGCGCCGAGGGCCCGGGCCCGCCCCCTACCTACGCCCCATATCCGGAGTCGGCGCGCGTCCCCGCGGTCCGGACTCGGCGGGGCGGCCGGACCCCTGACCGCGGTCTCCGCGCCGGCGACGTGGCTCCGTCGGCTCGGAGACGAACCGGAGCGTCATCACCGTGTCGGGCCCCAGCCGGATGGACAACGGAGCGGCAGGTGGTTGACGGTCTCGACTCATCTGCGTTCACCTCGATAGAGGGTCTGTCCCGTGCTCATCCCCTCGGCCTCGCCGAGGGCCGACTCGGCCATCCGGATCAGAACCTGGGTGACCACGGCGTGCCCGACCCTGTCGGAGGGCAGTCTGTGCCCGGCGCCCGACACGGGCTCGTGGAGGCGCGCGTTCGGCAGTTGCTGGGCGAGTTCACGCGTCTGGGACAGAGGTATCCAGTCATCGGATTCACCCGTGATGATCTCGACCCGGTCACCGAGGTCCTCAAGAGCGTGGAGTCGCTCTGCCGTGGTGTAGGAGCGCAGCGACTTCCACAACCGTGCGATCGGTTCCGTGTGCGTACGACGGATTGCCTGCCGGCTGGGAGGCGGGACGTCGTCACGGTACTGCGCATCGCGGCGAAGTGCCCACGGATGACGGCTCGGGAGTCGACGGCGTACGACATCGGCGGCCGGGGGCAGCCAGCAGACGGGATACGAGTAACTCGCACGGGCAGCTGCCTTGGCCCAGTGGAGCGGGTGATTGCCCGGTAGCAGCTGAGCCTTGCTGCATGCTGTCGAGATCAGCGCTACCCGTGGAAGGCGGCTCTTGATGAGCAGCGGCTGACGGACGGCCATGGCGAGCGTTGCCATCCCGCCCATGCTGTGTCCGGCAAGGACGACCGGACCGTGAGGGGCCGTAGTGCTGATGACGGTGGCGAGGTCGGCGCCGAGGCGGTCGATGGTGGGGGCGGTTTCACCGCCTGTGGAGTGGCCGTGGGCCCGCTGGTCGTAGCGGACCACCCGGAGGCCGCGAGCGGACAACGCGCGGGCCTGAATTCTCCACGCGTCCGCGGTCACCATGAACCCATGGCTGAGGATCACCGTCACGTCGGTTCGCAGGGGACCATCGGTGTACACCGTCAGCCGGGCCCCGTCGTCGGTCACCACGGTAGACCGCTCCGTGCGGGACAACGTAGCCGCCCTCACAGCTCGATCCGGAGCTCGATCTCGTCGGCGACGTCCAGGCCGGAGTTCGGCAGCAAGCCGAGCATCGCCATGTTGCGCACATACGAGGTCTGGGGCAGGACCGGGCCGCCGAGGTGCTCGACGATAAGCAGCATCCGCCAGTTCGTCCACAGCGAGGTAACTGCGAGGGACTTGAATCCGGTGTCGCGGGCGAGGTCGGCAGCAAGATCGGCCAGTCGCGTACCGAGCCCACGCGACTGGTAGGCATCCGGAGAGCGGTCGGCGACCAGCATCGCCACGTCGCACACCTCCGGTGCGTTGGAGCGCTCGACCATCGACGCCATGGCCACGACGCGATCAGACTGGTCTGGGGTGACGAGGAGCACCCGACTGCGCGGGCTGTCCGCCATGCGCCGCCACTCGGCGGCGGAGAATCCGGGACGGCGGGCTCCGTACCGTCCGACGAGGCTCGCGGCGCTGCAGCGGGCATGCAGGTCCTCGACGAGCGGGTAGTCCTCGACGACCGCCGCGCGGGTGTACGCGACCGAGCCGTCGTCCAGGATGAAGGGCGTGTCGTGTCTGACATCAGTGAGGAGCGGGGGCACTGAGGAGATCTCCAATTCAGCGTCGGATGTCTTCATGCGGCTGGTCAGGAACAGCCGGCGGTGTTGCGCGATGTCAGCCCCCGAGATGACCGGTAGCGCTCCGAACCCGGTCTGTCCTGCGGAATCCTCCGAGCCGGTACGCCACGACCTCGCCGGCTGCTGCCCCGGTGATGACGGAAGACGATGGCCCGTGCGTGAGGCCGACGATCTCGATGCCGACCGGCCCGGTGGATCCCGGCACGACGAGAAGCAGGAGTCTGGAGGATGGCCTTGCGCATGGCCTACTCCTCCACGCGGATCAGCGCGTCGACGGTCGGCCCGCTCGTGGGCTCCACTTCGGCGTTCAGCCCCCGCAGGATGGACAGCATCCGTTGGTTGCCGCGTCCCGTCATGGCTGTGATGGCCCGGCAGTCGAGGGTGTAGGTGCGGGCGAGGTTCACCATGTAGCCCGTGAGAACCGTGCCCAGCCCTTGTCCCTGCCAGGAGTCCTCGACGAGGATGCCGAGTTCTCGGACATGGGGGGCCGAGGTGCGCAGCAGGTGGGTGACGGCGATGACGCGGGACCGGTCATGAACCGGGGTGGTGATCAAGGTCGTGCCGTTCGCCCGGTCGCAGAGGTGCCACCACTCGCGGGTCGTCACAGCCTGCCGAGCTGCGTTGTAGCGGGCATAGCACGAATCCAGCGAGCACCTGGCATGCATCTCGTTGACCTGGTCGAGGTCTTCGATACACGCCATCCGGGTCAGCGTCACCCGATTCGCGCGCGTGGTCATCTGCAGCGGCGGGGGATCGAGCAGCAGCGAGGAAACTGGCAGCTGCGGCACGGCGGACGCGGGCTCTAGTGCATCCTGGGTCAACGGTGAGCGGTTGTCGCTCTGACCAGTGACTTCCGAGCCAGTGCCGTTCTTCGTCATCCGGTCTTCCTCCTGGCCCGGTGCCGTTTCCCTCGTGACTTGCTTCGTGGACGTCCGGTCAGCTCTTCACGGGCCATTCCAGGGGCTCCTTGTAGTAGCCCTGCGTGAGCTCCACCGCGCTAGCCCGCTGACCCTCCGGGATGAGGAAGGTGGTGCAGATCCGCTCCGACCGCCCCGCCGCGAGCTTCTTGTCGCTGTCGAAAGCTGGGCAGTTGGGCCATTTCGCCTGGCCAAGGAGCACGATGAGGGCACGCGTGCGCTGGCCACTGCTGGTCTTGATGGCCAGGTCGTCGTCCATGTCACCAACGCGCATGGCCTTGCCGCCCTCGTGGGTGAGCGTGGACCAGACGAACACAGGGACCTGCGGTCCCTCCTTCGCGTCCCTCTCCAGCCCAGAGTTGTCCACGTCGGCTGCGCTGCCGGTCACCACCTTGGTAGGCGTGACCCTGTAGGTGGCGCCGGCAGAGTCCTGCACGGTGCTCTCCTGCACCGGACTGGCCTGGCCGAGACGGAACGTCGTCTGCTCCTGTGCCGTGCTGGAGGCGGAATTCGGGCGCCCTGCTGCCGAATCGTCGTCGCTGCATCCGGTCAGCACCACGGCCAGGGCCAAAGCACCGATCACCGTCGGAACAGCACGAGTCCACCTACGCATGTCTTCCTCGCTTCTCCTATTGCGGGCTGGCCGGCGGCGCTCCTGGCACGAGACCCGGCCTTCTCTTGGCAGCGCTGATCTCGACATGGGCAGGACTGCGACGACCTACGGCGAAGAGCCGCCACACCTTCGCCTGGTCCTCCGTGGTTCCGTACACGTATGTCGTGGGCTCGTCCCTGACCAACTGACTCGTCGGCGTCCCAGTCCGTCGCGTGTGCTTCGTCTCGCATTGCTGCCGGTTTCTCGCTGCGGCTGCACAGGCCGTCGCCGCGCAGCCGCAAGCGCCCCGGACAGCGGGATGGCGGGTCAGTCCAACTGCATCGGTGTGTTGATGTAGATGCGAGCCACCCAGCCCGTCTCGCCCTTGTGCACGCCGGACTTGACCTTCACGTATCCCCAGCTCTTGCCGCTGCCGGTCGAGCCCTTGTTGCAGTCCCAGTAGACCCGCGTGTTCTTGGCGAGCTGACCGGTCGCGGTGTACTTGGTCCCCGGCCCGGTGCGGAACCGCACGGTGGTGGAGACGGTGGTGTTGAGCTTCACCGACTCGGTACAGGCGCTGCGGCCGACCTTGGAAGGGGCGGCCGAGGCGGTGGTCGCCGTCGCCGCCACACCGGCCGTCACCGATATGGCCAGCACGGCCGAGGCGGCCAGACGCGCAGGAGTGCGGAGCGTCATGAGAGTCCTCTCGTCAGATGAGTTACTTGGGCTTTGCCGGATCGGGAGGCGTACGGAATGCGGCCCGGTCCAGGCGTAGGGATGAGGTGCCGCACCGATCGGGTGGTGTGGCACGGTGCCTGACTGACCGTCAGGCAAACTTGATGCGCTGGCGCGCTCGAACTCCCGCATGCAAGGCCGGAATTTCGTGGCCCGAGTAGCAGCTTTCAGGTCCGTGCTGCCTCGGTCGTTCGGTCCCGCGAAAGCCGCCCGGATGTAGATTCCGGATGGACTTGTCGCGCTACGGGCACTCGTGTCGGTCGGGATGACCTCACGGCACGCGCCTACATTTCGCGCGGACTCCGCGGACTCCGCGGGTGCCGGGGACCAGTTCTGACCAGTGGTTTTCCGGCTGGTCCCGTTCTGTGTCGTCGGGCCGTTGTCTGGCCCCGTGTCGGATTCCTCGGGACGAGAGCTCGATGCGCCGGAGCAGGGGGCGTTTCACCTGCGGTTTCCCGGTGCGTGTGGGGTCTGATACCGCACCGACATCGGAACCGGGAGTCCGACGCGACAGACGTGACCCACAGCATCGGTTCCCTTGAGTCGCTCAGCCGGCCAGTTGGTAGAGCATGTCGCTGCGGATCCAGCCAGAGGTCCCCTTGGCCAAGCCCCCCTTCGAGCGCTTGGTCAACTTGCTGTAGTACCAGTTGCTCTTGCCGCAGTAGATACGCAGGCGGTCGCCGTCGTAGAGCCGTCCCTTCGCCGTGTAGCCGGTACTCGGGCCGGTCCTGTAGTTGACTCCGTCCCCATCCACCACCCCCGTGAAGTCGGTCACGTTGTATGTGCACTTGGGAGAGCTGGCAGCGGACGCGGTCGGCGCCAGTGCTATCGCACCCCCCGCGAGGAGAGCGGTGGACAGGGTCATGGCGGCGGTTCGGCGGAACGCGGTCATGAACGAGGACTCCCTCTTTGATGCGTACGACCTCAGGCCGCGCAAGGCGACCTCATCAACAGGCGTTTATGTTAAGTCGCCACTCGTCTCTGAAAACAGCGTTCCTGCATCTTGGGTCTATCAACATGTGTGCATGACGTGGGCCGGTGAGGGTTCTCCCCAGCGGGCCGGCTGAAGGGCGCCGCAGTTGGCGTCTCGGGAGACGGGCGTAGCCGTTGGGGTGCAGGTCGGTCAACCAAGCGTTGAGACATCGGAAGGCCCGATACTGGGTCTGTGACCGGACAGCAGAAGTTGATGACCACCGACGGGATCCGCGAGTTCGTCAACGCCGCTCTCGCAGATCCCGCCGTCGACCTCGCAATCCCCCTTGCGATGTCGCTTCCGCTTCGCGAGGGATTGGGCGCGACAGTCCTCACCACGCTGTCCCGTGGCGACTATCACCCGAGCGTCGGAGACGTACCGGGGAGCCTCACCTACCGTGACGGCGACGAGATCAAGGTCGCCAAGCTCTCCACGGAGGCCGAACTCCTCCTATCTGCCTACCTGGACCGATGACTGCGGTAAAGGACCTCGTCCTCACTCGCGCGAGCGACCTGGCCGAAGTCGGAGACAGTGAGGATCAGGCACTTGGTCACCCCTTTGCAGCCAAGGAAGTTGCTAAGCCAACACCCCTGGCCGTCATGAGCGTGCGTGCATGGCAGGGCTGGTGAAGTCCGTTGCTGGCTGATACGGCTCTGGCAGCGTGCCCTCAGCGGAGTCGCGTCACTGTGACTACCGCGTGTCTCGACGTCCCAGCCAGGACCTCGACGACGAGGTCCGGCGATGCCGCCATGTACGCCTCGCCTGTGTCCGTACGGCCACGCCCGGAAGCCGGCGAAATGGCGAGGTGCCCAGCGATCTGCGCGGCCAGCGGCGCGCCGAGCGCCTGGGAGAGCGCCGTACGCCCGTCCGGCAGACGGACCGCTACCGTGCGCGGGCGTGCCGCCGGCCCCGTGTAGCCGATCACCTCCGCATCGACCGTCTCGAAATGCCGCACCTTCTTCCACGAGGAGGAGCGCCCCGGACGGTACGGCGACGTCGAGAGCTTTGCGACGACACCCTCAACACCCGTGCCCTGGAGGGAGTCGGACCAGACCTCGGCCACCTCCGCATCGTCCGTCGCCGACACTGCCTGAATCCGTGACGGCGACGGAAGACCCGCCAGCACATCGAGCATGGCCCCGCGCCGGTACTCGTACGGCCGACTCCGTACATCCCCCGTCGGCAGTGCGAGCACATCCCACACGATGTACAGGGCCGGATGATCTTCCGACAGGCGCCGCGCCCGCGACGGCGACGACAAAGCGCGGGACTGCGCAGCCTCGAACGAGATCCTGCCGTCCACCACGATGACCGCCTCGCCGTCCAGGACGACGCCCGGCGGCAGCTCCATCCCAGCGACAGCAATGTCCATCCATGACGCGGTCACGTCCCGCCCGGAACGAGCCTGAAGCCGCACCGTGCCCGTCTCCCGCCACAGCACCGTGCGGTGCCCATCGAGCTTGACCTCGTACCACCAGTTCGGCCCGACCGGCAGCCGGGGAACCAGCTCAGCGAGCGCCACCTGTACGGGGAACTTCACACAATCAGCCTCCGACCTCCGCGGCTGCACCGCCTGCCGACCTAGCCAGGGATCACCCGCAGCTCCGTGTCCGGGTTGCAGTGAGGGCATGCCAACTCCACGTCCGCGTACAGCGCCCGCTTCGCCTGCTCCTGCGAGATCGCCTTGACCCGGACGCCCTGCGCCATGTGGCAGCCGCCCCGATGGATACGCGTCGGCGGACTCCCCGCGCCGATGCCCCGTTCCACCAGCCACTCAGGCGGCGGCGGGCGCTGCGCCTCGCCCGTGCGCCGCTCCGCCTCCCTGCGCTCCTCTGCGGCGATCCACGCATCCAGCTGCGCGAGGCTCGCCCGTGCCTGCTGCACGACCACGCGACGCGCGAAGTGCAGGAGCTCTAGTCGGGTCGGAAGGGCTTCGTTCACGTGTTCGAGTCTAGATTGGTTTTGGCTGGTCAGCGTCAGGGGATCTGATCGCTTGCGCGTCCCACCGGTACATCCGCTTGTACGTCACCATGGTCTGCCAGTCCGGCTCCCAGAACAGCACCTCGACTGTCACTACGGCCCGGTCCTCGGTCGGGCCGTGGTAGCGGCACAGCAACTGGCCGCGGTGCCAGCGGCCTCCGGCGCGCACCTCCACGTCGCGGTGTGGCTGGAAGGTGGTCCAGTCGCCGGTGAAGCAGTCGGACATCTCCCCGACGCCGATACGGTGTGCGTCCCCCTCGTCCTGCTCCGTCTCGGCCGTCGCGGACGCCCCCCTGTGCCATTCGTTGATGAGGCGCATGCCGTCGGGATCCCAGTAGACCCACGCCATTCGGATGCCGGGGCGGCGCGTGTTCACGATGGTCAGCAGTGCGCGGTGGCCGGGCAGGTCCAGAACCTCAAGGATCTCCGTCCGCTCCCGCTGGCCGTCCCACAGCAGCTCAAGCCACAGCCCTGTACGGCTCGTCACCGTCTCCCGCCACCCCGGCACCTCCTCCGGGATCGGCGCGGCAGCCTCTATCGCCTCACGCTACTCGCTCGTGTGTTCGAACATAGCGCGACTCGGTCTGTCCTGCGACCCCGCACGTCCGGTCTTGAGAGGGCAGGGTTTCGGCAACGCGACCCGGCTTACCTGACCACAGTTCATGAGGTTGGCACCGAATGGCGCGGGCCAGCGGTTCAGTCCTCTACAAATGGTCAGCGCGGCAGACGAGCCGAGTGGACGGTCGCGTTGGGACCAATGCGTCCCGCCGAGGAACGTCCGGACTCCACAGGGCAGGGTGGTGGCTAACGGCCACCCGGGGTGACCCGCGGTGCCACAGAAAACAGACCGCCGGGGATTTCGGTCCCCGGTAAGGGTGAAACGGTGGTGTAAGAGACCACCAGTGCCCAGGGTGACCTGGGCAGCTAGGTAAACCCCACCCGGAGCAAGGTCAAGAGGGAGCACCCAGGTGCTCCTGCGCGGACGTTCGAGGGCTGCTCGCCCGAGTCCGCGGGTAGACCGCATGAGGCTGGCGGCAACGTCGGCCCTAGATGGATGGCCGTCTCCCCGGCCGCCGTGAGGCGACCGGGTGACAGAATCCGGCGTACAGCTCGACTCGTCTGCCGCTTCACGCCGGGCACTCGCCAGCGGGCAGAAGGCGCGACCGGGGGGACGATCACTAGCGTTGGCGCTGCGGGCGCGCCGGGTTCTGATGAGGCTGTTGCCTCTGGTCTTCCTGGGCGGCTCGCCTCCTGCGTTCCCCAGCGGGCTGCTCGCGACGCTGAGGAGACCGGCGTGCTGGCTGGACTGAGCGCTCTCCGGCTACCGCAGGTTGAGCGAGCCTGGAGACGGCTCGCTCGTACGCTTCGGCCTGGTAGCGGGGCCCTACCGCGAGCACCTGCAGGCGTGGCCGCCGGTCGCGATCCCTGGGGTCGGGCACAGGATCGAGGAAGCGGTAGACGATGCGATAGCGGGGCGCGGCCTGGTTGAGCCGTCGGCCTACGTCATTCTCCTGCTCGTCGAAGTACAGCTTCCAGCAGTCCCTCAGTTCCGTCGGCCAGGAGTCGGGCATGCGTTCCAAACGTTCACCCTTGGCTTCACCGCTGGTCAGCTGCGCAATGCGGATGACGGCCAGCTTCCGCAATTGCGAGCTCTTCAGCTTCAGGATGTCGGCGCCAACCTCGGTCAGGTGATCTCCCCGATAGGGGTCGGACGCCACCACGAGTTCTCCGTCCTACCGTCGTCAGTCCTCGTGCGCCGACGCTCCGCCGGCCCGGAGGAGGTCATCGGCGTCCTCGGGCTGCGCCTCGGCGACGAGACGGGCCAGGGCTTCCGTGGTCAGCCCCTCTCCAGGGGCCGGAGCATCGGCCAGCCGGTTCGCTGCGAGATCGCCGAGGTCGAGATCCTCGGCTCGCTCCAATCCCCGGCACAGGGCGACGAACAGGTCGTAGGGCAGGACGACAGCCTCCGGCTCGCCGCCCTCCTGCTCTCCGACCAACAGAGGGAGGGCTCCCTCGCCCCCTTGGCGGAACCCTGCCAGTACCGTCCGGAGGGTGGCCGCAACCCGAGCGACGGAGTGAACTTCCTGATGTCCGCTCATGCGTTCCACCCTAGCGATGAGCTTTGCCGGTCGGCGCATCGATTTCTGGTGCAGTCCGCTCAGCTGTCACGACCTGAGCATCATGGCCATGGGCTCCGACAGATGGCTCAGTTTGTTGCTGAGTTTGGAGGCGGCTGTTTTCGTGGCCTCGATCACCGTGCCGGGTGCCTCAGGCATGACCGTCGCGGGCTTGAGCAAGAGGACAGCCCCCATGATCGCTTCACCCCACACGATGGGCGCCGCGCACGAGTTCCACAGGGGCATGCACTCTTCGTAGCCGAGGGCGTAGCCGCGGTCGCGGACGTCTGCGAGCGAGGCGAGGAGCTCATCGTCGTCGCGGTAGACGCCCGGACCGGCTTCGGCCGGAATCGGTTCGGCCAGAACCAGTTCCTGGATGGCATCAGGGAGGTAGGCGAGGATGGTCCGGCCGCTGGCTCCGGTACGGAGCGAGCGTGTGATGGACAGGATGTCGAGGGCGGTCATACCGAGTTCCACCAGGTCCGAATCGCCCACGGCCATGTCTATGCACTGTCGCTGGGCGCCCCCGAAAGGTGCCAGCATGTATTGGAAGACCAGGCCGCCGTCGGTCGCCTCGCGCAGCTCCTCCAGGCTCGCGTGCGTGCTTTCGTCCTTGGCCGGTGCGTGGGCGAGCGCGTGCATGCCGAGGTGCGCCGCAGTGGCACCGAGTCGGTACTTGCCATGGCCAATGCGTTCGAAAAAGCCGCCATAGACGCCGGACTGCAGGATGCGGGAGGTCGTGGAGTCGTCCAGGCCAGCCGCCTTGGCTATCTCGCCTGTGCCGTGCACCTCGCCTCCGAGCTGAGCGAAGGCTTTCTGGACGCGCATGAATCTGTCGACGAGGCGTGATCCCGTCTCAGAGGTGTTCGAGATTTCGTTGCCGGTCATGCAGCCGCTACCTCCCGTCGGGTGGGCCGCGCTCGCCGCCGGAGTGCGGCCCACCGAGTCCCTCACATGGACGCCTAGTTGAACGACGTCTCACGTCGCACTCGTGTTCCAGACGGATGGCAATTTGAGGAAAACTTGAGGTTCTAACTACCCTGAACGGTATCCAGGCAGAGCTTTCCGGTGTGCGTGCGAGAGGCCAGAGCAGCGTGGGCAGCACCTGCCTCGCTCAACGGGTAGACCTGGCCGAGGACCGGGCGCAGCGAGCCGTCCCGCACGGCGTCGAAAAGCGCGTTCATGCTGGTGGGCAGTGCGCTCCGGTCGCTGTACAGCGACGGCAGCCAGAATCCGATGACGCCGATTGAGCGCTCCATCAGCACCTTGGTCGACACGTCCGTCGTCTGGCCCGACGCGTATCCGTACACAGCCAGCCGGCCGCGCGGGGCGAGGGCGGCGACGATGGAGTGGAAGGTAGGTCCGCCGGTCATCTCTAGCGCGACCTGGACCGGGCCGCCCGCAGCCTCCTTGATCTCCTCGGTGAGGTTCTCGCTGGTGGAGTCGACGACTGCGTCCGCACCGAGGTCTTCAGCGAGTTGGCGCTTTTCCTTGGTGCTCGCCAACGCGATCACCTTCGCGCCGATGCCCTTGGCCAACTGGACGGCAATGGAGCCCAAGCCGCCCGCAGCGGCCGGAATCACCACGGTCTGGCCCTTCTGCACATCGGCGACGGTGTGCAGAAGGTGGTAGGCCGAGTTGCCCTGCAGGCACAGGGCGACTGCCTGCTCATCGCTCACGTGGTCGGGTACTTCCCACGAAGTGCGGCGGTGGACGTGGGCCTGCTCGGCGTAGCCACCGCCCTGGGTGAGCCCGACGAAGCGCTTGCCTTCTGCCGTGCGGCCGACCACCTCGTTGCCCGGAATGTAGGGCAGCGTCACGGGGGCCAGGTAGTCGTCTCCCCGCACATGCATATCGGCGAAGTTCACCCCTGCACGGCTCACCTGCAAGAGGTGATGGGCGCCTCGTGGCTCAAGGTCGGGGACCTCGACCACCTGTAGCACCTCCGGACCACCGAACTGCTCCATCCTGATGGCGCGCACACTTCTCCCTGTGGGCTGGATCTTGGTATGTCTGCCTTTCCAGGTTATGCGATGGAGTTGACTCTTCCGTAAAGCATTTGCAAACCCCTCCGTTTCTCACGTGATGAGAAGGGGAACCGGTTTCTCACCACATGAGATGCGTTTGAGAGGCTCGTTTCTCACCACGTGAGAAAGATAGGTGCTGTACGCGACTCTCTGTGTTTCCTCGTTGACGAAGGCATATTCGCAAGGGTAGGAATCAAAGCGCGGGGAGGGCGATCGTCCGCATCGACCGGGACACCGCGCGCCGGATGGCTCGACGCTGCCGCGCCTGGGATCCTGTACCAGGGGGGCGGCCGGGCTTTCTGGACCGAGCAAAGTGTCACCCCGTATCGAACGGGAGAAGAGCGCGTGTACTTATCGGGGAATGAGCCGCAGTCGCGCAATGCACAGAAGGAAAGAATAGACCGCGGGGGCGATAGCGATGACGGAGCCGGGCGGGAACCGGCGGGAAAATCGAAACGGAGTGCTGGATAGGGGGCCGCGAGGCGCGGAATCCCTGAATCCGCAAGAATTCGCGGATCCTGCCGAAAATGGTGAGATCCGGCATAACCGGAAACGGGGACAGGTCCTCGCCGGCCGCGGCGAGGAGAGCGAGCGGGATGCTCCGAGCGGGATATGGCTCGCTACTGGGGACGGAACCGTGCTTTTTCATCCCGTCTCCGCAGGTTCGGATGATCTCCAGGGCTGGTCAGTGCTAGAGGCTGGCTCAGTGGAAGAAGCGGACGAGATGACACTCGATGCAGCGAGCCGGTTGATGCCCCTACTTCCGCGTGAACTGATCGCGGAATACCTCCGGTTGGGTCCGTACCGCGATGGCGGCGACGCCGCTTAGGGTCAGGAGTGTGGGGGCCGTCCCTTCGGGGACGGCCCAACTCCTATGCCTTGCCGCTTTCCAGGCGCCCAAGCTGCGCGATCATGGACAGGACGGCGTCCCTGCTCGACGGCAGCAATTCGTGGCACTGTCGCGCGATCTTCAATACGCCCTCGTCCTGGAGGGCTTGGAAGGCGTCGGGCTGGCCAAGGGCCCAGGTGGCCGAAGTGATCTGCTCGTCAGTGAGCCCAGTCGCTGCTTCGAGTAGGCCAATCGTGCGGGGGAGAGCATCAAGTAGTGAGGGCTTACTGGCGAGGCTGCCGAGGGCTTCACGCTGCTCAGCCGTCAAGCGGGTCACCTGTAGGGCGATGTCCCGGACATCTGTGTCACGCAGAATGTCGAGCGTTTGCAGCCGCCCGAGGAGGTCCGTGACCGCCTCCGGGCCGGCGTCGCCCTCCATGTTCTGCAGCCGGATCTGCTTGACGCCCAGACGCCGCAGCTGCTCCAGGAGGGCCAGCTGCGCTTGCGCGTCGTCCTCGAAAGCCACCTCGTCATCGACGAAGTAGGAGACGCGACGGCCGAAGAACTCCGAGAAGGCTTTGAGGTGCTTCAGGGTCACGTTGGTCCCCGGCTTGCCGGTTCCCAGCTCCCAGAGGTAGGCGCCCGAGACTGCAACGCCGGTCGCGTCGGCGATCTGCTTTGCCAGCGCGTCCCAGGATGGCGGCCTCCCGCCTTCAGGCGCGCGTGCTTCACGGAGCCGTGACAGTTTCTCCGCGAGCGTGCGCGGCGGCTCGTTGGCGCCGTCACCGCCGGTTTCGGGCATCGTCGGCCCCTCCCCCTCTCCTGTGTGGCTTGATCATTATGCGGAAGATACGCGAACCCTGTCGCCATCCACGCACGTGAATATCACTTCGCGGGCAGGTCGCGTCAAGCGCTCTCGCGTTGCAGCTCTGAGCCCGCAGATAGGTCTAGTCCACCGATGTGGATCGTGCTTCCTGTGACCCTCTCACAGGATGAGAAGCCGCAGGCTGCCCTTACCTCTTTCTCTACAGGTGTTTAGGTGAATCTAGCACATATCGGACTAGTGGGAGGGCCTGCTCTGACCTCCGACCGGCGGCGCACCCCGGCGGCGCTCGCGATGGAGTGCTCTACAGTCCCGCTCGCTATCCCTCTGATCCTCTCCATATGTTTATGAAAGGGGGTCGACCCGTCGAGGATCGACAGCTATGGTCGAGGCCTGTCATCTACAGGTGTTTATGGATGTGGAGGGCGGTGGCGCTCTCATGCCCGCCGACTGCCATTCGGGAGGGGCGCGGACGCGCTCCGATGACCCCGCATCCAGGAATGCCGCCCGAGCATCTGTGAGGGGACCACCTTGATCGTCCTGAACCGCCGCAGGATTGCGGCAGGAGCACTCGGCCTCATGATCGCCGGTGGAGGCCTGGCCGCTGCGCCGGCGGCGCAGGCGTACGACACCGGGACCATGAAGGTGTCGTGTAGTGCCGTGAAGTTCCACAAGAGCCCGAGCAAGGGCAGCACGGTGGTCGGCATCGGCTACAAGGGCGACAAGGTCCGGGTCGACCAGTTCGCCTACAAGGTCAAGGAGAAGACCTGGTACTCCCGTGGGACCGTGACACGCCGATCGGACGGCAAGCGCGTGCGCGGGTACGCAATCTACTACTGCGTCAACCCCTACGAGGTCTCCCCGCCCCCGGCGTACCCGAAGCGCCCGTAAGTCACCTGCGGCGCACTCACTGAGACCGGGCCGGCTCTGCCGCGTTCTGACTCGCAGGCCAGACCAGTCGAGGACCCACCCCCCGTACGGTCCTCGGCTCCCCAAGGGGCGCCACCGCAGGCTGCGGTGGCGCCCCTCCGCCGTCCAGCCCCCGCATCTCGACCGCGCATCGCAGTGCACGGCACCCGTGATGCGGCCGCCGGGCCCGTGACACGGCAGAGACCGGTAACAGCCGCCGAGAAGCTTCGCCTCCACTTCGTACGGAGACATCCGTGGACATCCTTCGACACCGGCGTACCACTCGCTTGAAGGCCTTCGCGCGCCTCCGGCAGCGGCGGCCCCAGCTCTTCCGCGAACCACCTGGCACGCCCCTGCAGGCCCTGTTCGACCGCCGAGAACGAGAGCCGTCGGTTAATGGCGCGGTGCGATCCGTGACGTTCGACCGCACCGCACTCCTCTGCTGTGACCGCCCTGGGCCAGCAGTCCGGACTCCTGGCAGTCGGCTGCCTGTACGTGACCTGGCTCAAGCCGAACACCGAGTCGGGCCCCGGGACTCCAACCCAACGCCCCTGGCATCAACAGGCGTTCAGCCCCACGCAAGGACTGATCGCGACGACGGGAGCTGACCGGACCACTCATTCCGGTTCCCACCCCCGTGCCGTGAGGCGCCGCAGCAGCCCCTCGGCTAACTGGAGTCCCTGTGCCCGCGATCACCTCATCCGCCCAGACACCGATCAAGTCATCCCCGTCCCTAGCGCCGAAACGGTGGCCTCCGGTCATCTGGGCGCTGCTCATCGGGACATTCGCCGTGCGCGCCGCGGGATTCGTCTACCCGTACTTGCCCTACCGCCTGGATGACCTGCATCTGGACACTGCGATTGCGAGCACGGTCCTGGCGCTATGGGGCGTCGGCTGGTTCACCGGCCAACTGCTGTGCGGCTGGCTGGCCGACCGGATCGGCCGCCGGGCCACCCTCACGAGCGCAATGACGCTCGCCGCGGTGAGCTTCCCGCTCCTCGCCGAGGCACGCACCCCGATGGCCCTCGGCATTGCCGCTGCCCTTTCCGGCCTTGTCTACGACGCGCCCCGCCCGATCGTGTCTGCCCTTGTCGCCGACACCATCCCGGACGAACCGGGTCGTGCCCGCATCACCGGCTGGAGGCACTTCGCCGTCAACCTGGGCGCCGCCACCACCGGGCTTGTGGGCGGAGCCCTCGCAGGGCCGATCGGCATCCCGGCGCTGTTCTGGTGCAACGCACTCGTGTGCGCCGCATTCGCCATCGTCGTACTTCGTGTCATCCCACCGGCCACCCCGGCACAGGCACTCAGGCCGAAAGGGCATCAGGAAGCATTTACGGACCCCCTCCTGTGGCTCCTGTGGCTGGCGAGCCTTCTGACGCTGATCCCAGTCGCTGCCCTGTTCTCCGTGCTCCCGATGATGATGGCCCAGGACGGCCTGCCGCCCACGGCCTACGGATGGACCCAGGTCGCCAGCGCCGCCGCCGTGATCGGACTGTCGCCGCTTCTCAATCCCTGGCTCGTGCGGCGCGCCAGGCGCCCCGACCCCATGGTGGGGCTACTCGGCACGAGCGGGCTGAGCCTCGGTGCAGGGATGGGCTCCGCAGGACTTGCGTCCTCGACCATCGGATACAGCACAGCCGCGGCGCTGGCTGTACCAGGCGAGATCATCGCTTTCGTCGCCGCCACCGATGTCCTCAACAGGATCGCGCCGCCGTCGAGCCGAGGCGTCTACGCGGGCATCTGGGGCACCACGCTCGCGGCCGCGGTTCTGTGCGCCCCCGCACTCGGCGGATGGGCCCTCGCCCACGGCGGCCACCACCTCGTCGCCGTGACGACCCTCATGTCCGGACTCCTCGGGGCAGCACTCTGCCTGCCGTTGGCCGCGCTCCTGCACCGCCCGTCACGCACACCACGGACTTACGCGTGAAGGGCCGCGCCGTCGCGGCCTGCAACACCACCCCGCGGCTCGTCACGAGCCGCGGGCCGATCGCCTGTGCTCCCTCAGCTGCCCCGGAATCGCCGCCTACTCGCCGACCACGTGCAGACCGGCAAGGCGGATCGCCCTCCACACACCGTCACATCCCACCGCTGCAGAAGGAGTACGACGCACGATGCGACACACACCTGGTGGACTCGCGATGAGGACGCCGCGTCAGACGATGCTGAACGGGACACACAGGCAGACGAGGCTTCGGTTCACGGCCCTACCTCCCGACGACAACTGGGCCCGCGAGCGCGACGCCAGATTCGCGCAGTTCGTTGCCCGGCGCCTCGCCGAAGTCGAGGCCACAGGTTGCCTTGCCGAGAGGAAACTCGCGGCGGGAATGCTCGACCTCTACACCGAGTGGAATCAAAAGCGAGATCTCGCCGCGGCCACCAACGAAGACCTCTTCAACGGGCAGGTCGGCGCCATGGGCTGGGCCCTGCGATGCCTTGCCCACAGCGCCTGGTGGAACACCCCCGGATGGGAGCAGTCCTTCCACCCCGCGGCCACTGCGCCGGATTCGCCGCCAGCTATCACCGGCGGACAGGTCCAGGCACGGCAGCCGTGACGGTACTGGAACGCGGGCGAACGCCCGCCAGCAGATCACTCCCCACGGTCCGGTACCGCGACGTCCTGCAGGTGCCCCACGTGGCGCGGCTGCTTGTCGGCACGCTCATCGGGCGCCTGCCGACCGGCATGGCCCCGCTGGCGATTCTCCTCAGCGCCGATCACGGAGCCGGATTCGGAACGTCCGCCGGCCTACTTGCCGCGGTGTACCTGGTGGCCAACGCCATCGGAGGCCCCTGCTATGCCCGCCTGGTCGACCAGTACGGCCAGAGGCGAACGCTCACCGCTGGCGCCGCCCTGAGCGGTACGGCCTTCCTCGCCCTGGCCACCGAGCCTACGGAGGCCTGGTGGGCGATGGCCGCTGTGGTGGTCGCGGGAGTAACACGGCCGCCGCTGGACCCAGCACTCAGAACGTTGTGGGGTGCCGGGGGGATGATGCCGTCGCCTGCCCATCAGCGGGTGGCGCTGGCCCTGGACTCCGCGACTGAGGAGCTCATTTACGTCGTCGGACCACTGCTGGTGGCCACCATCGCCACGGCGACGTCGGCTTCCGGCGCCCTCGTGGCGACCGCTGCCGTCGGCGCCATCGGCACCGCCCTGTTCGTCTGCACGCCAGCCTCCCGCGCCGTCGGCGCCAACTCCGCTGCCCGCCAACCCGATTGGCTCGGGCCGATTCGGTCGCAGAGCCTGCGGGTGCTGTACGCGGCGATGGCGTGTGTCGGAGTCACCATCGGTGCCCTCACCCCCTTGGCCGTGCAGTCGGCTGATCAGTTCGATGCCCCGCAACTGTCCGGAGGCCTGCCTGCGACCCTCTCGATCGGGGCTGTCCTGGGCGGGCTTGCCTACGGGGCCCGAGCCTGGCGCGGAAGCGCAGGCAGGCACCTGATCGTCCTGTCAGCCGGATTCGCCGTCGGCTGGCTCCCCATGATCGTCGCAGAAAGCCCCGCAACGACGCTGTACTCCGCAGCGATCCCCGGCTTGGCCATGGCCCCCCTGCTCGGCGCGGCCTTCGTCATGACCAGCACGTTCGCACCGGCTGGACACGCCACGGAAGCCCACGCCCTTCTGGTCGCCGCCCTGGACATCGGGTGCGCCATCGGCACAGCTGCCGCAGGCATCACGCAAACACAGCTCCTCCTCCCCGCCGGAGCAGCTGCCGGCGCGCTCATTCTCGGCACTGCCCGAAGGCGCCTCCACCCGACGTTCCTGCACTCGCTACCGCCCACGCCTGACCCCGAACGCGCCAAGGAGCCCACTCTGTGAGCCCATTCCTGATCACCCGCACCCTGCCCGAGGAAGCCACGGATGCGGCCCTGCGCGCCGACGTTTTGCGCGGCTTTACCCGCACCCCGAAGACGCTGCCGCCGAAGTGGTTCTACGACAAACACGGCAGCGAGCTGTTTGAGAAGATCACCGAGCTGCCTGAGTACTACCCCGCACGTGCCGAGCGCGAATTGCTGATCGCCAGATCCGCCGACATCGCCGCGGCGACCGGCGCGCGCACCCTGATCGAGCTGGGTTCCGGCTCGTCCGAGAAGACGCGGCACCTGCTGGACGCCATGCCCGACCTCGACACGTATGTGCCGGTGGACGTCAGCGAGAGCGCGCTCACCCAGGCGGGACACGCGCTGGTTGGGCAGCGGCCCGGTCTGAACGTCCACGCACTGATCGCCGACTTCACAGCGGGCTTGGTCCAGCCAGGCACGCCCGGGCCAAGGCTCGTGGCGTTTCTGGGCGGCACGATCGGCAACCTTCTGCCATCCGAGCGCGCCACGTTGCTGGCGTCCATACGCTCCTTGCTCTCGCCCAACGACTCACTCCTGCTCGGCACCGACCTGGTCAAGGACGAGCGGGTGCTGCTCGCCGCGTACGACGATGCGGCCGGCGTGACGGCGGCGTTCAACAAGAACGTACTCGGCGTCGTGAACCGTGCGCTTGGCGCCGACTTCGATCTCGATGCTTTCGATCACGTGGCCCGGTGGGACGCGGCCAACGAGTGGATCGAGATGCGGCTGCGGTCCCGCACAGTCCAGACCGTCAAGATTCCCGCCCTCGACCTGGCGGTCGACTTCGCGGTCGGCGAGGAGATACGGACGGAGGTGTCGGCCAAGTTCCGCGAACAGGGAGTGCGGCGCGAACTGGCCTTGTCGGGGCTGGGACTCACGCGGTGGTGGACCGCCGGCCGGCTGTACGGCCTCGCACTCGCTCGACCTACTGCTCCATCGGCTGGGCTCGGGTCGTACGCGTCGCGTTGGCCTTCCGCCAGTGGGGGTTCGTCATGAGGTTGCGGACGACTGCGCACACCGCACAGAGCAGCCCCCGGTTCCTCGATGTGAAAGGCCGCACCGCAATGAAGGCAAGCGCAACCGATGCGCAGTCGTCCGGCAAGCAAGACCTCTCTGCCCGCCCGATCTTGCTGCTGGGTGCCGGAGCACCCGAATTCCGTGAGTACGTACTGCGCCAGATCGCCCGCGTCCGACCTGTGGTGCTCGTCGACCAGGCCCCACCCAATTGGGCCCGCCCATATCTGGCCGCCCAGGCGGCCGTCGACCTGCGCGACCATGAGGCCGCGGAGGCCTTCCTCAAGACTGCCGCGGTCCAGCTCGGTGTGGTCGGCGTGACCACCTACATGGAGCACTTCGTCGAACTCACGGCGCGGCTCACACACCAACTCGGACTGCCGGGCAACTCCCCATCAGCGGCTACTGCCTGCCGTGACAAGGCCACCACGAGGCGCCTTCTGGCAGCGCACGGGGTCCCCTCTGCGAGCTCGTTCCTTGCGGAGGACGCCGACCAGGGGGTGGAGATCGCCCGCCGACTGGGCTACCCCGTCGTCGTCAAGCCGCGAGGCCGGGCTGGAAGCGCGGGAGTCCTGCGGGCCGACAGCGACGAGGACGTACGCGCGGCCTTCCACCGTGCTCTGGTGGACAGCGTCCTGGGCCTGGAGGCCTGGTCCGTGCCCGGCGCCCTGGTCGAGGAATACCTGCGCGGTCCCGAGATCAGTGTGGAGACCGTGGTCCTCGGCCCGGAGCAGCTGCAGATCGTGGCCATCACCCGCAAGACCCTGGGCCCCGAACCGCAGTTCCAGGAGATCGCACACAGCGTCGACGCAGCGGACCCACTGCTCACCGACCCCGTCCTCGCCGACATCGTGACCGGAGCAGTGCAGGCTCTCGGGCTCACCCGGGGCGTCTTGCACATCGAGCTGCGGATAACCACCGACGGTCCCCGGGTGATCGAGGTCAACGGCCGACCCGCAGGAGACCTCATCCCGCTCCTCGTCGAACGGGCTACCGGCGTCAACCTGCCCCAGGCACTGGCAACCCTTGCCGCAGGCGACATACCCGACCTGACCCCGACCCGCTCGGAAGCCGCCGCGATCGGCTTCCTGTACCCCGGCCAATCCGGCTACGTCGCACAGCTCGACCTACACGGAGCCATACAAGATCAGCTGTGGCTTGAACGGCTCGTCTGGACGCGCGACGTCGGCACTCAGGTGACCGCGCCACCGCGCGCCAGCATCGACGACCGCATCGCGCACTGGATCGTCACCGGCTCCACGGCCGCGGACTGCGCGAAACGACTCGACCTGGTCGCCGACCACCTCTCCGTCCGTATCTCCCGCCCCGCCCACATCACGAGCTGCACACGGTGATCTCTACCACCGCCCCGCATCGATCTGCCCTGGAGGCTGCCCGATGACCATCGCCCGCGCTGCAGTCGCGGCTCCTGCCCCCTATACGGCTGGGACGACGGCCGTCGCGGTCATCGCTCCGCAAGCCGGCTCCGGCTACGCTGACGTGCTGGCGCGGCGGGGACGCGACGCCGTCGCGGTCATCCTGGGCTTTGACGCACGGCCTCCTGCATACAGCGGTGTTGCGCCCGACGAGGGATACTCCGACGTCATCGAGTACGCCGGAGACCTGCGTCGCACCGTCAAGAAGCTGCGGACGGTCGGAGTCGATGCCGTGGTGGCCGCAAGCCCGGTAGGCGTTGAGCTGGCCGAGCGGATCGCCTGGCAACTCCGACTCCCCGGCAGCGGCATCCCTGGATCGACCCAGCTCCGAACGGACCGCGGTGTTCAGGCAGAAGCCCTGTCCCAGGCAGGGATTACCGCGCCCCGCGCCTTGCGCACCGCCAGCGTCGCCGAGGCTCTTTCTTGGACCGACTGCCATCAGGCGTCTGCCTACCAGCTGGCCTCCGCCGCGATCGGTGTGCCTGGGCGGCCGGTTATCTGCTCTACGAAGCAGCAGATCACAGCTGTCTGGCCGCAGCTACAGGAGTCTGCCTACCGCCACAGCGGGGACGCCTCCCTCGTCCTGCGAGAGCTAGTGGAGGGGCGGCACTACGTGGTCGACAGCGTCACGCGGCTCGGCCCAGACGGTCCTCAGCACGCTGTTACCGGCATCTGGGCACACCTTCACGCTCCAACGGGACTGCTCGCCCGAACCGACCTACTCCACCGGCACGATCTCCTGGCCCGTCGGCTGTCCCTGTATGTGTGCAGTGCTCTGGACGCCCTCGGCGTGGCATCGGGGCCGATGTCATGCCACGTCGCGTTCGATCCTGAGCGCGGCCCGGTCCTGCTGTCCGCCAGCGTCGTCACCAACCGATCGCGTGCCGATGAGGCCGTGTGGGAGATATCGGGGCTCGACCCGATCGACGCAACGTTGGACGGAGCCCTCTCCACCTACCGAAGCGGTAGATACGTCCCTCGCTACCGCGTGGCTCGTATCTACGTGAACGTTCCGCAGGGAGGTGTACCTGGGCCGGGGCTGCTGCAGACCTTTGCCGCACTGCCCACCACGGCGTGTGTAGACGTGGACCCGAGCTCGTTCATCTCCAGGAGTGCGCCGACCCTGCCCGGCGGGGAGGCCTGCGAGATCGTCCTTGCGCATGCGAGGTCCGGGGCGATCGAGAAGGACTACCACTGTATCCAGGCCGTCATGGCGGATCTTCACAAAATCCGGCATCGGTGAATGTCTCAAACTTCAACAACAGAGCCTTACCCTTCACCTGATCAAGAGAGGAAGGCACGTCCCGTGCCACGGAACTTCAACCGGCCACACCTCGTGTGGGGATGGAGAGGCACGCTCGCCGACGACGTCCAGCGTCAGGTCGGCGCAGTGAACGCAGCCCTGGCTTCGCTGGGCACAGAGCCGGTCGATCTCGACACTATCCGGCGCCATTTCGCCACATCGGCCCCCGCCCTGTGTGCCGCGATACTCGGTCGCGCTCTGACCGATCGGGAGCGAACGCAGGCGAACATGGCGTTCGAGACCTTCCACTCCCGACGACCGCCAGCCCAGCTCGTGCCTGGCACCGAGGACCTCCTTGCGAGGCTGATCCGCAGCGGTTGCAGCCATTCCGTGCTGTCGCTGAGCGCCCACAATGGGCTGACCCGTCACATCGCCGACATGGGCATCGCCTCCCTGTTCCTGCGCGTCGACGGACGTACGGGACCCTCCGCCAGGAGTAAGCGACAGCCTCTCGCGAAGCACGTGGCGATGCTGCAACGGACCATCGGGAACCGCCCGATCGTTCTCATCGGTGATGCTGTTGATGATGTCCGGGCTGCTCTGGCCAACCAGGTTCACCCCGTGCCCTACGCCGGCGGCCTGACGCACCCAGACATTCTCCGCCGCAGCGGCGTACCCGTTGCAGATTCCCTTGCGCAGGCAGCGGCGTTTGCCGTGGCTCACGCTCACAGCCTGAACTGACTCATCTTGGGTTCCACTGATCCCTGAGCAAGCCTCAACAGACGTCGGTCACGAGACAACGAACCTGTTGTCCGCCCGTCACCACGGGGCGCGGTCGGGTGCCGGGCTGGCCAGGTGTGGTGGGATGCCGTGGAGATCGGCCCCCAATCCCTCCCACGAAGAGAGAGATGGAGGGCCGTCGGACGGAGCGTCGGGCAGGACGGTCAGTGTTTCTCCGCGACGTAGGGGCGGAGAGGGAAAGGGCGGCCGACCTTGCCCGCAGTTCGGTGCGGTCTCCACTGATCGGCAGCCGGGAGAAACGGCGCCCGCAGTACTTCACCAGAGGGTGAGGGGGTGGCCTGCCTCCTCTGCAGCCCGGATGAGTTGCTCGATCCTCTCGGGCGACTGTCCCGCTTCGAGCCCGGCACGAATCGCCTGAGCGATGGCACGTGTCCGCCCAGCCGCCCCACGCGTATCTGCAAGAGGGCCGTGGGGATTGCGCCTTCGCAGCGACCACTCCGCACGGTTCTCCGCTGGCGTTCCGAGCCGAAGATGGGCCGGATTGGTACAGCCATGGAAGTCGCAGGTGTGGCACACGACAGGGTCCTCGGCAGCGGTCCAGCCAGTGCGGTCTATTACTCCGTTGGCGAGTTGGTAGGCGAACAGATGAGCCGGCACGGTTCCACGACGGGACGGTCCAGGAAGGCTCGCGGCATGAAAGGAACCGTGGCCGGTAGAGCTGACGGCGTGGCACCACGGCCAGCATTGATCCGCCGACCTGACGTAACGCTTGACTTCGAACCGTGCGACAACGTCCTCGTCGTTTAACCAGGCACGCCAAAGTTCCGCAGGGAGCCGAATCGGCATCGGCTCCCCAAGAAGCGAGAGTTGTTTAGCACCCGTGTTCACGGGCTGGCACTGAGGAGCGACGCGCTCCAACAGGAGTTGCTCGTCCGCTCCGCTCACGACGGGTCCACCCTGGTGGGCTTGAGGGCAGGCGGGTAGCCCTTGGCACGAAGAAAGGCGTCGAGGGCTAGCGCGACGATGTCGCCGTGCTGGACACCGTGGTCCGCGTGATAACGGCGGATACGCCGCTGCAGTTGGAGATCGTCGGGGACGGCGTAGTTGATTTGCCCGCGAGTGGTATGACGACCGTTAATGATCTCCAAGGTGTCAGGATGAGGGACCAAGGGGTCCTCAGCCAGGTCGGATTGCGCTTCGAGGGCGTCAGCCACGGCGCGCAGTTGACGGGCATGGTGCGAGAGATCAGGCACTGGGCGCTCCGGTCGGTCCACTAGGCGACTAGCTAGCCGCCTAGTGGACTAGTGGAATAGTCGGTAGGACGGGTGGCCGCGAACGAGAGAAGCGTTCGCGGCTACCCCAGGGGATGGATGCGCGTTAGAACCCGCGGGCGGTGAGCCACTCGTCCAGTGCGACCGAGACGATGTCGCCCATGGGCAGGTGATCGAGTTCGTTGTCCAGAGCGAACCGCTTGATCCGCTTCTTTAGCTTCAGCGCGGCGGGGACCGACGAGTCGAGGCTTTCCCGCGCGATGATGCGCTGGTTGAGAACGACAGCAGTCTCGGGAATGTCCTTGGGGCGGCCGGGGCCCTGAGCCCACGGTGTTCCCTCGCTCGGCGCTGCCTCCGATCGCACGTCCTGTTCCCGGTGGGCCCCTGGAGCATCGGTCCTCACCGGGAACGCCGTACCAGCCGCGGCCGGAGGAACTGCCGAGCGAACTGCCACCTCGGCGGCCGGGGCCATGCCAGGAACCGCGGACGTGACGTGAGACGGCCCGTGCTGTGCAACGGGTTCGGCTGGGTGAGTGGGCTGAACTGCAGGGGCTGCGGGCTCGACAGCCGAGACCACAGGCTGCACCTGCTGCTCTGCCTGACCCTCAGCGGATTCCCCCCGCACCTCGGGGGCGGCGACGGCCTGGTGCGCCGGCTGACTGGAGACCGCTTCCTGCACGGGACCGCTCGGCGCGGCCTCACCGTTCGGCTGGGCAGAAGCCTGCGGCGCCTCGGACACCGTCCCGGTCCGGCCCTGCGCCGACCCCTCGACGGGAACCGGGGAAGGAGCGGGCTCAACCTGGGACTCGTTGGCAGCGGGACGGACATCGCCCTGGTCGGCCGCCCGTTCAGCAGCGAACTGCTCGGGGGTGAGCTCGGCGGCCGGGGGAGGGGGAGGAGGGGTCGTCTTCTTGGCGCCGCCGAGGGTGCGGCCAGCGCGGCGGGCCGGGGGCTTCATACGCTCGGTCATGCCGTCAGCTCCTTCATCAGCTCGGCGTACTCGCTCAGCTCGGTCGGGATCTCGCCGAAGGCCTCCATGTAGTGGACCCACGAGTGGATGGTCGTCTCGGCGAGCGGGAACGGCTCGTCGCGGTCCGGGCCGATGCCCTCGCCCTCGACGGGCTCCAGCAGCTTGTCCTTCGCCGTGCGGGGCAGGCTGGTGCGGTCGTCGGCCTTGACCAGCACCACGTGGGCGGTGACGTCGCGCTCGTTGCGGGCGGCGGCGCGCTCGGCCTCGTCGAAGGTGGCCACGAGCTTGCGACGCTCGATCTTGGTGGGAGCGACCGGCACGAGCAGCAGGTTCGCCTCGGTAACAGCCTCGTGGAACAGCTTCGCGCTCCCGCCGCCGGCGTCGACCACGATCGCGCCGAACTCGGCACGCTTCTCACGGATGTACTCGGCGATGTCATCGAACGGGTACCGCTCGACCACCAGGTTCTCCGGGATTTCGAAGCCTTCGGCCTTGGCGACCTTGAACCAGTCATAGGCGGACTGACTGGTCGCGTCGGCATCCAGGAGCAGCGTCGGCAGCCCCAGGACGACGGCGTAGTAGAGGGCGATGAACCAGGCGGAGGTGGTCTTGCCGGTGCCGCCCTTGAGCATGCCGACGACGATCACGAAGGCGTCCCAGGCGCGGGCTGTGGCCGCCGCCAGGGTCTTGTGACGGGTGTTCTCGTTCACGTGTGCTTGATCTCCTGAACTGGAAGGACTGTTGACTTTGCGCAGGTCGACGACGTCGACATTGCTTCGGAGACATGGCTGAGAATGCGGTCGAAGCGGGGGAGCCCTTGCCGCGCAACTGCAGCCGGGATGGTGCATGGGCGGGACCTTGTGGCGAGCGGTACCGCAGGGAACGTCAGCGAGGGCCAGTGCGCTCATGACCGCTTCCTCGTCCCGTCCGAGGGGCCGTGGCGGTGCCGGGGGCGCATGGGAGTGCGGGCCTGGTGCAGGAGCCGGTAGACCGTGGCCACTGAGTAGTTGCAGTCCTCAGCAAGCTCTGGCACGGAGGCGCCGGCCTCGTACCGTGCCCGCAGGGACCGCGCGAGCTTCTGCCGCTCGGCGGCCCGCGTTGCGGTGCGCATCCGCAGCGTCTGCTGCGTGGTGCGCACGGTGCCGCCGGCCTCGATCAGCAGGCGCCGGGCAGCACGCCTCGTGTCTCCCGCGACTGCAGCGAGCTCGGTGAGGGTCGCGCCACGCTGCTCGTACAGGGTGCGCAGGTGGGCCGCGAGACGCTGGCGCGCCTGTGGATCCTGGCGCATCCGGCGGGTCTGCCACGATGTGCGCATCTCGGTCCCGGCCTCGTGCAGCCGGTTGAGCACCGTGCCGTACGACAACCTGCTGCTCGCAACGAGCTCGTCGACGGTGGCTCCGGATTCGTAGCGGGTGCGCAAGGTCTCCGGCGTGATGGCTACGTCGTCCTCATCCGGCGTCGACTGCTGCGTGTTCATGCAACGGACTCCCATTCCCTGAGTGCTTCGGCGTGTGCGGCGGCTAGTTCGTCGTAACTGCGCTGGTCAGTGGTGGTGATGAGGATCAAGCGCCCATCGCTGGCAACCCGCCATGCCGGATCGATTCGCCCTGTCGCCGGGTTGATGACGAGGCCGCCGGGCCCGCGCCATGGCGTGGGGACCTCGTCCGGGCGCAGGGCGGGTACCAACACCTGATGGCCGTCGCGGACCACAACGAGGGCCCTGCTGCGGTGCTCCAACAGTCGCTCCAGCGCCTCCCGATACGCCGCTCGTTCGGCGGCGTGGAGTGTCCTTCGGCTCGCCGCGGTACCTGCAGTTCCGCATCGGTGGGCGACCAGGTCCCAGCCGTGCGAGGGCACGACTTGCCGGTCGGTAACAGCCTCCGGATGGCTGTTACCGAAGCCCTGCAAGGCCCGGGGGGCCAGTGACCAGACTTCGCCGATGTGGTGCACCAGACCGTGGCGCGCGAGGCGACGGAGGGCCCGGTAGGCGGTGGCGCGTGAGACGGAGGAGGTGATGACGAGTTCACTGACGGTCTGGTTAGGGCGTGCGTGCAAGGCTCCGAGGATCAAGAGAGCGGAGCTGCCCAGGCCGTGGTGGGCGAAGGCATCGTGGGCCATCAGGTGGCTGATGACAGTGGAGTCGACGTCGGCCGGGGCGGCCGTCTCGGAGGTGGACCACTCCTCAAGTGCCGGGTCGGGGGGGAACTGAGTGGTCTTCTGACGAGAAGACGATGAGTGTGTGGAGGAACCAGGGCCGTTGCCGAGGTACCACGTGGAGCCATCCCTGCCATGGCCGACCCGCAGCCGGCGCAGCCACCCTCCTGGCCTCAGCACGGTCTCGTATGCGTTGCGCAGCGTCTGCCGCGAGATCCCGGCCTCCTCGGCGGCCTGGCGCTCACTCGCGGCGTGCAGACGGCCACCAGCGGTCTCGGCGAAGTTGAGATGAGCGAGAAGCACTCGCAAGGCGGTGCGTCCTCGCTCCCCACGCCACGGGGTGACCTCGATACGGGCGCGAAGGGCAGCGAGATCCTCGTGGGAGTTCTGGCGGGAGCCAACCTCTACCGTGCTGTGGACCGTTGCGCAGGCGCTGTCCCAGACTCGACGGACGTACGCGAGGGCGCGTGCCTGACCAGAGCGCAGCGCGATGTTCTGCGTGTGCCTGCCACCCTCGTGATCCGGGTGCATCAGCAGCTGCGTCAACTGATCGACGGTGCCCCCGACCCGGGCGACGTGGCAGGCGATAGCCGCAGTAATCCGATGGCCGTGCTCGGCCATGCCCTGTCGATCTTCGCGATGGACCACTCGTCCGTTACGGTCGAGCTTGCTGTAGCTGCCCGCTGCGTAACGACCGGTGAGGTCTCCGAGAAGGACCAGATCAGCGGCGGCGCGGGGGAGGCCGACGAGTCCCTGCCGGGAGGTTTGGGTGCCTGTGACTGCCTCTGGCTGGGAGTTTGCTGGACGTGAAGCCTTCTGCGAGTAGTGCGAAGAGGGTGCGTCGTATGGCATTCTGGGGTCGTCTCGCAAAGACATGGACGCCACCTGGGCCCGCAAAAACCACGGGTGGTGCCCGGAACCGACCTCCAATCGGTGCCAACGAAGCCTCCAGGACGGCCATCCTGGGGGCTTTCGTGTACCTGGCCTCGCTGGAGGCAGGCGTCCCTACCGCGGCTCGACGGAGGCGAATCTGAGGTCCTGCCAGAGTCACCACTCGTGATCCACACCGGTCGACTCGGGTCCCTCAGAGCCAGTTCTGGAGGCTGATGCCTCTGACTGCCTCTGAGCGGCCCGGGTCGAACCGGGGTCGAATCAGAGTGTTTTCCTCTGACTGCCTCCGATCGCCTCTGTAACCCGTCCTAGCAGGTCACAGCCTCATCGCCCCCACACAAGCGCAGGTCAGAAAGGTGCGCTAGCTGTACCACTGGTTCCTGGCGAAGGCGGTCGTGTGCGGCATCGTTGCGGCTCCCGTCTGTCGTGGTGGTGGCATCGTCTTGGCGTTCGCAGGGGCACGGCAACACCGCTTCCGTCTCACGGAAGAGGAAGGCCGGACAACCTGCTGAGGCGGACTCGGCAAGTAACTGTAAAGAACCTTGACAGTTATATGGTCTAGTCCAATTATGGGCACGGTTCTTCTTCCCCGCGGTTCGGCCATTCCGCTGTCCCCGCATGCCCTTTTCCCCCTGGGAGCGTCAGTGAGACGACCTGGTCACCTTCGTGCGTTGCTGTCCTGTCTGAGCGTGAGCGCTCTGTCCGCCGGGCTCGTCGGACTGGGGGGAGGGGGCGCACTCGCGGCGTCCTCCTCGCCCTCGCTCCCGGCCTTCGGCAAGCCCCTGCCCGCCCACGTGGCGGCGCCCTACTTCGAGTCGTGGACCGGCCAGAGCCCGGCCGCACTCGCCGCCGCCTCCGGAAACAAGTACCTCACGCTGGCGTTCCTCCAGACGGCCACGGCGGGTTCGTGCACCGCCTACTGGAACGGCGAGAGCGGTCAGCCGATCTCGAAGGCGTCCTTCGGCCGTGACATCGCCACCATCCAGGCGCGCGGCGGCGACGTCATCCCCTCCTTCGGCGGCTGGACCGCGGACACCACCGGCACCGAACTGGCGGACAGCTGCACCAGCGTCGACGCCATCGCCGAGGTGTTCAAGAGCCTCGTCACGACGTACGGCATCAGCCGCATCGACCTCGATGTCGAGGGCGACTCGATCAACAACGCCGCCGGGATCGACCGCCGCAACAAGGCGATCGCGAAGGTCCAGCGCTGGGCCGAACGCACGGGCCGCACCGTGCAGTTCTCCTACACCCTCCCGACCTCCACGACCGGCCTCGCGGCCAACGGCCTCGCCGTGCTCCAGAACGCCGTCGACAACGGCGCACGCGTGGATGTCGTCAACCTCATGACGTTCGACTACTACGACGGCGCCACGCACGACATGGCGGCCGACACCCGGACGGCCGCCGAGGGCCTGCACGGCCAGCTTGCCGCGCTCTACCCGCACAAGAGCTCCGCGAAGCTGTGGAGCATGATCGGGGTCATCGAGATGCCCGGCATCGACGACTACGGCCCCGAGGAGACCTTCACCGTCGAGAACGCGGTCGCGGTGGAGCAGTGGGCCGAGGCCAAGAAGATCAACACCCTCTCCTTCTGGGCACTCCAGCGCGACAACGGCGGCTGCCCGGGCACCGGCGGATCCGACTCCTGCTCCGGCATCGCCCAGGACACCTGGGCCTTCAGCCACACCTTCGAGCAGTTCACGAGCGGCGGTCACAGGTAGCGGCACGCCCCAGGGCGGCGGCGAGGGCCCGGTGCGCATCCTGCGCACCGGGCCCTCGCCACACCGATTTCGCTACAAGTTCCGAAATTATTCGGGGTGAGGACCGCCACGTGGCCGAAACACGCGGTTCATAGCGTCGGGACACATCACGCCACCGCCCTCAGTACTCGTGAGGAATCTCGTGTCACAGGAGTCCCCGTGCCCAACCTCTCCCGTCGCACCGCCCTGCGGCTGACCGCCGGAATGGCCCTCGGCGCCGCGTTTCCCCTGTCCGGCTGCGGGCGCGAGGACGACGCGGCCGCCGCGTCCGGCGCCAAGAAGGTCGACGCGTCCCCGGCCACCGGCACCGTGAACGTCTGGGCCGCCCAGGGCGACGCCGACGTGCTCGGCACGGTCGTCAAGCCGTTCAAGTCCGCCAACCCCGACCTGGTCGTGAAGACCACGCTGATCCCGAACGCGGAGTACTACACCAAGCTCCAGGCGGCGATCGCGGCGGGCAAGGGACCGGACGTCGCCCAGTTCTTCCCCGAGTCGCAGGCGCAGTTCCTCGACTCGTCGACCCTGCGGCCCGTGCCGGAGGGCCTGGTGGATCCGGGCAGCTTCTTCAAGAGCCTCTGGGACGCCGGGGTCGTGGACGACGTGGCCTACACGGTGCCCTGGTACGCGTACACGTACGCGCTCGTCTACCGATCAGATCTGGCCAAGAAGGCGGGCGTCGAGGCGCCGACCACCTGGGCCGGCATGGAGCCCTTCCTCAAGGCCCTTCAGGGCGCCGGCGCGGCCCACGCACTGGGGGCCGACATCGGGTGGGACATCTTCAACGGCCAGGACGTCGCCATGTACGCCTGGCAGGCCGGAGCCTCACTCGTCACCTCCGCCGGCAAGTGGAACCTGAACACGCCCCAGATGGTCGACGCCCTCGACTACAACGCGTCCTTCTTCACCGCCGGGACGGCCGACACCAGCGGGCCGACCTTCCTCGACGCACAGCCGTACTTCGTCTCCGGCAAGACGGCGAGCATGATCACCGGGCCCTGGGTCATCGGTCAGCTCGACACCGCTGCCAAGAAGAGCGGCTGGACGGCCTCCCACGTCGCCACCGCCCCCCTGCCCGCCGGAGCGTCGAGCAGCGTCTCCTTCTCCGCGGGCGGCACCTGGGGCGTCCTCGCCGACAGCGGCAACACGGACGCCGCCTGGAAGCTCGTCAGGTATCTGGCCAAGCCCAGCACGCAGGTCGCGCAGTACAAGGGGTACGGCTCGCTGCCGGCCGTCATCTCCGCCTGGGACGACCCGGCGATCAAGGGCCAGCCGCTGCTGGCCGCCTTCTTCACCCAGCTCAAGAACACCCGTGCGTTCCCGCAGGTCAGCACGTGGCAGCAGGTCGCGACCCGGCTGGGCAAGGAGGTGGAGGCCGTCGCCAAGGGCAAGCAGACCGCGGCGAAGGCGGCCGCGAACATCCAGGCGTACGCCGAGAGCGTCGGCACGGGCACGCAGTGATGACCACGACTCTCGTACCGGCCACCAAGAGGGCCAGGGCCGTGCCCAAGACGGCGGCACACAAGGTGTCCCGCGCCCGCCGCACCGCCGTCGCCTGGCTCTTCCTCGCCCCCTTCGGCCTCGTCTTCCTGGTCTACACGGCGATCCCGACCGTCGCCGCACTCGCCCTGAGCCTCACCGACATCCGCGGCGCCGACCTCCGCACCCCGTTCGCCGTCGACTTCACCGGCGTCGAGAACTACCTCCGGCTGTTCCAGGACGACACCTTCGTCCGGGACATCCTCAACACCGCCCTCTTCGTGGCCGTGGGCGTACCGCTGACGATGGGCATCGGTTTCACCCTGGCCCTCGCGCTGAACTCCGGCATCAGCCGGCTGCGCGGTGTCCTGCGCACCGTCTTCTTCGCGCCCGTCGTCACCAACGTCGTCGCCGTCGCGCTGATCTGGCAGTACGCCTTCCACCTCGACGGCACCGTCAACAAGCTGCTCGGCGCGATCGGACTCGCCGGACCGAACTGGCTGGACGATCCCGATCTGGCCATGCCGGTCGTGATCCTGCTCGGCGTCTGGCGCAACTTCGGCATCGCGATGGTGCTGTTCCTCGCCGGCCTCCAGGCCGTCCCGCGGGACGTGTACGAGGCCGCCGCCCTGGACGGGGCCGGCCGGTGGCGCCAACTCCGGCACATCACCCTGCCGTTGCTGCTGCCCACCACGCTCATGGTCTCCGTCCTGCTGACCGTCTTCTACCTCCAGGTCTTCGACGAGCCCTACCTCCTCACCGGAGGCGGCCCGCTCGGCTCCACCGAGTCGGTCGCGCTGTACACCTACCGCCAGTTCGGGGCGGGCCAGTTCGGGATGTCCTCGGCGGCCTCCTTCGTGACGCTCGCGCTGGTGACCGTGGTGAGCGTCGTCCAGTTCCGGCTGCTGAGGTCCCGCACATGAACCGTGCCGCCCGCCCCGTGATGTACGCCGCCCTGGTGCTGTGCGCCCTGCTCACGACGCTGCCCTTCGCGTGGGGGGTGAGCGGCTCGCTGCGCAGCCTGGACGAGATCCGCTCCGACCCCGGGGCCCTGTTCCCGCACCACCTCACCTTCGGCAACTTCACCCGGCTGTTCGAGACCCAGGGCTTCGGGCGGTTCCTGGTCAACAGCGTCGTCGTCGCGCTGATCGTGGTGGCCGGGAACATCCTGGCCGCGTCGGCCGCCGGATACGCCCTCGCCAAGCTCGACTTCGCGGGCCGGCGGCTCGCGTTCGGCGCGGTCATGGCGGCGATGATGGTGCCGTTCACCGCGGTGTTCGTCACCCAGTTCGTGATCACCGTGGACCTGGGCCTCGCGGACACCCTCGCCGGAATCGCCCTGCCCGGCGCGGCGCTTCCCCTGTCGGTCTTCATCGTGCGCCAGTACGCCCTGTCGGTCCCCGACGAACTCCTCGAAGCGGCCCGCATCGACGGCGCGGGCGAGTTCCGGATCTTCTTCAGGATCTTCCTGCCGCTGGCCGGTCCCGCCGTCGCCACGATCACGATCATGTCGTTCCTCAACTCCTGGAACAACTTCATCTGGCCGCTGGTCGTCGCCCAGAGCATGTCCACCTACACCCTCCCGGTCGGCCTCGCCGCCACCAGCCAGGCCGCGGCCCACGTCACCGACTACGGCCTGCTGCTCGCCGGAGCGATCGTCGTGATGCTGCCGGTGCTCGTGCTCTTCCTCTTCCTGCAGCGGTACTTCGTCCAGGGCATCGCGGGAACGGGGCTGCGATGAGCACGCCGGTCACCGTCCGGACCCCGGCGGGCACGGTCGTCGGCCGCCGGCACCGAGACGTGCGGCGCTTCCTGGGCATCCCCTATGCCGAAGCTCCCACCGGCCCACGGAGGTTCGCCGCACCGGCCCCACGCGGGCGCCTCACACAGCCGTACGACGCCACCCGCCCCGGAGCCACCGCGCAGCGCGTGCCGCTGTTCACCACGACCACCATCCCGGAGCCGTCGGTGCCGGGCGACGACATACTGAACGTCTCCGTCACGGCCCCCGACGCGGACGGCTGCCCGGTGCTCGTGTGGATCCACGGAGGCGGCTTTCTCGCGGGCAGCCCGGCGAGCCCCTGGTACGACGGTCGGGCCTTCGCCCGCGACGGCGTCGTCACCGTCACCGTCGGCTACCGGCTCGGCGTCGACGGATTCGCCGTACTGGACGACGTCCCCACCAACCTCGGGCTGCGGGACGTGCTCCTCGCGCTCGACTGGGTGCGGGAGAACATCGCCGCGTTCGGGGGCGACCCGGACCGGGTCACCGTCGCGGGCCAGTCGGCCGGGGGAGCGATGGCGCTCGCGCTGCTGTCGTCGCCCGCCGGGCGCGGCAGGTTCCAGCGGGCGGTCAGTCTGTCCGGCGGCCTGTTCGAAGTGGAAGCGACCCGGGTCCGTGACGTCCTCGCACGGCTCGGCGAGCACCTGGGCGTGGCGCCCACCCGGGCCGGATTCGCCCTGTGCGCACCGGAGTCGCTCCAGCGGGGCGTGCTCGACCTGCGCGGGGACGACGACCGGCTCGTGCTCGGTCCGGTCGTCGGCGACGACATCCTGCCGCTGCCGCTCGCCGAGGGGCTGGCCGGGCACGGACAGGACGTCCCGCTGCTGCTCGGCGCCACGGGCGACGAGTTCGACGGCGACAGCGAGAGCGGGTCGCGCGCGGCCGGCACCCGGATCACGGACACCCTGTTCCGCTCCGCGTGCCCCCGCACCGCGGCCGCCCGCCGCGCGTCCCCCGCCGGCACCTGGCTGTACTCCTTCGAATGGCCCTCCCCGGCCCTCGGCGGCGCCGTGCACTGCGTCGACCTCCCCTTCTTCTTCGACGTGCTCGACGCGCCCGGCGTCCCCGAGGCGCTCGGCCCGAACCCGCCGGTGGCGCTGGCCGCCCGGATGCACACCGACCTCGTCGACTTCGTCCGCGGCCAGTCCCCGACCTGGGGGAGGGCGACCGGGCGGCTCGGCGACCCGGCCCGCGCATACGGCCGACCGCTCGCGGCCGACACCCGGGGCGTGTACGACCCGGTGACGGGAGGGGAGCCGTGCTGACGGCCGGCATGAACCAGAGCGCCGTACGACGGGTCAACACCTCCGTGATCCTGCGGGCGTTGGCGGTGTCGGCGGGACCGAGGAAACTCACCGAACTCGCCGAGCAGACCGGTCTGTCCCGCCGCACGATCGAGCTGATCCTGGACTCGCTCGTCGAGGCGGGCTGGGTCGCCGAACTCGACCGGGTGCCGAACAGCGGCTGCGCCGGACGCCCGGCCCGCCGCTACGAACTGCGCGCCGAACACGCCCTGTTGGCCGCCGTACGCGTCACGACCGTCGATGTCTCCGCCGTCGTCGCCGACGTGCGCGGCCACATCCTCGGCCGGGCACACCGGCCGCTGCGCGCCTACAAGGACCCGCGCACCACTCTCGACGACGCCGCCGCACTGGTCCTCCAGGCCCTCGAAGACGCCGGCGGCTCGGTGGACCGGCTGCGCGCCGGGGCCATCGCCGGCGGCGGTGCCATCGACGACGAAGGAGTCGTACGGCGCCTGGTGCACACCACGCGCTGGGAGGGCGTGCACCTGCCCGAGGAGCTCGGCCGGCGTGTCCCGGTGCCCTGGTTCGCCGACAACGACACCAACCTCGGTGCGCTGGCGGAGCGTTGGCGGGGAGTGGCAGCCGATCACGACAACGTCGTATGGGCGATGCTCGGGAACCGGACCGGCCTCGGCATCCTGATCCGAGGGGCCGTGCACCGCGGGCTCGACGGAGCCGCGGGAGAGATCGTCGAAGCCCGCTCGATGCCGGCCGGCTCGGTCGAGGACCGGCCCGTCGCCGCCCTGACCTCACCGCTGCCCGCCCAACGCGCCCTCGCCCTGGCCCGGTTCGAGGCGGCCCGGAACGGCGACGCCGCCTCGCTCGCCGAGGTCGACGAGTTCGTGGAGAACATCGCGTCGATCCTCACCACCCTGTCCTGGACGGTCGCCCCCTCGCTCATCGTCCTCGGCGGCGGACTGGAGGACGCGGCCGACGTCCTGCTGCCCCGGGTACGGGCCGCGCTGCGGGACGCCCGCACCCCCGCGGTCGAACTGCGCGCCACCGCGCTCGGCCACGACGCCCCGCTCATCGGCGCGGTGAAGCTCGCCCTGGACCGCATGGACACCGAGCTGTTCGGACCGCTCGGCCCGGTCGCCTGACCCCCACACCACACGTACACGGAGCTCCACTTGACCCACACCCCCCGCACCGACGTCCTCATCGTGGGCAGCGGCATCATGGGCTCCCTCGTGGCCCGCCTCCTGCGCCGCAGCGATCCGGCGCTGCACATCACCATGGCCGACGGCGGCAGCCCGATCGGCGGTACCCCGGGGCGGCACCTGCACGACCTCGACGACCCCGACCTGTGGTCCCGCTACAACGAAAAGGTCGCCACCGGCATCCAGGGCATGTACACGGGAGCCGAGGTGGTCCGTGAGGCCGCGGGCAGCCTCCCCGACCTCGCCCCCGGCATGTTCCACGCGCTCGCCTTCGGCGAGGACGCCGAGGCGATGCCGCAGGCCGCGCTCGCCTGGAACGCGGGCGGCATGGGCGTCCACTGGACCGCCGCCACGCCGTGGCCGGCCGACGACGAGACCTTCGACTTCGGCGACCCCGACGCCTGGGCGGCCGATCTCGACACCGCACGCCGACTGCTCGGCGTCACACCTGCGGCGATCGGCCCGACCAAGGTCGGCGAACTCGTCCTCGACGTCCTGCGTCGACGCTACGGCGGTGTCGGGCCCGCCGACCGGGCCCCGCAGCCCATGCCCATGGCCGTCACCCCCACACCGTCGGGCCCCATGCCCCGCACGGCACCCGGGACGATCTTCCCCGCGCTCGCCCAGGGCGGCGATCCCGCCTTCACCCTGCTCACCGGCACCCTCGTGACCGCCCTCGGCCGGGACGCCGGCCGGGTCACCGGGGCCCGCCTGCGCCGCGTCGCCGACGGCACCGAGTCCGAACTCCGCGCCGGCACCGTGGTGGTGTGCGCCGACGCCCTGCGCACCCCGCAACTCCTGTACGCCTCCGGCATCCGCCCAAAGGCCCTGGGCCGTCACCTCAACGAGCACGCCTTCGTCACCGCCCGCGTCCTGCTCGACCTCGACCGGTTCGGCCTCGACCCCGGTGCCCTGCCCCTGCCGCGCCCCGGCGAGTTCAGCACGGACTCGCTGTGGCTGCCGTGCAACGGACCCGCCCAGCCCTTCCACGGCCAGATCATGAACCGCACCTACGTCGACGAGGCCGGCCGGCCCCTCGCGCACTCCGTCGGTCTGTCGCTGTACGTCCCCGTCGAGTCGCGCCCGCAGAACCGGCTGGTGTTCTCGGCGAGCGAGACCGACCTGGCCGGGCTGCCCCGCATCCGCGTCGAGTTCGGCTACTCCGAGACCGACCGCGCGCTGATCCGCCGGGCGCTGGACGAAGTCCGGTCCGTCGCCCAGGAGTTCGGCCCCTTCGATCCCGCGACCGAGTCCACCGTGCTGCCGCCCGGTTCCTCACTGCATCTCACCGGCACGGTCCGGGCAGGCGTCACCGACGACGGCACCGGCGTGTGCGACCCGGACGGGAGGGTGTGGGGCTTCGACAACCTGTACCTGGCGGGCAACGGAGTCGTTCCCACCGCGATGGCCGCCAACGTCACCCTGACCGGCGCCGTCACCGCGGTACGGGCCGCCCGTGCCGTCACCGCACGCACCTGAACCACCGAGAGGAACCGAACCGTGATCGACATCGCCAGGGAATACCACGTGGCCCTGCCCGCCTGGATCGACGACGAACTCGCCGACGTGCCCGCCACCGTCCCCTCCCGCGAGGACCGGATGCGTCTCGTGCACCGCCTCGCCGACCGCAACTGGCGCGAGGGCAACGGCGGTCCGTTCGCCGCACTCGTCGCCGAGCGCGCGTCCGGCCGGATCGTCTCCGTCGGCGTCAACGTCGTCCTGTCCAGTGGAGTCTCCAGCGCGCACGCCGAGGTCGTCGCGCTAGGCCTCGCCCAGATGGCCACCGGCAGCTGGGACCTCGGCGGGGACGGCCTGCCGTCTCACGAGCTGGTCGTCAACTGGCGTCCCTGCGTGCAGTGTTACGGGGCCACGATGTGGTCCGGGGTACGCGGCCTGGTGGTCGCGGGTCAGGGCCCGGAACTGGAGGAGATCACCACCTTCGACGAGGGCCCGGTCGGCTCCGACTGGGCCGAGCAGTTCGAGACACGTGGCATCGAGGTCGTGGGAGACGTCCTGAGGGACGAGGCGCTCGCGGTGTTCCGCAACTACCGCAAGGCCGTTGACGAGTCCGACGAGGTCGTCGTCTACAACGCGCGCGGGGGAACCGAATGAGCCCTCGTTTCGCGACCGACGTCATCACCTTCTACCACCCCGGATTCTGGGGCCTCGACTCCGCCGACGCGGTCCGCGACTGGGCTGCGGATCACCCGGACCGCTTCTGGCAGCGGGTGCTGGACACGCTCGCCGAGACCGAGGTCACCGGCCTCGAGCTGACGTTCGCGCCCGGCGACATCGACGCGGCCCTGCGCGCCTACGGCAGCGCAGAGGCGTTCCGCCGGGAACTGGCCGACAGGGGCCTGGCCGTCGTCAGCGCCTTCGTCGCCGACAGCGACGCCCCCGACTGGCGGCACGGCGACAACCTCCCCGCGATCGTCGCCGACGCCGAGCGCCGCGCCGCGTTCCTCGCCGAGGTGGGCGCCGACGTCCTCGTCGCCGGACTGCCGATGAGGACGACGTACGGCACCCGCCCGCCCTTCTTTGTCGACGCCGCCTACATGACCCGCATGGCCGACATCGCCCACGCGGTGGGCGAGGCGGTGTCCCGGTACGGGGTGCGGCTCGCCTTCCACACCGAGTCCCACAGCACCCTCTGGTACGAGCGGGACATCGACCTGTTCATGGCCCTGACCGACCCGCGCTATGTCTGGCTGTGCCCCGACTCCTGCCACATCGCCCTGGGCGGCGGCGACCCCGTCGCGGTGGCCCGGCGCCACACTCCGCGCACAGCCCTGGCCCACTGGAAGGACGCGGTCGCCCCGATCGACGTCCACCTCACGATCGACGACACGGTGTACTCCCGGCAGCAGCCCTACATGACGGAGCTGGGCACGGGGATCGTCGACTGGGAGGGCTGGGCGGACGCGATGTCCGCAACGCCCGGCGCGGGTACGGTCCTGATCGAACTGGACGAGGCCGCCGATCCGGTGGCCGCGCTGAGGTCGGGAACGGCGGTGGCGAAGCGGGCGCTAGCGGCGCAGTTCTCCGTGGGCGGTCTCCGGGAGCCGCAGATAGACCAGTGACGAGCCGAGGCAGAGGGCGGCCACGTACCACGGAAACACTCCCGCGTGCCCCAACTCCTTGAACAGCGTGCCCACATACGGTGCCGTCCCCCCGAACACCGCGACCGTCAACGAGTAGGGGAACCCGATCCCGGCCGCCCGCACCCGCGCCGGGAACACCTCCGCGTTCACCGCCGCGCTGATCGACGTGAACCCGGTCAGCAACACCATCCCCGCGCACTGCACGAGCAGCAGCACCACGAAGGAGTCCCGCAGCGCGTGCAGCAGCGGCACGCTCAGCAGCGCGAAGCCCAGCCCGAAGAACAGCAGCAACGGCCGGCGCCCGAAGCGGTCCGACAGCAAACCGCCGAGCGGCTGAAGCACCCCGAAGAAGGCGAGCGAGATCGTCCCTGCGAGCAACGCGTCCGACTTGTCGACACCGGCATTCAGCTCGGCGTACGTCGGCAGATACGACGTCCACGTGTAGTACGCGATCGTGCCGCCCATCGTGATCCCGCAGATCAGCAGGGACTCGCGCGGATGGCGTCGCAACCCCTCAAGGAGCCCGGGACGCGGCGCCCGCCGCTGCTCCTCGCTGCGCGTCTCCCGCGCGCCTTGCCGGATCCAGAACCCGACCAGGGACAGCACGGCCCCGAGGACGAACGGGACGCGCCACCCCCAGCTGTCCATCCGCCCCTCGTTCAGCGTGGCCACCAGCAGTGTGGCTGTCCCGGACGCGAGAAGCTGCCCGGCCGTCGTCGAGACGTACTGGAAGCTGGAGAACAGCCCGCGTCGGCCGGGCCGCGCCGACTCGACCAGGAAGGTCGTCGAGGCCGCGAACTCCCCGCCCACGGACAGACCTTGGAGCAGCCGCGCGAGCACCAGCACGACGGGGGAGAGGACGCCGACCGCCGCGTACGTCGGTGTCAGTCCGACCAGGAGACTGCTGCCGCCCATCAGCAGAATGGTGACCGTCAGCGCCGAGCGCCGCCCGTGCCGGTCCGCGATCGCCCCCATCAGCAGTCCGCCGACCGGCCGCATGAAGAACCCCACGGCGAACACCGCGAACGTCGACAGCAGCGGCACCAGCGAGTTGTCCGCGCCCTTGGGGAAGACTGCGCCGGCGATGTAGGTGGCCAGAAACGTGTAGGCGTACCAGTCGTACCACTCCACGGCATTGCCCACGGAGGCGGCGAGAAGCTGCCGTACGGGTCGTTCTGTGGGCGGCGCGTCCGGAAGTGGCGTCTCTGTCATGATCGCGACCATCCCCCGATCGAGGTCCGGCACACCTCCCGTACCCATGACTTTCACATCAGCGCCACCGGACCCTTCCCTGACGTTTGTTGCACTTGGAACACTCGCTGCGCGCACCTTCCGTCTCGTTCCGGTCATCGGTGCGCAGGATGGAAAGGTCCCTCACCCATGTCCGATGTCAACCGGCGCAGATTCCTGCAACTCGCGGGTGCCACCACGGCCTTCACCGCCCTGTCGAGCAGCATCCAGCGCGCCGCCGCGCTTCCGGCCCACCACCGCACGGGGACGATCGAGGACGTCGAGCACGTCGTCGTCCTGATGCAGGAGAACCGGTCCTTCGACCACTACTTCGGCTCGCTCAGGGGTGTTCGCGGTTTCGGCGACCCGCGCCCGGTGACCCTGCAGAACGGCAAGTCCGTCTGGCATCAGGAGGACGCGAAGGGCAAGGACATCCTGCCGTTCCGCCCCGACGCCGACGACCTGGGCCTGCAGTTCATCCAGGACCTCCCGCACGGCTGGAACGACGGACATGCCGCCTTCAACGGTGGCAAGTACGACAAATGGGTCCCGAACAAGAGCTCCACGACCATGGCGTACCTGACCCGCGAGGACATCCCGTTCCACTACGCCCTCGCCGACTCGTTCACCGTCTGCGACGCCTACCACTGCTCGTTCATCGGCTCGACCGACCCGAACCGCTACTACCTGTGGACGGGCTACACGGGTAACGACGGCCAGGGCGGCGGCCCCGTCCTCGGCAACGACGAGGTCGGCTACGGCTGGACGACCTACCCCGAGCGCCTGGAGAAGGCCGGCGTCTCCTGGAAGATCTACCAGGACGTCGGCGACGGCCTCGACGCGAACGGCTCCTGGGGCTGGATCCCGGACGCCTACCGGGGCAACTACGGCGACAACTCGCTGCTCTACTTCAACCAGTACCGGAACGCCAAGCCCGGCGACCCGCTGTACGACAAGGCCCGCACCGGCACGGACTACACCAAGGGCGAGGGCTACTTCGACCAGCTCAAGGCCGACGTGAAGGCCGGAAAGCTGCCCCAGGTCTCCTGGATCGTCGCCCCCGAGGCCTTCACCGAGCACCCCAACTGGCCCGCGAACTACGGCGCCTGGTACATCGCCCAGGTCCTGGACGCGCTCACCTCCGACCCGAAGGTATGGGCGAAGACCGCCCTGTTCATCACCTACGACGAGAACGACGGCTTCTTCGACCACGTGGTCCCCGCCTTCCCGCCAGGCTCCGCGGCCCAGGGCAAGTCCACGGTCGACCCCTCTCTCGACCTGTTCAAGGGCGACAGCAGCCACCCGGCCGGCCCCTACGGCCTCGGCCAGCGCGTGCCCATGCTCGTCGTCTCGCCCTGGAGCAAGGGCGGTTACGTCTGCTCCGAGACGCTCGACCACACCTCGATCATCCGGTTCCTGGAGAGCCGCTTCGGCGTCCACGAGCCCAACATCTCGCCCTGGCGGCGCGCGGTCTGCGGCGACCTCACCTCCGCCTTCGACTTCTCCCGCAAGGACACCAGGCCGGTCGCCCTCCCGGACACCGACGGCTACGAGCCGCCGGACCGCGAGCGCCACCCCGACTACGTGCCCGCCCCGCCCGCCGTCGGAGCCCTGCCGAAGCAGGAGCGCGGCCTGCGCCCCGCCCGCCCGCTGAAGTACGCCCCGCACGTGGACGGTTCGGTGGACGCAGCGAACGGCAGGTTCACGCTGACCTTCGCCTCCGGCGCCGAGGTGGGCGCCGCGTTCCTGGTGACCTCCGGCAACCGCACCGACGGGCCCTGGAGCTACACCACCGAGGCCGGCAAGACCGTCTCGGACACCTGGAACTCGGCGTACTCGAAGGGGTCGTACGACCTGACCGTGCACGGCCCGGCCGGTTTCCTGCGCGTCTTCAAGGGGCCGAACGGGACCGCCGGACCCGAGGCCACCGCCCGATACGACGGTGACGACGTCGAGCTGACGTTCACCAACAAGGGCTCCGGCACGGTCCGTCTGAAGGTCGTGAGCGGCTACGGCGACCCGGCGAGGACCTTCACCGTGCGGGCAGGTGCCACCGCCCGGCACACCTTCCGCCTCGCCAGGAGCCGTCGCTGGTACGACCTGACGGTCACCTCCGACGCCGATCCGGCGTTCCTCAGGCGATTCGCCGGACATGTCGAGAACGGGCGTACCGGAGTGAGTGATCCGGCCGTAATCACCAGGTAAAGCCGCCGCAGGAGCGGTCGTTCACCTGGCCGGATCGCCGTGGTCCCGGGGTAGTGTGCCCCGGTGACCACGCATTCGAACACACCTGCAGGCTGGTATCCCGATCCGCACGGAGCGTCCCAGACGCTCCGTTACTGGGACGGGGCGCAGTGGACCCAGCACACCCACCAGGACCAGCAGGCGGCGGGGCAGGCCCAGGCTCAGGCCGTGCAGGCCCCGCCGGTCCAGCAGGTGCCGCAGATGCCTCAGCAGTCGGCCGGTCCCGACCCGCGCGTGCAGCGTCAGGTGCAGCAGCAGGCCGGGGTCACCGGGGGCGGCCCCGGCGGCGGCACGCTGTTCTCCGAGCCGGTGCTCGTGGTCAACCAGAAGGCCAAGCTGATCGAGTTGACCAACGAGTACAAGGTCATGGATCAGAACGGCAACCAGGTCGGCTCCGTCACCCAGGTCGGGCAGAGTGCCTTCCGGAAGATCGTGCGGTTCCTCTGGAGCATCGACCAGTTCATGAAGATCAGGCTGGAGATCCGCGACGCCCACGGGCAGCCGGTCATGCTGCTGACCCGGCCGGGGAAGATCTTCAAGTCGCGGGTGATCGTGGAGCGTCCGGACGGTTCGCCGGTCGGCGAGATCGTCCAGCAGAACATGATCGGGAAGATCAACTTCGCGATGATGGTGAACGGGCAGCAGGTCGGCGCGATCAAGGCGGAGAACTGGCGGGCCTGGAACTTCGCGATCGTCGACCACACCGGGAACGAGGTGGCCCGGATCACGAAGACGTGGGAGGGGCTCGCCAAGACGATGTTCACGACCGCGGACAACTACGTGCTGCAGATCCACTACCAGCTGCCCGAGCCGCTGCTGAGCCTTGTCCTCGCCACCGCGCTGACCGTCGACACGGCGCTGAAGCAGGACGCCCGCGGGTTCGGCTGAGCGTCCCCGCGGCGCTGAGCGTCCCTACAGCGGTGTGAGGTGTCCAGGCTCCGACTGCCGGGGCACACGCTTCTCCCGCAGCGCCGGTTCCACGGACGCCGTCGACGGTTCCAGTGCCAGTACCGCCGCCACCGGGTGGTCGTCGTCCGCCGGCACCGGGGACATCCGGGTCAGCAGCACCACACCCCATGCCGCCAGGCCGGCTCCCGCCAGTGCGAGCAGCACACCCGCCGCGCCGCCCCGCAGGCTCTCGCCCAGCAGGGACAGTCCGATCACCGCGGCGGCAACCGGGTTGGCCAGGGTCACCACCGCCAGCGGGGCGCCCAGGCCGTCACGGTAGGCCGTCTGCGAGAGCAGGAGTCCGCCCGCGGCGAAGGCTGCGACAAGCAGGGCCACGCCGATCACCTGGACGCTGAGAAGTGACTCGGAACGGTCCGTCGCGGCCACCGTCACGGTCTGGGTGAGCGCGGAGGCCACCCCCGAGGCGACCCCGGACGCCGACGCGTGCCGTATACCGGGCCGGGCGCCGGGGCGGGCCAGCAGACCGATCAGGGCCGCCGTCACCGCCGCCACCGCCACCGCCTCGGACGTGCTCAGCACCTTCCCGGGCGCGGACCCCGACGCCACCACGAGGATCGCGGCGAGGCCGGCCAGCGTGTACGCGGTGCCGCGCCACTCCGTCGCGCTGACCCGGCGTCCCGCGATCCGCGCGCCCAGCGGCACCGCGGCGACCAGAGTGAGGGCGCCGAGCGGCTGGACCACGGTCAGGGGGCCGTACTTGAGGGCGACGACGTGCAGCAGGGCGGCCGCCGCGTTGAGCGCGACCGATCCCCACCAGGCGCCCGAGCTCAGCATCCGCAGCACACCCGAGCCGGGGTTGCGGGAGGCGAGGCGCTCCTGGGCGACGGCGGCGGCCGCGTAGGCGACGGAGGAGAGCAGGGAGAGGGCGAGGGCGAGCAGGGTGCCGTTCATCGGCCCGCTCCGACCAGGACGTTCTCCTTGGGTTCGGCCGGGGCGGGTTTCTTCTGCGCCCGGCCCGCAGTGGTGGCCGTCCGGTGCGGCGAGCGAAGCGAGATGGGGGTCCCCCCGGACGAAGTCCGGGGGCGAATGATCGCGAGGGCGGCGCCGAGCAGAGCCGTCGCCACGACCGCGTCCATCCAGTAATGGTTCGCCGTACCGACGATCACCAGCAGGGTCACCAGCGGGTGCAGCAGCCACAGCCAGCGTCCGCGCGAGCGGGTGGCCACGATCAGGCCGATCGCCACCATCAGGGCCCAGCCGAAGTGCAGCGAGGGCATCGCCGCGAACTGGTTGGAGAGGGTGTCGGTCTGCGGCGGGCCGTACACGGAGGGGCCGTAGATCTTCGCGGTGTCGACCAGGCCGGCCGCCGCGAGCATCCGCGGCGGGGCCAGCGGGAAGACGAGGTGCAGCACCAGGGCGGCGCCGGTGAGCAGGGCGAGGATGCGGCGGGCCCAGACGTAGTGGGCGGGGCGCCTGAGGTACAGCCAGACCAGGAAGGCGACCGTGGCCGGGAAGTGGACGGTCGCGTAGTAGGTGTTCGCGACGTGCGCGAAGGTGTCGCCGTGCAGCAGCAGCGACTGCACCGAGCCCTCTGCGGGCAGATCCAGGACGCGTTCCCAGTGCCACACGCGGCCGGCGTTGCGGTAGGCCTCGGTGGTGTGGCCCGTGACCAGTTGCCGGCCGAACTTGTAGACGAGGAAGAGTCCTGCGACGAGCAGGAACTCACGGACGAGCGGCGGCCGCGCTATGGCGCTCGGCTTCGCTTCTGCAGGCTCGGTGCGGGCATTCATCCCCCGGCCCCTTCGCTGATGGTGGTGCGATTACTGAAACCTGAACAAGTTGGTGACTCGTCCGGATTCCGAAACTCATCGATACGACATCGTACCGATACGCCAGTGTACCGATACGACCGGGTACCGGTACACTGGCGTATCGATAGACATAGGACACACTGGAATCCGGGAATGAAACGCGGCGGCCTCGAAGCAGGCCGGCCGCCGAGGCGAATGAGGGGATGAGCTGATGACGTCGCAGGCCGCGGACGGACCGGAGACGGTCGCCGCCTCGCGCCGCTCCAAGATCACGCCCGAGCGTGAGCGGGAGTTCTTCGACGCTGTGCTCGAACAGATCCGTGAATGCGGATATGAGGCCGTGACCATGGAGGGCGTCGCCAGCAGCACCCGCTGCAGCAAGTCCACCCTCTACCGGCAGTGGAAGACCAAGCCCCAGTTCGTGGTGGCCGCCCTGCGCTCCCGCCGCACGTCGAAGTTCGACGGGATCGACACCGGATCGCTCGCCGACGATCTGCGCGAGGCCGCCCGGGCCGCGGGCCGGTGGTCGATGCACGACACCAAGCTCCTCCAGGCGCTCGGCCACGCCGTCACGCAGGACGCGGAGCTCGCGCAGGCCCTGCGTGAGGCGCTGGTCGATCCGGAGATCGCCGCGCTCAGGCACATTCTCCAGCGTGGGGTCGAGCGGGGTGAGATCGCCACCGGTCACCCGGCGCTGGAGTACGTCCCGGCCCAGATGTTCGGAGTCATCCGGGCCCGGCCCGTCATCGACGGGGAGTACGCCGACCCGGACTACCTGGTCCGCTTCGTGGAGGCGGCCGTACTGCCGGCACTCGGACTGACCTGAGACCCAGGCCGCCGTCCACCGGACGACTGGACGGTGACCTGCTCGCGCCGCACCGTGGGGACGGGGGCGGCGCGCACCCCCCGGCCGGGTGGGGTTCCTCTCGAGCGGAGAGGCGCCCCACCCGGCCGACCGGTGTCCGGGGACCGGCCGTCAGACGTCCTGGCCGCTGCCGCCGCCCGTCGACACCTTGATCCCCTTGGTGATGTCGTCGATCACGGTCTGGCCCTCTTCGACGTCGACACCGAACCGCACCACGACGATCTGCTGCGGGTTCGCCGGGGACGGGAAGGCCAGGGACTCGACATAGCCGTCGGAGCCCTTGCTGGTGACCGCCTTCCAGCGGACCCTGTAGCCCTTCTGCCCGGCCACGGTCACCGCCTCGGAGGCGAGGACGTCGTGCGAGGTGATCGAGCCGTAGGTCTTGCCGCCGTAGGACTGCTCGGCGTTCGCCTCGATGTCGGCCTTGGCGATCTGCTCGGCCGTGCTGCCCTTGGTGCCCAGCGCCAGGGCGGGCGCCGAGTAGGCACCGCCCTTCGTGCACTTCTCGGAGGTGTCGCCGGGGCAGGCGTACGAGTCGTTCGAGGTGACGGACGCGCCGGCCGAGATCTCCTGGCCGTACCAGTCGTCCGGGATGGGCAGGCTGATCCCGTCGATCGAGTCGGTCACCGAACCGCTCTCGATCTTCGGCGCCTCGGACTCCTGCGGGGAGGGCGACGCGCCCCCGGACCCCCCGCTGCCGCCGGAACCGCCGGACCCTCCGTTGCCGCCGAACGGTCCGCCCTGGCCCCCGGTGCCGCCGGGTCCGCCCTGACCCCCCGGCGCCTGCGAGTTGGCGGTGCCGCCGTTGCCGTTGCCGTTGTCGGCCAGCGCGTACACGCCCACGCCAATGCTCGCCAGGACCACGACGGCCACCGCCACGGCTATGCCCATGCGGCCGCGCCGCGACCCGGCGGGCGGCTGAGCGGGATACGGCGGATAGGCCGAGTACTGTCCGGGGTCCCCGGGGCTCGCGACCTGTTCCGGGGGACCCCATGCGGCGGCCGATCCGGCGGGCCGGGTCCGCTCCGTCCACGCCTTGCCGTCCCACCAGCGCTCGGTGGCGGGACCGTCACTTGTCTGCCCGGGATCGGGGTACCACCCGGGGGGAGTCTCCTGCGTCATGCCCCCACCGTATGAGCCCTCGGTGAAAGAGGGATGAGAGGGGCGCCGGCCGATTCCGCCGACTTCGACCGACGGGCCGGCCCGAACCCCCCGGGCGGCGCCCTCCACGCGTCTCCCGGTCGACGACTGACTGATGGTCAGCTTTGTCGACGGCAGGTCGCGGGGCGGGCGCGTCGCCTTCCCGTACCGGACGTCACCCGTGAAGGCAAGAGCTGCCCTGACCGCCCTGCGCTTCCGCACCCGGACGGCTACGCTCGAGATCTGTACGTCGTTCGGGCGACTTGGGGAGGTAGCGGGATGACGGAGGTACGGCCGGTTGCGGCCGCCCCGGCCTCGCTGTGGGAGCGCGACGAGGAACTCGCCGCCGTTGTACGGGCCATCGAAGCGCTGGGTGCCGATGACTCCTCCTCCGGGAGCCTGCTGATGATCACCGGCGAGGCCGGCTTCGGAAAGACCGCCCTGCTCGCCGAAACCCGCCGCCTCGCCGAAGAACGCGGCTGCACGGTCTGGTCGGCCCGCGGCGGCGAGACCCTCAGGTCCGTCCCCTTCAACGTCGTACGACAGCTGCTGCAGCCCGCCCTCATGTCGCTGATGCCTCAGGAGGCCCGCGAATACCTCGGCGACTGGTACGGCATCGCGGGCCCCGCCCTCGGCCTCACCGACCCCGGTGAGCGACAGGCCGACCCGCAGGGCGTCACCGACGGCCTGGTCACCCTGGTGCGTCGGCTTTCCCGGCGCGACTGGCCGCTCGTCCTGATGATCGACGACGCCCACTGGGCCGACCAGGAGACCCTGCGCTGGCTCGCCGCGTTCGCCGAGCGCCTGGACGACCTGTCCGTCCTGGTCGTGGTGGCCCGCCGCCCCGGCGAGATGACCGGCGAGAGCGCCCGGCTGCTCGACGCGGTCGCCGCCACGGGCCTCCCAGCCACCAGCCTGAGCGCCCTGACCCCGGACGCCACCGCCGGACTCACCCGCGCCACCCTGGGTGAGCACGCCGACGCCGCGTTCTGCCGCGAGGTCTGGGCCGTCACCGCGGGCAACCCCTACGAGGCCGTCGAACTCCTCGCCAAGGTGCGGGACAGCGAACTGGAGCCGACCGAGCGCGCGGCCGGTGAACTACGCGCCCTGAACCGCTCGGCCCGCGGCGGCGGCCTCGTCGCCCGCCTGGAGGAACTCGGCATCGACGCCACCCGGTTCGCCTGGGCGGCCGCCATCCTCGGCACCGGCATCTCCGTCGACCTGGTGGCCAAGCTCGCCACCCTCGGCCGCGACGACGCCGTGCGCTGCGCCGAACTGCTGTGCAGGGCCCGCATCCTCACCGCACCCGACCCGGCGAACAGCCCCGCGGACGAGGGCGACCTGGAATTCGTCCACCCGCTCATCGCCACCGCCGTGTACGACTCCATCCCGGCCGCCCTGCGCACCGCGATGCACGGCATAGCCGCCCAGATGGTCACCGACCTGGGCTGGGGCGCCGCGGCCGCCTCCCGCCATCTCCTCCAGGTCCACCCGGACGACGACGAGGAACTCGTCCAGAAGCTGCGCGAGGCCGCCCGCGAGCACCTCGTCGTCGGCGCCCCCGACGCGGCCCGCCGCTGCCTCGAGCGCGCCCTGCTGGAACCGCCCTCGCCCGACGTCCACGCGCGCCTGCTCTACGAACTCGGCTGCGCCAGTCTGCTGACCATGCCCGACAGGACCATCGGCCACATGCGAGCCGCGCTCGGCATGCCCGGCCTCGACGCCGACGACCGAGTGGACGCGGTCGTCCGCCTCTCCCAGGCGCTGGTCCACAACGACCAGCTGGAGGAGGCCGTCCGCATGGTGCAGGCTGAGGCGGCCCGGCTCGAACCCGGTCCCGCCCAGATGCGGTTGGAGGCGGTGCACATCATGTGGGACGGCATCCACGCCGGTGATGCCGCCACACCCGGCCGGTCCGAGCGCCTGGCCGAACTCGCCCGGACCTGCACCGGACGGGACAACTCCGAACGTGCGCTGCTCATCCTGCGCGGTTTCGACGCCCTGATGCGCGGAGAGGGCGCCCAGGAGGTCATCGAGCTGTGCGATCGCGCCCTCGTCAACGGCCGCCTGGCTCCCGGGCTCGGCTGGACCGGCACCGAGTGGGGCATCGAACTGCTCCTGATGCTGGCCAACGCGTACGCGTACACCGACTGCCTCGACCGCGCCGAAAGCCTCTACAACGAGGCCGTGCGCAGCTATGTGAGCGCCGGTTGGAGCGGCGGACACCTCGCCCTGGCACACGCCTACGTCGGTGTCGGGCACCGCAGGCGCGGCCGCCTCGCGGACGCGGAGCAGTCCCTGCGCGAGGCGCTGTCCATCGCCGAACGCGTCGGCCGCGGACTTCCCCTGTACTGGACCGCTACCTGCAATCTCATCGACACGCTGCTCGCCCGCGGCCACACCGACGAGGCCTGGGACGTCGCCGAACGATACGGCTTCACCCCGCCCTATCCGTCCACGATAGTGCTGCCGGACCCACGGGCCGTGCGCGGCCGCCTCCTGCTCGCCGTCGGCCGCACCAAGGACGGCATCAACGAACTGGAGGCCGCGGAGAAGGCGGCCGCCGTCCGCGGGCACCACAATCCCGTGCTCGTCCCCTGGGCCTTCGACCTCGTCCGCGCCCTCGCCACGGAGGACCCGAGCCGCGCCGCCCGGCTCGCCACCGACGTCCGCCGGCACGCCGAACGTCTCGGCACCGACACGGCCATCGGCGAGGCCCTGCGCTGCGCAGCCGCCCTGGAGACCGGCCAGCGCGCGGTTCGGCTGGCCGCGCAGGCGGTGGCTCATCTCGAGGCCTCGCCTTGTCAGTACGAGCACGCGGCGGCTCGGGTGGAGTACGGGATCGCGGCGCGGTCCGTGGTGGAGCTCAATCGGGGCCTGGCGCTGGCGCGTTCGTGCGGGGCGGACGGGTTGGTGGCGCAGGCCCGGGAGGTGTTGGAGACGGTGGGTGGGGTGCCGTGACCATGTGACGTGTTCGACGGGGGAGCTACAGCGCGAGCAGTTGGTCCGTCAGCGTACCCAGGCGCTTGTGCACGTCCCTGTCGTACGTCTCCTCGTGCGCCCGCGCCGGACTCGTCCCGTCGAAATAGCGGCCCGTGCCCAAGTCCTGGGTGGCCAGGGCCAGGACTCCCGGAGCACCGTCGGCCACCGTCGACCACGGGGCCACCCCGCCCTCCCGGACCATCGCCGTGTCCATGAACGTCGCCGGGTGCAGGACGTTCACCGCGACCCCCGCGTCCGCCAACTCCTCGGCCAGGCTGAAGGTGTGGGCCGCCAGGGCGAACTTGGCGCGGCAGTACGCGGCGAAACCGGCGTAGCCCTGGGTGAACTCCGGGTCGGCGAAGGCGACCGGCTCCTGCCCCACCGAACCGACGTTGACGATCCGGGACGGGGCGTTCGCCTTCAGTGTCGGCAGCAGTGCACGTGTCAGGGCGACGGGCGCCAAGTAGTTGACCGCCAGGCGCAGTTCATGACCGTCGGCGCTCACCTCCCGGCCCGAGCCGGGCGAACCCGCGCCCACGCCCGCGTTGTTGATCAGGACATCGAGTCCGGGGTGGGCCTCGGCGACCCGCGCGCCCAGATCTCGTACGTGGGCCAGGGACGCCAGGTCGGCCACGAAGCCCTCGGCCTGTCCCTCGGACCGCAGCTCCTCCACCAGGCTCGCGGTGCGGCCCGGGTCACGGCCGTGGGCGAGGACGAGGTGACCGGAACGGACCAGTTCGAAGGCGACGTAGCGGCCGAGACCGGAGGTGGCACCAGTGATCAGAATGGTCGACATGCCCCTACCGTAGGCACGTCGTCACATCCCGCGCCTGCCACTGCCGGGGTCACCCTTCCGTTTCCTCCGCCAGCACCCGCTGCGCCGTGGCGAACGCGGAGTTCGCCGCCGGTACCCCGCAGTAGACGGCCGTCTGGAGCAGCACGGCGCCGATCTCCTCCGGCGTGAGCCCGTTGCGCCGCGCCGCGCGTACATGCATGGCCAGTTCGTCGTAGTGGCCGTGCGCGACCAGCGCCGTCAGTGTGATCATGCTGCGCTCGCGGCGGCTGAGCGTCGGGTCGGTCCAGATCTCGCCCCATGCGTAGCGAGAGATGAAGTCCTGGAAGCGGGCGGTGAAGGGGGTCTGCCGGGCCTGTGCCCGGTCCACGTGCGTGTCCCCGAGCACCTCGCGCCGCACCTCCATGCCCCGCTTGGCACCCCCGCCGAGGTGCGCGCGCAGGCTGGTGAGGACGGCTTCCGGACACTGCGCCGGTGCCAGGTGCGAGGCCCCCGGGAGTTCGACGAGCGTGGCGCGCGGCACCCTGTCGGCGATCTCCCGCAGATGGGGCGGCGGGGTCGCCGGGTCCTGACGGCCGGCGATCAGCAGGGTCGGCGCGGAGATCTCGGCCAGCCGGTCGCGCAGGTCGAAGGAGGCCAGGGCGTCACAGCAGGCGGCGTACGACGACGGATCGGCCTCGGCGTGGTCGCGGATCAGTTCCGGAACGCTGAAGTCACCCGCGAACCAACGGGAGTTCGCGCTCTCCAGCAGCCACTGCACCCCCTCCCGGCGGACGCGCTCGGCCCGCTCCTCCCACGGCTTGCTGCCGTTGAAGTGGGCCGAGGAGCAGATCACCGCCAGCGACGCGACGCGCTCCGGGTGATGTACGGCCAGGTGCAGACCGACCGCACCGCCGAGCGACACCCCCGCGTACCCGAACCGCTCGATGCCGAGCGAGTCGGCGAGCGCCAGCACCAGGTCGGCGAGGCCACCCACGGTGGCGCCGGGACCGATCAGATCGGCCGATGAACCGCCGTGCCCGGGCAGGTCCCAGCGGACCACCCGGTGACTGATGGACAGCTCGGGCGCCACCTTGTCCCACAGCGCGTACGACGTCCCGAGCGACGGCCCGAGCAGCAGCGGGGGAGCGGAAGCGGGGCCCTCGGCGCGGTGGTTGAGGAGTTTCTCGGTCAAGGTCGCTCCAGAGCACGATCGGTGAGGGCTCCGGCGGAGCCGGTGTAGCGGGCGGGGTCGGTGAGCTCGCCGAGGTCGACATCCTTCAACTCAGGCTCCCGGGAAAGGAGTTCACCTAGCGGCAGACCTTCGGCGTAGGTCCGTTTGGCGAGTTCCGTCAGCAGTGCCTTGGCGCGGGCCCGGCCCAGCACGGGGGCCAGCTCGGCGGACAGTCGCTCGGAGACGATCAACCCGTGGGTGAGATCGAGGTGTTCCCGCATGGTGTCGCCGTGCACCTGGAGTCCCTCGGTCAGTTCGACGGTGTCCCGGGCGGCACCGCCGACCAGCCGCAGCAGGTCCCTGAGCGGCTCCCACTCGGCGTGCCAGGCTCCGGCCGGCCGCTCGTCCTCGGCGGCGAGCGAGCCGTACAGCGTGGCCGCGAGCTGCGGCGCGCGCCGGGCGGCGGCGGCGATCAGCGTGGCCCGTACGGGATTCGCCTTGTGTGGCATGGCTGAGGAGCCGCCACCGCTGCCCTCCGCGACCTCGGCGATCTCGGTACGGCCGAGGACGAGTACATCCGCGGCGATCTTGCCCAGCGCTCCGGCTGTGAAGGCGAGACACCCGGCGAGGTCGGCGATCGGGGTGCGCAGGGTGTGCCAGGGCAGCAGCGGAGCCCGGAGACCGAGCTCGGAGGCGAAGGCCGCCGTGAGCGCCTGGGTGTCCTCGGTGCCGTACACCGTGAAGGCCGCCAATGTCCCGGCGGCGCCGCCGAGTTGGGCGGGGAGGGAGTCCCGCACGGCTGCGACCCGGTCCCGCGCGTCCAGCACCAGCGCCCGCCACCCTGCCGCCTTCAGGCCGAACGTCGTCGGTACGGCGTGCTGGGTGAGCGTCCGTCCCGGCATCGCGGTGTCCCGGTGCTCGGCGGCGAGCCGGGCCACGGCCCGCTGGACGCGGTCGAGGTCCGCCAGCAGCAGGCCGAGGGTGCGTGCCGCCACCAGCATCGTCGCCGTGTCCAGGATGTCCTGGCTGGTCGCGCCCCGGTGCACGTACGAGCCGTACTCCTCACCGACCGCCTTCGTGAGGTCGGCGACCAGAGGGATGACGGGGTTGCCGCCGGCGCGCGCACGCTCGGCGAGGGACCGTACGTCGAAGCGGTCCGCGTGGGCCGCCTCGGTCACCGCGTCGGCCGCCGCGTCCGGGGCGAGCCCCAGACGGGCCTGCACCCGGGTCAGTGCGGCCTCCGCGTCCAGCAGCGCCTGGAGGTGGGAGCCGTCGGCGGTCGCGGAGGCGGCGGGGGAGCCTGCCCACCCGGGGGCGAACAGGCCGGTGTCCGGATCGGGAGAAGTCACTGGAACTCCAGGAAGACCGTTTCGCCTTCGCCCTGAAGGCGGATGTCGAAACGGTAGGTGCCCTCGCCCAGCGGACGCGCGATCAGCGTGTCGCGCCGCTCCGCAGGCACCCGGGCCAGCAGCGGGTCGGCGGTCAGGGCCGCCTCGTCGCCCGGCAGGTAGATCCGGGTGTACAGGTGCACCAGCAGCCCGCGCGCGAAGACGCACACGCTGATGTACGGCGCGCTCCGCCCCCGCGCGCCCGGCCGCAGTGTCCGTGCGGTCCAGTGGCCGTTGGCGTCGGTCTGGATGCGACCCCAGCCGGTGAACTCCACGCCGTTGCGGCCCAGGTAGCCACCGCTCGCGGGGTCGCGCCGGATCGAGCCGTCGACCTGCGGGACGTTGCCGTCCGGGTCGGCGCTCCACAGCTCCACGAAGGCGTCCGGCAGCGGGTTGCCCTCGCCGTCGGTGATGTAGCCCTGGAGGACGATGGTGTCCGGGTGGCCGACGGGCGCGATGTCACCGCCGCCGGGGAAGGGCAGGGCGTGGCCGTAGAAGGGGCCGACCGTGTGCGACGGGGTCGGCAGCACGGTCTCCGGGCGGCTTGTGTCGATCTTCGTCATGGCGGTTCAGCGTCCTTCTTCGATCCAGGTGGCCTGCGGCCCGTCGAGCACGATGTCCCAGTGGTAACCCATCGAGAACTCCGGCACGGACAGGCTGTGGTCGTAGGTGGCGACGAGCCGCTGACGGGCCGCGTCGTCCGTCACGGACTGGATGATCGGGTCGTACGGGAACAGCGGGTCGCTCGGGAAGTACATCTGCGTCACGAGCCGCTGGGTGAACGCCGTGCCGAAGATCGAGAAGTGGATGTGGGCCGGCCGCCAGGCGTTGACGTGCTGGCGCCACGGGTACGGGCCCGGCTGGATGGTGGTGAAGCGGTAGAAGCCGCTGTCGTCGGTCAGCGTGCGGCCGACGCCCGTGAAGTTCGGGTCCAGCGGGGCGTCGTGCTGCTCGCGCTGGTGGGCGTAGCGGCCGGCCGAGTTCGCCTGCCAGACCTCCACCAGCTGCCCGCGCAGCGGACGGCCGTTGCGGTCCAGGAGCCGCCCCTCGACGGTGATCCGTTCACCGATCGGCTCCCCGGTGTGCTGCCGGGTCAGGTCGTTGTCGATCTCGGTGATGTCCCGCTCACCGAAGGCGGGCGAGTGCAGCTCCACCAGCTCCGGGTCCTGGGACACGTCGATGCTGATCGGCGGCTGTTTCGGGTGCCGCAGCACCGAGGAGCGGTACGGCGCGTAGTCGCGGCGCGGCTGGTGCTCGACGGGAGCGCCGTCGGCGAGCCGCTTCTCGTAGGCGGCGTGCTCGGCGGCGATTTCCCGGTCGATGTCGTGCTGGGTGAGAGTCATGGGGATTCCTGCGTTTCGGTGACGTTCGAGGACGAGGGCGAGAGCCTGGCCGACGCCGATGCACAGCGTGGTGACGCCGACTCCGCCGCCCGTGCGGGCGGGTTGATGGGCGACCGTGCCGGCCAGGCGGGCACCGGAGGCTCCATGGAGGTCACCCCGCTCGAGAGAGGCCGAGAGTGGGGGAGGGCGGCCGAGGGCGATCGCCCCGTCCTGCGGGTTGAGGATCCCCGGGTCGGACCCGGGCCACTCGGCGGCGTGAAGAACGCGGAGGTCCCGGCGCCGCCCGCAGCCGTTCGGCGAGCGTGCCCTGCGGGATCATCTCGACCTCCGGCTCACCGGCCAGGTACTGCGGGCGAACTCCTTGTCGGCGCCGATGCAGGAGCCGGTCACGCGGGCGATCCGCCCGGCCGCGAGCAGGACCGCGAGGCCCGAGTCCATCGCCCCGCGGTTGTCGGAGACCACCGACGGCGAGCCGGTGCCCTGCTCGTACAGGGCCTCGGCCACCGCCCCAGCGGCTGTGGCGACCACTTCGTCCATCCGCGCGACCCCATGTCCGTTGCTCAGTGCACTGACTATTTCAGCGAGGTTTCTCTTAAGCTGCCACTGTGGCAGCCTGGCGTCAAGGCTCACTACTCTTCAGTGCACCAACCAAAACGACTCGGGAGCGCACATGGCCGCGGTGGACCTCACCACCCACCCCGGGCACCTCGCCCGGCGGCTCCAGCAGGCGCACTACCTGCTGTGGAACACGATGGTCTCCGAGGAGATCACCTCGCCGCAGTTCGCGGTCCTGAACGCATTGGTCGCCGAACCGGGGCTCGACCAGCGCACGGTGGGGGAGCGGGTGGGCCTCGACCGGTCCACCATCGCCGAGGTCATCAGCCGGCTCGGCAGGCGCGGACTGCTCGACAAGGTCCGCGACCCCCAGGACGGCCGCCGCTTCCTGCTGCGCCTGACCGACGACGGGGTGCGCACCCACCGCAAGCTGACCGTGCGCACCGCCCGGATGAACCAGGTCTTCCTGGCCCCGCTCTCCACGGCGGAACAGGGCCAGTTCTTCGAGCTGATCCGCCGGGTCGCGGACGCGGCGGAGGGGCTCCGCAATCCCGCGGAGCCCCTCGTCACCCAGCCCTGATCAGGACGCCTTCGCGAAGACGATCCAGACCTGGCCCTTGGCGAAGTTCACCCGAGAGCCGTCCTCGGTGGTGAACTCCGTACCGTCCGTGGCCTTCGCCCGCTTCCAGTTCACGTCGTACGCGCGGCCGTCGCGCAGCACCTTCGCCCTGCCCGAGCCCACCGTCACCGTGTACGGCGTGTTGTTGCCGAGGAAGTCGTGGAAGGCGGACTTGCGCACCTTCACGTACTGCACGACGACCGTGGCCGGGGCCAGCCGCTTCCCGTCGGACGTCACGTCCGGGGTGCCGTCCATCGAGACCAGCCAGCGTTCCCGGCTCTGCGACCAGGTGAAGGTGAAGCGGGCGGCCGGGAAGCGGACCGTCTCCGAGGTGTCCTCGGTGCCGTCGGCGGGCGCGGGGCCGTAGTGGAAGCCGGTCGTCAGCGCGGCGGCGCCCGGCGTGGCGGGCACCAGGCGCTCAGGGCGCAGGAAGAGGTTGTGCGGGGAGGCCTTGTCGGCACCCCGGAAGTAGGCGCGGGACGCCTTCTCGGGGGTCTGGGCGACCAGTGGCGCCCCGTTGATCAGGGGCATCAGCTTGCCCTGGGCGCCGGAGAAGGCGAGCGTCGGGTCGTCGAACTGCCGCAGCAGCTCCAGGTCCGACTCGCGGGCGCTGCGTACCGGGCCGACGGCCTTCGGCAGCTTCGTCGCGTACACCGCCATGAGGCGGCTGAGCCCGCCCTCGACCTGCTCGGCATAGACGACGTCGGCGGAGTCGATGCCGGTCTGCGGGCGGGCCGCCCGCACGTTGTCGATCTTCACGGCGAGCACGGAGGGATGGTCTGCCTCCTCGCTCGGTTCCGATGTGTTCGGTGGAGAAGTGCTGGGTCGATCCGTGCGGAACTGTCCGCGTCCGTCGTCGTCCGGGGCACGGGGTGTGCCGTGTCCCGTGCAGCCCGCGGCAAAGAGGCCCGTGACGGTCAGCAGGGCCGCCGCCGTACGGGCTCGTCGCGCGCGCCCCCTGTGCTCCGTGTCCACCATGCCCACCATGCCCGCCCGTCTCGTGTCTTTGATTGTGCGCTTATAAGTTCATTGGTGGCCATACCCGTCTGTTTTTGATTAGTCGCGTCGAGTACGCCGATCGGCCCTGCATCGCGGTTCGACGGAGGCGCCCCGGGTACCCGGGGCGCCTACCCAGGACCGACACGCGAGGTGACGGAGGGAGTGCCCGGCGATGAAGGCTGTGACCTGGCAGGGCAAGCGGGACGTACGGGTGGAGGAGGTGCCCGACCCGAAGATCAAGGAACCGACGGACGCGGTCATCCGGATCACCTCTACCGGGTTGTGCGGCTCCGACCTGCATCTCTACGAGGTGCTCACACCGTTCATGACGCCGGGTGACATCCTCGGCCATGAACCCATCGGCATTGTCGAGGAGGTCGGCGCCGGGGTGCCGGACCTCGCGGTGGGCGACCGGGTCGTCGTGCCCTTCCAGATCGCCTGCGGCAACTGCTGGATGTGCATGACCGGGCTGCCGACCCAGTGCGAGACCACCCAGGTCACCAGCGAGGGCATGGGCGCCGCCCTGTTCGGCTACACCCGGCTCTACGGCGCCGTACCGGGCGCCCAGGCCGAGTACCTGCGGGTCCCGCAGGCCCAGTTCGGACCGATCAAGGTTCCCGAGGGCCCACCGGACGACCGCTTCGTCTACCTCTCCGACGTGCTGCCCACCGCCTGGCAGGCCGTCGCCTACGCGGACATCCCCGAGGGCGGCAGCGTCGCCGTGCTCGGACTCGGTCCCATCGGCGACATGGCCTGCCGGGTCGCGCAGGTACGCGGCGCCGGGCGGGTCTTCGGCGTGGACCTGGTGACCGAACGGCTGCGGCGAGCCCGCACGCGGGGCGTGGAGACGTACGACCTCAGGAGCTTCGACAGCGAGAAGGAGCTGGTCCAGGCGATCCGAGACGAAACCGACGGACGTGGCCCGGACGCCGTCATCGACGCCGTCGGCACCGAGGCCCACGGCAGCGCGGCCGCCCGGCTCGCCCAGAACGCCTCCGCCCTGCTGCCCAGGAAGCTCAGCGGGCCGTTCGCCGAGCGCTTCAGCATCGACCGGCTCGCCGCCCTGCACACCGCCATCGAACTCGTGCGCCGCGGTGGCACGCTCTCCCTGACCGGCGTCTACGGCGGCATGGCCGACCCGCTGCCCATGCTCACCATGTTCGACAAGCAGATCCAGATCCGGATGGGCCAGGCCAACGTGCGGCGCTGGAGCGACGAGATCATCCCGTACCTGACGGACGAGGACCCGCTCGGCGTCGACGACTTCGCCACCCATCACGTGCCGCTGTCGGACGCCCCGCACGCGTACGAGATGTTCCAGAAGAAGCAGGAGGGCGCGGTCAAGGTGCTGATGCGGCCCTGACCCGGCGCCTCAGCCCAGGATCTCGTCCAGGTCGTACCGCACCGGCTCCTCGAGCTGCGCGTACGTGCAGCTCTCGGCCGTCCGGTCGGGCCGCCAGCGGCGGAAGCGGGCGGTGTGGCGGAACCGTACGCCGTTCTCCATGTGGTCGTACGCCACCTCCGCCACCCGCTCCGGCCTGAGCGGCACCCAGGAAAGGTCCTTCTTCCCCGACCAGCGGCTCGGCGCCCCGGGCAGCCGGGCGCTCTCGTGCGCGGCCTCCTCCGCCCAGGCCGCCCAGGGGTGCCCGGAGGCGTCCTCCATCCGCAGCGGCTCCAGTTCGTCGATCAGCTCGGCGCGCCGCTTCATGGGGAAGGCGGCGGACACGCCGACATGCTGCAAGGTGCCCCGGTCGTCGTGGAGCCCGAGCAGCAGGGAGCCGACGACGGGGCCGCTCTTGTGGAGCCGGTAGCCCGCCACCACGACGTCCGCCGTGCGCTCGTGCTTGATCTTGAACATGGCGCGCTCGTCCTGCAGATAGCGCAGGGTGAGCGGCTTGGCGATGACACCGTCCAGGCCCGCGCCCTCGTACTGCTCGAACCAATGGCGGGCCACGTCGATGTCCGTGGTCGCCGGCGCGACGTGCACCGGGGCCGTGACCCCGGACAGAGCCGTCGTGAGCAGCTTCCTGCGGTCGGTCAGCGGGACGTTCAGCAGTGATTCGTCCTGGAGGGCCAGCAGGTCGAAGGCGACGAAGGAGGCCGGCGTCCGCTCGGCGAGCGTCCGCACCCGCGAGGCCGCCGGATGGATGCGCTCGGTCAGCGCGTCGAAGTCCAGCCGGCCGTCCCGCGCGATCACGATCTCGCCGTCCATCACGCACCGCTCGGGCAGACGCGCCGCGAGTGCCTCCACCAGCTCGGGAAAGTACCTGGTCAGCGTCTTGCCGGTACGGCTGCCCAGCTCGACCTCGGCCTTGTCCCTGAAGACGATGGCGCGGAACCCGTCCCACTTCGCCTCGTAGTGCATGTCCGGCGGGATCCTCGCCACCGACTTGGCGAGCATGGGCTTCACGGGGGGCATCACCGGCAGATCCATGGTCCGATTCTGCACGCGCCCGCCCCGAAATGCCCGATATGCCGAGCTCGCTTACCGTGGCTCGCATGGGTGACGCGGTGGAACTGGAGGCGGGCGGCCGGACCGTACGGCTGTCCAGCCCGGACAAGATCTTCTTCCCGGAGCGCGGCTTCACCAAGCTGGACCTCGCCCGCTACTACCAGGCCGTCGCCCCCGGCATCCTGCGCGCCCTGCGCAACCGCCCCACCACCCTGGAGCGCTACCCGGACGGCGTGACCGGCGAGAACTTCTTCCAGAAGCGGGCGCCCAAGAACATGCCCGACTGGATCCCGACCGCCCACATCACCTTCCCCAGCGGCCGCAGCGCCGACGAGATGTGCCCGACCGAGGAGGCCGCCGTCCTGTGGGCCGCCCAGTACGGCACCCTCACCTTCCACCCCTGGCCGGTCCGCCGCGACGACGTCGACCGCCCCGACGAACTCCGCATCGACCTCGACCCGCAGCCCGGCACGGACTACGACGACGCCGTGCGCGCGGCTCATGAACTGCGGTCGGTGCTCGAGGAGTTCGGCGGCCTCCGCGGCTGGCCCAAGACCTCCGGCGGACGCGGCCTGCACGTCTTCGTGCCGATCGAACCGCGCTGGACCTTCACGCAGGTGCGGCGGGCCGCGATCGCGGTCGGGCGTGAGATGGAGCGCCGGATGCCGGACCACGTGACCATCAGGTGGTGGAAGGAGGAGCGGGGGGAACGCATCTTCATCGACTACAACCAGACGGCCCGCGACCGCACGATCGCCTCCGCCTATTCGGTACGGCCCCGCCCGCACGCCCCCGTCTCCGCACCCCTGCGCTGGGAGGAGGTCGGCGAGGCGCACCCGCAGGACTTCGACATCGCGACCATGCCCGCGCGCTTCGCCGAACTCGGCGATGTGCACGCGGACATGGACGATCACGCGTTCTCGCTGGACGCCCTGCTGGACCTGGCCCGCCGTGACGAGCACGACCACGGGCTAGGTGATCTGCCGTACCCGCCCGAGTATCCGAAGATGCCGGGGGAGCCCAAGCGGGTACAGCCGAGCAGGGCCAGGAAGCCCGGTTCTACAGCTCCTTGATCCTGATGTCCCGGTAGGAGATCACGTCCGTCGTGCTGTGGACCTGGAGTCCGATGTAGCCGGAGGCGAACCGCCGCCCGTCCGTGCCCGGGTCGTCCGAGCGGGCCGGGTAGAAGTCCTGACCGGCGATGTTGTCGAACTCGTTGATCAGTACGCCGTTGCGGTAGACCGAGTAGTGCTGGTCGACCACACGGATCTCGTAGTCGTTCCACGTGCCCTTCTGGGTGACGCCGGCACCGGCGAGCCCCACCCGGTCGAAACCGTAGACCGAACCGGTCTTGTACATGTCGCCGTCGGGCCGGTCGAGCACCTGCACCTCGTGGCCGTACTTGATGGCGGCCCACTCCGGCCGCGGCTCCTCCGGGTGGTCGTGGACCCACGGGAACCGCACGAACACACCGGAGTTGGCGTTCCCGGTGCCCGGGGCGTCGTCCCGCCACTGGAGCTTGAGCGAGAAGTCGCCGTACTTGCGCTCCGGGAACCAGAGCATGCCGAGGCCGTCCTTCGTGGTGCCGGAGGTGATCGACCCGTCGCCGTTGGGTGCGAACGACCCGCCGCCCACCTGCTGCCACTTGGCGAAGGACGCCGCGCTGCCGTCGAGGATCGTGCGGTAGCCCTCGGTCTGCCCCGGCTTGCCGATGCCGGACTCACGGGCCGCCGCGTCGATGGCGTCGTACTCGCGCTCGTCGACGACCCCGTCCCTGAAGAGCTTGTCCAGGACGGTCTTCACGTGTTTGAGGAACAGCGCGTGGGACGTCCACTCCTTCTCGTCCTCGATCAACTCGTTGATCCGGCACCGGCTGTTGGTGATCCGGTTCGGCACCCCGCTGTCGACCGTGCCCACGATCACCGTCAACCGCTCGTCGAACTCGGCGCAGTTGGGTGCCGGGACCTGACCGGAGACCACCGTGAAGGTCACCGTGCGCGCGGCCGAGGTGTTGCCCGCCTTGTCCGTCGCCCGGTACGCCAGGGTGTGGGTGCCCGCCCGGTCGACGACCACGGGAGCGGTGTACGCCAGGTACGGTCCGGCGTCGATCGAGTACTCGGCGCCCGCGACACCCGAACCGCCCTCGTCCGTGGCGCTCACGGTCACCTTGGCGTTGCCCACGTACGCCCCGTCGGAGTTCCGCGTGCCGTCCACGGTCACACCGGTCGCCGGCGGGGTGGTGTCCTGCGGGGCCGTCGCGACCACCGTGAACCGGACGCTCTTCTCGGCGGCCGCGTTGCCCGCCTTGTCGGTCGCCCGGTAGCGCACGGTGTGGGTGCCGACCTGATGCACCATCACGGGCATGGTGTACGGCTGCCAACTCCCGTCGTTCACCGCGTACTCGATGGTGTTGACCCCGGATCCGGTGTCGGAGGCCGACACGGTCACCGTCGCCATGTCGAGGTACGTGCCGTCGGGGTTCTGCTCGCCGCTGACCGTCGCCGAGGTGTCCGGCGGGGCGGTGTCGTCGGAGGGCGGGGCGACGACCGTGAAGTCGACGCTCTTCTCCGCGGAGACGTTGCCCGCCTTGTCGACGGCCCGGTAACGCACCGTGTGGCTGCCGACCTGGTCGACGACGACCGGGGCGGTGTACGGCTGCCAGGCACCCGTGCCGCCGGTCGCGTACTCGATCCGGTCGACACCGGAGCCGCCGGCCTCGTCGGTCGCCGTGACCGCCACGCTCGCCGAACCGACGTACTGGCCCTGCGCGTTCTGCGTGCCGGTCACCTGGGCCGCCGCCGAGGGTGCGGTGGTGTCCTCGCCGCTGCCCTCGGTCACCACGAGGATGCCCTGCATCTGCCCGTGGCCCGGGATCGTGCAGTGGTAGAAGTAGCGGCCCGGGGTGAGCGTGACCTCGGCGGTGTGGCGGCCGCCCATGTCGTCGTTCGGGTTGGCGAGGATGTTGAGTTCGACGTCGTTGTTGAACTCCGGGTCGCTGGTCACGAAGGTCAACGTGTGCGGCATACCGGTGGTGTTGCCGGTGGCCGTGCTGTTCTCGAAGACGATCGTGGCCGTGCCCGCGACGGCCGTCGTCGGGGCGGAGGTGTACTTGGTGATGTCGTCGCCGGCGGTCCAGGTGAGGACCTGCTCCGCTGCGGCTGTCCGCTCGGGTTGTGCTGTGGATGTCGACTGCAGGCCGAGCATCATCAGCAGAGCGGCCAGCAGGACGGTCAGAGGTCTCTGTCGGCGCATCACTGCCCTCCCCGTACGAGCTGGCCGGCGGCCGGGGTGGGCCCGCCGCCCTGGTAAGTGACCCGCCACAGCGCCGACTTGGCGTCCGAGGTGAAGAACCCGCGCCCGTAGTCGAGGACGTACAGCGCGCCGTCCGGACCGAACTTCCAGTCCATGAGGTTCTTGATGCCGTCGTTGCCGATCGGCACGATCTTCTTCAGCGACTCCGAGTGGACGGGCAGTCCGCCGTCCCTGTGGTTCCTCGGATCGGTGATGACCGCGTTGCGTGGCTGGTCGGCGTCGTAGAAGTCGCCCACGAACCACTTGCCGTCCCAGTAGGAGGGCCACTTGACGGTGCTGGTGGCCGAGGCGGTGTCGTAGCGGTAGACCGGCCCGTTCATCGCGGCCTGGCCGCCGCCCTTGAGCCACGGCAGCAGGTACTTGGCGTCCTCCTGCTTGTAGGAAGGGATGCCGTTCGCGTCGCGCGGGTAGTCCGGGGCGCCGCCCTGGGGCGAGTACCAGATGTTGTTGCCGGTGACCGGCGGGAGGTTGACCAGACCGTCGTTGTTGGGCGACTCGTTCTTCGGGTGGTCGCAGTCGTACCAGCCCAGCGGCTGGTCGGGATCCGGCAGGTTGCGGTCCCGGTAGGGCTGCTTGTTGCCCATGCAGTACGGCCAGCCCCGGTTGCTCGCCTCGGTGATGACGGCGAAGGTGTCGTACTTGGCCGGGCCCCAGGTCGTCGAGGGCGCGCTCGCGTCCGGGCCCACCCACCCCGCGTACAGGATGTCGGTCTTCTTGTCGACGAAGATGCGGGCCGGGTTCCTGACGCCCATGACATAGATCTCGCCGCGAGTCTTGCCGCCGCCCTCCTCGGTCTCCTTGCCCGTGAAGAGGTTCCCCTCGGGCAGCGTGTACGTCCCGTCGGGCTCCGGGTGGATGCGCAGGATCTTGCCGTTGAGGTTGTTGGTGTTGCCGGCGGTGCGGCGCGCGTCCGCGAAGGAGACGCCCTTGAAGTTCGGCTGCGGGTTGTTTCCGGAGTAACCGCCGCTGAAGCCACTGGAGTTGTTGTCGCCGGTCGCGATGTACAGGTTGCCCTTGGAGTCCCAGGACATCCCGCCGCCGGCGTGGCAGCAACTGTGCACCTGGACCGGCCACTTGAGCAGGACCTTCTCGCTGTTCAGGTCCAGCTTGTTCGTGGTCAGGTCGAGCGTGAAGCGGGAGACCCGACGCTCGGCGATCCGGGTGTCACGGTTGAGCTGGGCGTGCGGGGTGTAGTGCAGATACACCCAGCCGTTCTGCTCGAAGCGCGGGTCGAGCTCGATCCCGAGCAGCCCCTCCTCGACCTTCACCAGCTCGTCGCCGCCGCCCTTGTTGCCGAAGACGGTCAACTCGCCCGCCAGGGTGACCTTCTTGGTCGCCGGGTCGTAGACGTGGATCTGGCCCTTGCCCTTGCCGATGTCCGGGTTGTTCCAGTCGGTGATCACCGGCTGGGAGGAGTCGGCGCCACCCCGGCCGATGAACAGGACGCGCCCGTCGGGGGCGGTGACCAGGCCGTGCGGCTCGCCGATCTGGTCGCTCTGCCCCGCCTGGTTGGGCTGGGTGAGGCGTTCGGCCTTGTAGTTGCCGTTGATGGTCGCCTTGCAGTCGGCCTGCACGAGTCGCGAGGTCCACAGCAGCGCACCGCGCAGATGGGTCCGGAAGTCGGTCTCGTCGTACGAGGCCACCGTGCCGCCCATGCCGGTGTAGAACGACCGGCCGCCGTCGTAGTCCCGGCACCAGCTCACCGGGTGGTCCCAGCCGTTGGCGCTCGCGCCGGGCTGGTAGGTCGACTCGCGCACCCGGGCCACGGTGTGCACGTCACCGGACGGGTTCTTCGTCCAGTTGAACCACTGGTCGGGACGCTTCCACTGCACCGGGAGATCCCTGGTCGCCGGATGCTGCCGGTCGCCGACCTCAACGATGGCCCGCTGGACGGCCGTCGGGCCGGCGGCGGCCGGACGGGCGCCGACGAGGCCCGTGAACCAGTCGGAGTACGGCTCGGCGCGGGCCGCGTCATGGATGCCGACGAAGCCGCCGCCCGCCTCCATGTAGGCCTCCAGGCCCGCCTCCTGGTCGGGGTCGAGGACATCGCCGCCGCCGGTCAGGAAGACGATCGCGTTGTAACTCCCCAGCGCCCGCTCGTCGGTGAAGACCCTGGCGTCGTCCGTGGCCTCGGTCTCGAACCGCTGATTCACCGGACCGGACAGCCCGATCTTCTCGACGGCGGCGATCCCGGCGTTGACGACCGGTGACTCTTCCCCGGCGGCCGCGGACCCGTAGAAGACCAGCACCCGTACATTGGCGCCGCCCGGTGGCGACTTGACGGACATCGTTGTCGCGGACGGATCGGGAGCAGGCAGCGCCCCCGCCGCCGGTCCGGACATCAGCCCGGCGGCGACGACCCCCGCGGTCACGGTGGCCGTCCAGACCCGTCTTGTCGTGCTTCCTCCGCTTCTCGCGCTCAACCCTCGTAAGTGCATGGGCACCTCCTCGGTCACAGCAACAGCGCCATGGAAGCTAGACCCCTTTGCGTCACGCGCCAATACCTATGACCGGGATCGCACGAACTTTGTCCTGAGTGTGGATAAACGGCTCTCAGGCCGGTACCGTCTCACAGGTTCATCACAGCTACGTCTCCGCAAAACACGTATCACGGTGGGGAGTTCTGCGTGGGTGCACTGGACAGACGTGGGTTCAACCGGAGGGTGCTGCTCGGCGGTGCGGCCGTCGCGACATCGTTGTCCCTGGCGCCGGAGGCCCGGAGCGACACAGGTCCGGCGAAGGCGGCCCCGGGCGGCGGCGAGGTCAAGCGCATCAAGCTGTACGCCGAGAAGCTCGCCGACGGGCAGATGGGCTACGGCCTCGAGAAGGGCAAGGCGACCATCCCCGGTCCGCTGATCGAGCTCAACGAGGGCGACACCCTGCACATCGACTTCGAGAACACCATGGACGTCAGGGCGAGCCTGCACGTCCACGGCCTGGACTACGAGATCTCCAGCGACGGCACCCAGTTGAACAAGAGCGACGTCGAACCGGGCGGCACCCGCACCTACACCTGGCGCACCCATGTGCCGGGACGCCGGAGCGACGGCACCTGGCGGGCGGGTAGCGCGGGCTACTGGCATTACCACGATCACGTGGTCGGCACGGAACACGGAACCGGCGGTATCCGCAAGGGCCTCTACGGCCCCGTGATCGTCCGCCGCAAGGGCGATGTCCTCCCGGACGCGACCCACACGATCGTCTTCAACGACATGCTCATCAACAACAAGCCCGCTCACTCGGGGCCCGACTTCGAGGCCACGGTGGGCGATCGGGTCGAGTTCGTGATGATCACGCACGGCGAGTACTACCACACCTTCCACCTGCACGGTCACCGCTGGGCGGACAACCGTACGGGCATGCTCACCGGCCCCGACGACCCGAGCCAGGTCATCGACAACAAGATCGTGGGCCCGGCGGACTCCTTCGGCTTCCAGGTGATCGCGGGGGAGGGGGTCGGGGCGGGCGCGTGGATGTACCACTGCCATGTGCAGAGCCACTCCGACATGGGCATGGTGGGCCTGTTCCTGGTGAAGAAGACGGACGGCACGATCCCCGGGTACGAGCCGCACGAGCACACGGAGCACCAGGCCGGGCACGCGCACTGACGGATCATGGACGGGTGACTCTTCTTCTCACACGCGGTGATCTGGAAGCGGTGCTGGAGCCCAAGGCCTGCATCGAGGCTCTGCGGGACGGCTTCCGGCACGCCGAGGCGGTGCCGATCGCGGGACAACGGGTGCGCACGGACCTCCCGTTCCCCGGTACGGCCACCGCACTGATCCCTGGCCTGCTCCCCGGCATCGCGGCCTACACGGTGAAGGTCAACGCCAAGTTCCCCGCCGCCCGGCCCGCCCTGCGCGGAGTGATCTGTCTGCACAGTGGTGCCGACGGCGAGTTGCTGGCGCTGCTGGACTCGGCGACGGTCACGGCCTGGCGCACAGGCCTCGCGGCCGCCCTGGGCACCCATCTGCTCGCCGGCCGGGGAGACGTCGTCGGAGTGATCGGGGCGGGCGCACAGGCCGAGTTGACGGTGCGGGGCCTCGCGGCGCTACGGCCCCGCAGTGCCCTCGTCGTCCAGGACACGTCGGCCGACCGCGCCGCGGAGTTCGCCGCGCGGCACGGTGGGCGGGTGGTGTCCTCCGCCGCGGAGGTCGCCGCGGCCGCCGACATCGTCCTGTCGGCGACCTGGTCGAGGCAACCACTGCTGCACCTGCGGGACACCAGGCCGGGCCAGCACTTCACGAGCCTGGGTGTGGACGAGCCCGGCAAGGCGGAGCTGGCCGCCGATCTGCTGGACGCGGCGCTCCTGGTGGTCGACGATCGTGAACTCGCGGCGGCCGTGGGAGTGCTGAGGGCCGCCGACGCGACCCTCGGCGAGGTGGCGCGGTCCGAGCACCCCGGCCGGACGACCGACAGGGACCGCACGGTCTACGCCCCCGTGGGCATGCCCTGGCAGGACCTCGCGCTGGCCTGGACGGCGTACGGGCGGGCCGGGCGGGAGGGGATCGGACGGCGGGTGGATCTGCTGGCCTGAATCCCGTCACGAGATGTCCAGCTGGGCCTTTCTCGTCGTCATGCAGTGATCCTCGCCGAGGGCGATCCGGTGCGCAAGCCTCTTTCACCCACCCCGAGAGCGCTCTCACCAGTGCCCTCGTCCGGGGCTATCCTGATCCGCACCCGCCGACGAGGAGCCCCGAAGTGACCGACACAGCGCCGCGCCCCACACTGGAGGCCGTGGCGGCCCGGGCCGGGGTGTCGCGGGCCACCGTGTCCCGGGTGGTGAACGGCGGGGACGGGGTCAGGGAGCCGCTCGTCGAGCGGGTGCGCAGGGCCGTCGACGAGCTCGGTTACGTCCCCAACCAGGCCGCCCGCAGTCTTGTCACCCGGCGCCATGACGCCGTCGCCGTGGTCGTGGCCGAACCGGAGACCAGGGTCTTCGCGGACCCCTTCTTCGCGCTGCAACTCCGGGGGATCAGCAAGGAGTTGACCGCCCACGACAATCAACTCGTCCTGCTGCTCACCGAGGGCCGCGACGACCACGCCCGCGTCGGACGCTACCTCGCAGGAGGCCATGTCGACGGCGCGCTCGTCTTCTCGCTGCACCTCGACGACCCGCTGCCGGAACTGGTCCAACGGGCCGGTGTCCCCACGGTGTTCGGCGGACGGCCCGGGTGGAGCGACGGGACGACGGATGTCGTGTACGTCGACAGCGACAACCGGGGCGGTGCCCGCGAGGCCGTGCGGCATCTCGTCGGTCTCGGGCGCACCCGTGTCGCCCACATCACCGGCGCCCTCGACCAGACCTCCGCCGCGGACCGGCTCGACGGCTACAGGGACGTCATGGGCGACGCCGACCCGGAGCTCGTCGTGCGGGGCGACTTCACCCCGGCCGGCGGGGAGCGGGCGATGCGCGAACTCCTCGACCGGCGCCCGGACGTGGACGCGGTGTTCGCCGCCAACGACCTCACCGCGTCCGGCGCCCTGCGCGTGCTGCGCGAGCGGGGGCGCCGGGTGCCCGAGGACGTGGCGGTGATCGGCTTCGACGACATGCTGCCGGTCGCCGAACAGACCGATCCGCCGCTGACGACGGTCCGTCAGGACATAGAGGAGATGGGCCGGTTGATGGCCCGCCTGCTGCTGCGCGACCTCGACCGCCGGACCGGGGGAGCCACACCGGCCGGTGTCGTCCTGCCGACCACGCTGATCCGCCGCGCCTCGGCGTGATCCCCCGCCCCGGTCACGTCTGCTGCGGCACGCTCTTGATGACCGCGAAGCGGGCGCCGTACGGATCGGCCAGCTTGGCGACCCGGCCGACACCCGGCACGTCCGTGGCGGGCAGCCGGATGCTGCCGCCCAGCTCCTGTGCCTTCGCCACCGTCTCGTCCGTGTCCGTGACCTCGAAGTACGGCATCCAGTACGCCCCGGCTTGCGCCTCCAGTGGATCGTCGGCGAACGGCACGATGCCGCCGAACATGGCGTCCTCGCCCTGCCCGTCCGGCAGCACGGTCGTGTACGTGCCGCCCGGGAAGTCGACCCCGTAGGTCTCCAGGCCGAGAGCCGCACGGTAGAAGTAGGCGGCCATCGGCAGGTCGGCCGTGTACAGCTCGACCCAGCACAGCGAGCCCGGTTCCTGGGTGATCTGGAGCCCCTTGTTCTGCTTGGGCTGCCAGACGCCGAAGGGCACACCCGCCTTGTCGGCGAGGATCGCCATGCGGCCCTGGTCCATCACGTCCATGGGCTGCATCAGCACCGAGCCGTGCGCCTGCTCGGCCGCCTTCGCGGTGGCGTCCGCGTCCGGGGTCTGGAAGTACACGGTCCAGGAGGGCGGGCCCTGCTCCGGTGTGGTCTGCATGCCGCCCGCGGCGGTTCTGCCGGCGAGCTGGAAGAAGCCGTAACCGCCGGCTTCGGGCGGGCCCGGCTGGAACTCCCAGCCGAACAAAGCGCCGTAGAAGGTGGTGGCGCCGTCGATGTCGGGGGTGCCGAGGTCGAGCCAGTTCGGAGCGCCGGTGACGTAACGGGTCGTGAGCATCTCTGCCCTCCTCTGAGGGGTCCCGTTGCCTGCACTGCCGAGTCTTGCACCGTCCACTGACAATCGCCGCCGGGACGCCGCGACGGGCCACGAGAAAGGGCGGCGCGAGCCGGGACGACGGTGACGATCCGCGCAGGATCGCCGCTACGGGCGGGCGGACCGTGGTCACGCGCGGCCGGGACGCCGCCGCGGTTCGGTGACACCGACGGCAAGCGCACCGGCCGGTGCGGAGACACCCCGGGTGAACCGATTCCGCGCGCCGCCGTGCGACTCCGCGTCGGGCGGGGGACCATCAAGGCGGCCGGAGCCCGTGAACGGCGCCGTTGATCGCGCGTTGATCGAACGTTTTTCGCTGCCCGGCACGATCTCGGCCATGCACATCGACACCATCACCCCGACCGACCCCGCCTGGCAGGCGCAGGCGTTGTGCGCGCAGACCGGGGCGGACTTCTTCTTTCCCGAGCCGGGCAGCTCGGTACGAGAGGCGAAGCGCATCTGCGGCATGTGCGAGATGCGCTCGGCCTGTCTCGAGTACGCCCTGGCCAACGACGAACGCTTCGGCGTCTGGGGCGGCCTCTCCGAGAAGGAACGGCTGGCGATCAGGCGGGTGGAAAACCGATGAGCCGACGGGCCGGGAGTTCGGTGAGGATCCCGGAGCATCCGGGCGTGGCGCAGAGGCAGGCGCACCGCCTTGCCAAGGCGAGACACATCGGTTCGCATCCGATCCCCGCGCCGTGTCCGCGGGCCCTGTAGAGCAGAGGCAGACTCGCCGCCTTCTCAGGGCGGATACGCCGGTTCGCATCCGGCCGGGGCCCATGGCAAGGGGTCGGTAGCGCAGAGGCAGGCGCACCTTCATCGCATGAAGGGAACGTCCGTTCGAATCTGACCCGGCCCGCGACAGGGCACGAACGGGGCGGGGACGTATGGATGACGTGATCGGCGAGGACGAGCTGGCCGCCTTCCACCGTACGGTCGGCAGGCTGCGCGAACTGCCCGTCGACGACCCGGTGCGGCCGCGCGCCGAGCAGGTCGCCGCGTCCTTCGCCTGCGACGGGCGGCTGCGGCGGCGCAAGACGCGGGGCGCCGAGACGGCCGCCGCCGACGCCGGGTCCATGGCGGCCACCGCGACCGGTGCCCGCGACCGGCGCGAGGACGCGCCGCTGGCCGTGTCCGGCGACGCGGGCGTCTTCCGTAAGCCACGCAATTGCTCTGTGTGCAAGTCGTCCCTGTCGACAGGTCGATGCCTTCTCTCACCGCCTGGGCCCCCGCTGCGCCGCCGACAACACGGCCCGCCGGGCTCTGACCACCGACCTCGAGGGGCGCCGCGCGCTGCTCACCGGCGGCCGCGTGAAGATCGGCTTTCAGCTGGCCCTGATGATGCTCCGGGAGGGCGCGGAACTCCTGGTGACGAGCCGCTTCCCGCCCCCGTGCGCCGATTACGGGCCGAGCCGGGCAGCGATCGGTGGCTCGACCGGCTGACCGTCATCGCCGTCGACCTGCGCGACCCGCGCCAGGTACTGGGCCTGTGCGAGGACCCGTGCCAGGAGGGCGTCCCCCTGGACATCCTCGTCAACAACGCCGCGCAGACGGTACGCCGGCCGCCCGAGTCGTACGCCCTCCTCGCCGCCGGCGAGCACGACGCGCTGCCCGACGGGGTACGGCGGGCAGCGGGTGTCGCAGGTTCGAATCCTGCCGGGGGCACAGAGACCCACCTGGTCGGAGGCCCTTCCGTCCGCCGGACGGAAGGGCCTCTGTCGCTCGTGGCCCACATGCGGTGCGCGCGGAGGTTGGAGATCTGTCGCGGATGCCCGGTCCTGCGACGCGGGTGGCTGGCCGAAGCGCGGCGCAACTATCCCGCGGCCAGGGGCGCGGAGTTCAGTGCGCGTATCAACTGCGGGGTGAGCAGTTCGCCGGCGCGGTCGGCGAGGACGGCCATTTCGTAGCCGACCAAGCCGACGTCGCATCCCTCGGCGGCGAGGACGCCGAGACAGCTGCCGTCGCGGATGCGACCGACCATGAGGAAGCCTCCGAGCATTTCGATCATGACGAGCTTCATGCCGTGGAAGCCGTGCGTCGCCGCCGCGTTCTGGGCGAGGCTGGTGATGCCGGAGACCACGGCGGCCAGGTGGTCGGCCCGATCTCGGCCGAGGCTGTCCGAGGCGGCCATGAGCAGGCCGTCGGCGGAGACGGCGACAGCGTCGGTGACGCCGTCGGTGGTGCGTGCGAACTCCGAGATGAGCCAGCCGAAACTCTGGACGGCGGTGGTCACGGTGAGACTCCTTGTGCGCTTCGGGCCTCGGCACGGGCGACGCCTGCTCGGAAGCCGTTGAGGAGGTGGGAGACAGCGGGCTTGGCGGGCGGGGGTGTGGCGGAGTGGTCCTGCGCCGGAGCGAGCAGGCGGCCGGGAAGGACAAGGAGTGCGGACAGGCCGCCGCCGGTGGTGTCGAAGAGGTGGACCTGCGCGCCTTCACCGAGGCGGTGGGCGAGCCGGCCGACGACGAGGTGGCCGAGGAACCGGGCGGGTGCAGCGAGGAGGGCTTCCTCGCCGGAGTCGGACAGGCGGGCGTTGGCGCGTTCCTTGTCGGCTTCGGACATGCCGACGCCGTGGTCGACGACGGCGAAGCTGTACGTGTCGTCCTCGGCGTCGTACCAGCCGTGCACCTCGACCGGTTCGGTCGGTGGCGAGAAGGTCAGCCCGTTCTCGATGAGTTCGGCGAGGAGGTGGGCGACATCGGCGACGGCGTGCCCGCGCACCCGCACCGGCTCCACGGTCGCGATCAGGACCCGGCGGTACTGCTCCACCTCGGCGACGGCGGCCTGGACGACCTCCAGGCCGTCGGAGGGTGCTGCCGTGGGCCGCGGCGGATTCTGCCCGGCCAGGACCAGCAGGCTTTCGGCGTTGCGCCGCATACGGGTGGCGAGGTGGTCGAGCTCGAAGAGCTCGGCGAGGGCGTCCGGGTCGAGCTCCTGCCGTTCCAGGCGGGTGATGAGGCCGAGCTGGCGACGCACGAGGTTCTGGTTGCGGCGGCCGAGATTGGCGAGCGATTCGGTGGTGTTGCGGCGCAGACCGGCCTGCTGGGCGGCCAGATGGAGGGCGGTGCGTTCCACCTGCTGCAGGGACGCGGCGACCTCCGCGATCTCCGCCGGGCCGCCCAGCAGCCGTGCATCGGGGTTGTCCCGCGCGTCCGCCGACGGGAGAAGGTCCACAGGGTCCTGCGGAGACTGCTGGATACGGGCGACGGTTGCGGGCAGCCGGTTCCGCGCCACGTCGTGGGCGGCCTCGGCGAGTGCGCCGAGCGGGCGCGTGAGGGAACGTGAGGCGAAAGCGGCGAGGCCGCCCACGAGGGCGGCCATGAGCGTTCCCCCGACGAGATAAGCGGCGAGGCCCAGCTCGGCGTCGTGGCTGAGCCGGTCGGCCCGGTCCCGTACGTCGTCGCCGACCGACCGCTGGACGGCGTACAGATCGTCGACGAGTACGGTCATCGCGTCCCACCAGGTGCCGGCGTCGGCGCGCAGGGCGGAGCCGTCGGCGGCGCCTTCCGCCTGATTCTCGTAGGCGGTGGCGCGTTCGGCGTCCTCGGTGCCGAAGGCGTTCTCCAGGGCAGCGCGCTGGGGTGCGGTGGCGACCTGCCGGAAGCGGGCGAGGGCGGCGACGCGCGCGGCCCGCACCTCGGTGAAGGCCAGGTACTCGCGGCCGTGGAAGGAACCCTGGGCGAACACGCCGTTGAGGAGACCGCGTTCGAGAGCGACGGACTCCTTGGCTGCGGCCAGTTCCCGTAACGCCGCCAGGCCGTCGCTCAGTTGACGGTCGGCGCGCGTCGCGGTCTCCGCCACCGGATCGACGGCGTTGAGAGCGTCGACGGCGGCGGTGTAAAAGGCGAGGGTGCCGGTCCGGTCGGAGGTGTCCCTGTCAGCAGCGGTGTCCTTGTCGGCGGCGGCCCGGATTGCGGCGAGGCGCCGCAAGTGCCGCTGGATGACATCCTCTACGGCGCTTTCGGGGCGCATTGCGCGCAGCGCCGTGTCAACGCGCTTACGAGTAGCTGCGAGCGGTGTGCGGAACCTCTCCTCGCCGCCCAACAGGCCGTTCGTCAGGCCGCGTTCGCGTTGCAGCTGGTGTACCAACGCCTGGACCCGCAGGCTGAGGCCGACCTCGGCACGGGTCGTCCGGGCGTCGCCGAGGGCCTCGGCGCGGCCGTAGACGGCCAGACCGGCCACGGCCAGCAGCAAGCAGATCGGAACCGTGATGACCACCGCCACACGGCCTCTGATGCTGCGCCAGCCAGGCACCGGCCGGCGGCCGGGAGCCGTTCGGCCGCTGTGGCTACGCCCTGAACTGCCCCTGTCGGGACTGCCCTTGCCGATTGTGCCGAGCCTGCCGAGTAACGGCCGAGATGGCGTCCACACCCTCATGGGCACGAAACTAGCGCGACTGCCGTAGCGGCCGGTTTCCGACCTGTTAGCCCCTGTGGGAACTTCAGTTGCGCCGCCCTCACACCGCAGGCCAGGAGAGTGTGACCGTGCAGGACAGGACAGGTGCTCGGCGTCAGAGGCAAGCGGTGTCGGCACCGCCCTCTGCCCGACGCATCGGGGCGTGGTCGCTTACTGCAGGGCCCGGCTTGGTCAGCGGGAGTGTTCGCCGGCTCGTTGTGCATCCACGGCCCGATCGGACGGGAAGCCCCGCGAACATGCGAGAACTGCGGAGGGGTGTTTTCCCGGGCCGGGCACCCTACAGTCGACGTTTCCGCAGGTCAAAGTGGCGCGACCGGCGTCCGACACCGCTTCGGGAACGGCGCTTCGCTTGCGGAAGCGGCCGGTTTGCGGAGCAGGAGCAGCGCCGCGTCGTCGTGCAGTCGGCCGCCCACATGCGCCAGAAGTTCGTCATGGAGCGCCGTGAGGGTGTCGGCCGGCTCGACGGACAAGTGGCGGGCCAGCCCTTCGGCGAGCGGGTAGAACTCACGGCTGTGGTTGCGGGCCTCGGTGACCCCATCGGTGTAGAGCAGCAGTTGATCCCCGTCGGCGAAAGCGAGCACCTGGAGGCTGGGGGTTTCGTCGGTGAGGGCGCGCAGCCCGAGGGGCGGGGCCGGATGGGCGGGCTCCACCGCCACGACGGTGCCGGATTCGCGCACCAGCAGCGGAGGCGCGTGACCACAGTTGACCACCTCCAGATGGCCTGCGCGCGGGTACCCGGCGACCACGGCGGTGACGAAGTCGTCAACACCAAGGTTGCGCGCGAGGCTCCGCTCGATCCTGCCGACGACGGCGAGGAGATCGGGCTCGTCGTAGGCGGCCTCTCGGAAGACACCGAGTACGAGTGCGGCGGTCCCCACGGCCGGCAGCCCCTTGCCGCGCACATCGCCGACTATCAGCCTGACCCCGTACGGGGTGGGCACCAGCGCGTAGAGATCCCCGCCGATACGGGCCTCCGCCGCCGCGGCGCTGTAGCGGACGGCCACCTGGAACGGACCGACTGTCGCCGGTACGGGCTTGAGGAGCGCATGCTGGGCGGCCTCCGCGACCGAGCGGACGGCCGCGAGCACCCGTTCACGACGCCCGCGCAACGCGCTGGCGAGGCCACTCGCCAGCGTGACGGCCGCCAGGGCGGACAGTACCGCCGTCAGCTCATGTCCCGGAACGCCGTCCGCGGTTCCGAGCGTCGCCCCCAGTACCGCGGCGAGAAGGCCGACACAGAGGACTCCGCGCGGCCCGCCGGTGGTGGCGGCCAGCGCGGGTCCGGCCGCGAGCAGTGGCAGCCAGATCGTCCCTGCTCCGCACACGACGTCGATGAGGACGATGACGGAGACGATCAGCACGGGCAGTGCGGGTGTACCGGCGGCCAACTGTGCGACGGCACGTTTCCGGGTCGCCGACCCGGGACCGGCCACTCGGTTCCTGAACGGCCGAATCAGCCATGGGTCGCCGCCGTGGTTTCGAACCTGACTCATGCTTCGTCTGTAGTCCTCACCTTGTGCGGGAGCTGCTGAAATGTCTCTTTCATCCAGGAAAGAGGTATGGCTCGGGCGCCACAAGGAGGGGATTTTCAGATAGTGAGCGAGAGACCCCTGGTCACGCGACTCGCGGCCGGGATCAGCCGCGCCAGGATCTCCTCGAGTCGTGAGAGCCGGTCCGCCCGCAGTGAGACGCCGAGCGAGCCGAGTGTGTCCCCGTTGTAGACGGGCACGGCGACACAGACCGTACCGAGGGCATACTCCTCCATGTCCGTGACGGCCGGGGCCACGGGTGAGGAGTCGAGTCTCCGGAGCAGTTCCGGACGGCTGGTGATGGTCCGTGGTGTGAGGTCGGCGAGGGGGTGCCGGGAGAGGTAGTCCTTGCGTGAGGCGTCATCCAGTTCTCGCAGCACGGACTTGCCCAACGCGGTGGCGTGCCCCGCGTCCTCGAATCCTACCCAGAGGTCGACGCGGGGCGCCTGGGGGCCGTCGACGATCTCGGCGACTCGAATCTCGCCCTCCTCGTAGAAGGTGAGGTAGGCGGCGGTCGCGAGCTCGTCCCGCAGAGCGGCGAGCGTGGGGCGGACGCGGCTGAGCAACACCTGCCCGCGGCCCGTGGTGTGCAGCGTCTGCAACTTGTCGCCCAGGACGAACCCGCCGTCGTCCAGCTTCCGTATGTATCCGTCGTGGACCAGCGTCCGCAGCAGGTGATAGGCGGTGCCCAGGGGCAGTCCCGTCTCACGTGCCAGTTTCTTCGCCGGCGCACCGTTCTCGTGCGCGCTCACCGCCTCCAGCAGGCGGAGGGCACGCTGCACGGAAGTGATGAGCGTAGGGCCACCGTCGTGAGCACCCATACGACCAGCGTGCGCCGAGCACACGACGCAGGCAAGGCGCGCTCCTTCTCGG